>JAGFWA010000022.1 GCA_017640245.1 Pelagibacteraceae bacterium
AAGATTCCCGTAAGAGCTGCTGCTGAATTAACCCAAATAAATAAGGCTGAAACTGCTGCTGTTGACTTCATTTTCCCCCACTTAAACAACAAAATTACAGGGCTTAAAATGATGCCACCACCAATACCTATCATTCCTGAAAATAAGCCTATTATAGCTCCTATAACCAGCCCTTGCCAAAGTTTTAGTTCCTTTATTGACTTGCTTTCTTTGCCAAAAAATCCTAAAAGACGAAAGATTGAAAACAACAGTAGTATCGCTAATATTTGTTTGTATAGCGTAATGTTTATGTTTATTAGTCCACCCAAAAAAGCTGCAGGAACAGATGTAATGGCAAAAGGATAAAATAAACGCCATTTGAAGTGTTTCGATTGATAAAAATAATAAAAAGAAACGCCCGCAACAAATAAATTTAAAATCAATGCGGTTGGTTTCATTACGCTAACGGATATCCCAAATATTGCCATAAGAGCAAGGTAACCACTAGCACCTCCGTGACCGACAGATGCGTATAAAAAAGCTACCAACGGAAGAAGTATATAAAACAAGTCAGATATCTCCATTTTGTAACTCTTTTAGTTGATTTTCAAATTTTTGACTTAAATCAATAATGATCGATTCAGACAGGTTATTCTATATCTGGGTTTTGTGAAAATCTGATTTGTTAGGTGCGGGTTCACTTACTTTTCCGCAGTACGCATAGCTACTGTGATCCATAATCTCTTAAGGGGCCTGCATCTAGCAAAGTAAAGAAGGTGGATAGATATGATTTTGAATTATATAAAAAGATTAATGGGCTGGAGAACTGAGAGGGTGGATTATGCAAACATAACATTCCGGATTCAAAAGCAAATTCTAAAAAGAAGATATATCGAAGCAAAACAAAATAGAACATACGAGAAGCAACAAAAATTTAACCGATCTGTCGTTCGTTATGCTGATACTGATTTAGCTATCAAAGATGCTGAAAACGTAATTTTTCTTAAAAAGAAAAGATTACAAAAATTCAATTAAAACAATCCCTACAAAGATAACTAAAATTGATACAGTCTTAAAAATCGTGAAAGGCCCTTTTGTCTTTGTGAGATTTAACCATGCCATTCTACAAAGCATGTAAAAAAGTCGCAAAAATAATTGCCCAAAATACACTGATGTTCATTTTTAGGGCTTAAACTTATTATATCTGATCTCAACAATCATCGAAAATTCTAGACACCCAAAAAGTCCCCTGATATATCCCGGAGATTATGAACTTTTCGATAGAGATAACGGTGAAAACAGATTTATCCACCTTGCCTAAAGTTAAAGATGTTTACATTACTATGCTGCATGGAAATGATTTTAAGGAAGTAGCCAAGAAAGCAGTGGAGCTCGTTCAATCTGGTTTTAATCCGGTGCCTCATTTTCCAGCTCGCTCAATAAAAAATTTGGAAGAATTAAAAGATTACGTAAACTCATGTAAAGACGGGGGGGTTAAACAAGCCCTAGTAATAGGGGGCAGCTCTCAACCTATTGGCGATTATCATTGTTCATTACAATTATTAGAGACAGGATTATTTGAAGGATTAAAGATAGGAATTGCTGGACATCCGGATGGGTCCCCTGATATATCCGATTCGGATTTAGAAAAAGCTATGATCGAAAAAAAACCCTACGCAGACTATATAGTTACTCAATGGTTACTAGACGCCGAATCAATAGCTAAATTTATTTCAAAACAAACTTTACCAGTTCATGTTGGAATTACTGGCCCTCTAAAAATAAGCAGTCTATTAAAATTTGCAAATATTGTTGGAACAAAAAATTCAATTAATTTTCTGAAATCTAATGTAACCAAAGCTTTAGATTTATTAAAACCAAGAGATCCAAACGATATAATCGAAAAATTGAAAGGAACAACTAATAATTTTCATATTTATACTTTTGGCGGACTTAAAGAAACAAACAAATGGTTAATGGAGAATAATTATGCCTAAAAAGAAAAAAATTAAAAAAGTAAAATCAGTTTCATTCAAAAATGAAAAAGTAGATTATAATAAAGTGAAACACAATACATCTGTAGATCAATCAGATAGACATGTGCCTTATAACTTAAGACAAAGCGGACCAACAAAAGTAGAAATGCTAATTTCAACACGTGTAAGAAAATCTCCATACTGGCATTTGTCGATGAAAGCAGGATGTTGGAGGGCGACTGTTTACAATCGTGTTTATCATCCAAGAGGATATGTAAGGCCGGAAAAAGGTGGTGCAATGGTCGAATATGCAGCAATAAAAAATCATGTAACAATGTGGAATGTAGCTGTAGAAAGGCAAATTCGTGTTAAGGGACCTGATGCTGAAAAATTTATAAATTATGTCATTACACGCGATGCAACAAAAATTTCAACAATGAGAGGACGTTATGTTGTTCTCTGTAATTATAAAGGCGGAGTTCTTAACGATCCAGTTTTAATGAGATTAGCTGATGACGAATTTTGGTTTAGTTTGTCAGATTCTGATATTGGCATGTATTTGCAAGGCATTAATGCAGACAAAAGATTCAATATAGAAATTGATGAAATAGATACATGTCCAGTTCAAATTCAAGGGCCGAAAGCAAAAGCATTAATGAAGGATTTAATTGGGGATCAGGTAGACATGGACAACATACCATTTTACGGTTTGGCGGAAGCGAAAGTAGGTGGCAGAAGTTGCGTGATTTCACAATCAGGATTTTCTGGTGAAGCTGGCTACGAAATTTATCTTCGTAACGCAACTTTATATGCAGAAGATATGTGGAACGCTGTACTTCGAGCGGGAAAAAAACATAAACTTATGGTAATAGCTCCTGCTCACCACAGAAGAATTCAAGCAGGAATTTTATCTTGGGGTCAAGATATGGACCAAGAACACAATCCATTCCAATGTAACTTAGGCTATCAAGTTTCTTTGTCAGGAAAAGGAGAGTGGAACAAGCAAGCAGACTATGTTGGTAAAGAAGCTTTACATAAAATTAAAGAACAACTTAAAAATGGAGACAAGCCCTATAAGCTTCAATTGGTTGGACTTGAAATGGGAGGAAATCCAATTGAAGAATATGCTCCAGATTTTTGGTTAATTTCAAATTCGGATGGAGGGAAGCCAGTAGGTTATGTTACTTCGCCTTGGTATCATCCTGAAAAAAGGAAAAATATCGCGATGGGTTACGTTCCGTATGAGGGGAATTTGAGTAGTAATGGATTTCCGATTGGTAATTTTGGTAAAAAATATAAAGTTCATTTACCAAAAAAATATTCTAATAAACCAGTTGATGCAGTAGTTGTTCCAATACCGTTTACTGAGTCTTTCAATCCAAACACTAGGGAAGCCAAAATTGGCCAGGAAAAAGATAGTTTACATTAGAAATTAAGCTGCTCTTCCACAGCAGTGTTTGTATTTTTTTCCAGAGCCACAAGTGCAAGGATCATTTCGAGAAATTTTCTTCTTTTTTTCTATAGGAATATTTTTTGTTTGTTCTTCTTTTTTTTCAATAACAACTTTAAGATTCATTAAAAATTTTATTGTTTCAGTTTTGACTTTAAATAACAAATTTTCAAAAAGCTCGAAAGCTTCTCGTCTAAATTCGGCCAAAGGATCTTTTTGTCCATAGCTTCTTAAACCAATAACTTGTCTTAATTGTTCCAAATACTGCAGGTGAGATCTCCATAAAAAATCTAAAATTTGTAAAAAAATTCTTTTTTCTACTTCATTGTTTTCCTTTTCCCCTAGAAGTTTTATACGTTCTTGTCTTTTTTCATCAAAAAAATTGTTCACTTTTTGAATAAGTTCTTTTTTTTCCATTTTTGCAAAGGTTTCAATCTGACTTTCGTTAAAAATATTTCCAAAATTTATTTTAACTTCATTGGAAAATATTTTTAAATCATTACTGTTTTTGTAATTTTCGTGTGTTCTTTCTAGATTATTATTAATTTCAGTTAAAAATGAGTAAATCATTTCCGAAATTTTATTTGCTTTAAGTATCTTGAGTCTTTGACCAAAGATAACCTGTCTCTGATCATTCATAACATCATCAAATTTGAGAAGCGTTTTTCTAATTTCAAAATTTCTAGCTTCAACTTTCTGTTGCGCTCTCTCTATAGCTTTATTGATCCAAGGGTGATCAATAGACTCATTTTCTTTTAGACCTAATTTTTTAAGCATACCATCTATAGATTTTGCTCCAAATATTCGCATTAAGTCATCTTCTAAGCTTATATAAAAAATAGATGAACCTGGATCACCTTGCCTTCCCGACCTACCTCTAAGCTGATTATCTATTCTTCTACTTTCATGTCTTTCTGTTCCCACAATGTGTAAGCCGCCAAAGCTTTTAACTTTTTCTTTATCAATTTTAATTTTATTAATTTGTTCCGAAGTTTTGTTTTCATTTGCAATTATAAAATTTTTGTTACCCCCTAGTTGAATATCAGTTCCTCTTCCAGCCATATTTGTAGCAATAGTTATCATACTAATCTTTCCTGCTTCAGCGATAATTTTTGCTTCTTTTTCATGATGTTTTGCATTTAAAACATTATGATCAAGTTTGTTTTTTTTAAGTAAGTTTGAAATTTTTTCTGATTTTTCAATACTAGTAGTTCCAACTAAAACCGGCTGACCTTTGTTGTGACATTCTTGAACTTTTTTTAATATTGCATAATTTTTTTCTTTCTCAGTCCTAAAAATTTGATCGTTAAAATCTTTTCTTATCATTTTCTCATTTGTTGGAATGCTTACGACATTTAATTTATAAATATCAAAGAATTCTTCCGCCTCAGTTAAAGCCGTCCCAGTCATTCCTGAAAGTTTATTGTATAATCTAAAATAGTTTTGATATGTTATTGAAGCTAAAGTCTGACTCTCTTTTTGGATATCAACATTTTCTTTAGCTTCAATAGCTTGGTGTAGACCGTCAGAAAATCTTCTTCCCTCTAAAGCTCTTCCAGTAAATTCATCAATGATCTGAACATTGCCATCTCTGACAATATAGTCTTTATCTTTTTGAAATAAAAAATTTGCTTTTAAGGCCTGATTTATGTGATGAACTAAATCTAAATTTTGTGGATCATAAAAATTGTTATTTTTTAAAATACCTGACTGTTCAGACATTTTTTCAATTTTATCAATTCCTACATCTGTTAAAATTGCATTTTTATTTTTTTCATCTAACTCAAAATCTTTCTTTTCCAGTACATTTATGAATTTATTTGCAAGAAAATATTGATCTGATCTATCTTCTATCCCGCCAGAGATAATAAGCGGAGTTCTAGACTCGTCAATTAATATACTATCAACTTCATCAACTATACAAAAATCTCTGTTTTTTTGCACCATCTCGGAAAAGCTATATTTCATGTTGTCTCTTAAATAATCAAAACCAAGCTCATTATTTGTTGCGTAAGTGATATCCGAATTGTAATTTTGCTCCCTTTCTATGTCATCTAATTCATTTGTAATACATCCAGTTTTTAGACCTAAATGATTGTAAATTTTACCCATCCATTCTGAATCTCGCTTAGCAAGATAATCGTTTACAGTTACTATATGAACACCTTTCCCTTTAAGGGCGTTTAAATATGCAGGTAGAGTTGAAACTAAAGTTTTACCTTCTCCGGTTTTCATTTCAGCTATATTTCCTCGATGAAGAACTACACCTCCCATTAATTGAACATCGAAGTGTCTTTCATTAAGAGTTTGTTTTGCCGCCTCTCTAACCAAAGCAAAACTCTCTGGAAGAATCTCTTCCAGGCTTCTTCCTTCGGCTATATTTTTTTTCAATTGTTCGGTTTTTTGAACAAAATCTTCAGCTGAAAATTTTAAGAAATCTTTCTCCAAATCGTTAATTTTAGCTACGATTGGCTTAATTTTATTTAATTCTTGTTGATTGGCGCTTTTAAATAATTTATTTAGTGTCTTGGCTATAAAATTCATAAGTAAAATTTATATAATTATTAATTTCATATATATATAGTGATAAATAAAGTATTTGCATGACAATAAACCTTAAAAATTTTTTAACAGACAAACCTAAATTATCAAAAATGGGTGATTTTCAGGAACTTAAGCAAATTGAGGGATTGGAGATTTCCGCTGTTTCAGCTGATTTGTATGGTACGGGCAGGGACGATTTATGTTTATTTTATTTCAAAGAAGGGGCAAATTACGGAGCCGTATACACAAATAATTCAATTTGTTCAGAGTCAATAACTTGGAACAGAAAAATAAGAAAAAGTTTAATTAAAGCTTTAATGGTAAACACAAAAAATGCAAATACATTTACCGGTTCACAGGGGCAAGAAGCTCTGGAAAATATATCTAAAAATTTATCTAGAGTTTTAACCTTGAGAGAATCTCAGAAGGAAGGTGGAACGAACCAAGCAATTAAGCCAAATGAGATATTGTTTGCATCGACAGGAGTAATTGGAGAAAAATATCCCACTCAACAGATTAAAGAGCACATCCCATTTTTAGTGGAAAAATTAAAAGATAATCATAATAAGTTTATTTGGTTTAAAGCGGCATCGTCTATTCTGACAACAGATACCAGACCTAAATTAGCATATGAAGAATGTAAAATTGGGAATAAAGCTATAAAACTTTCAGGAATTGCAAAAGGTTCAGGAATGATTGCACCTAATATGGCTACCATGTTAGCTTTTGTTTTTACTGATGCAGACATTCCTTCGGTTTATTTAAAGAGCTTATTAAAAAAAGCTGTCGCAAATACTTTTAATGCGATAACAGTTGATAGCGACACCTCAACAAATGATATGGTGGCAATATTTGCTACCAATAAAGTAAAAATTGGAAAAATATATAATGTTTTGGATCCCAAACTTAAAGATTTTGAAAGGGCTCTTCAAAAATTACTTCTTAACTTAGCAAAACAAATTGTAGGTGACGGAGAGGGTGCAAAAAAATTTATTAATATTAAAATTATTAATGCCAAATCACAATACATGGCAAAAAATATAGGATTTTCAATTGCAAATTCTCCTCTATTTAAAACTGCGATGGCAGGAGAGGATCCTAATTGGGGAAGAATTATTATGGGCATAGGAAAGTCTGGTGAAAAAATAGTACCGGAAAAAATTGAAATTAAAATAGGCACATTCAAAGTTGCAGAAAAGGGAAAAATTTCAGAGGAATATAACGAAGAAAAGTTAAAGGAATATATGACGTCAGATTTAATAACAATCGAAGTTAACCTTAAACTGGGCCAAGCATCTTTTGACTGTTATACTTGTGATTTTACTAAAGATTATGTTGATATTAATGCCGATTATAGAAGTTAATACTTGAAAAGAGAAGTATAATAATTAGATTTTAATAAATGATTAAATATAATTTAAAATGCAAACATAAGCATGAATTTGAAAGCTGGTTCTCGGATTCAAAAGAATTTGAGAAATTAAAATCAAAAAAAATGATAGAATGTATTTTTTGTAAAACCAAATCTATCGAAAAATCAATTATGGCCCCCAATGTTTTAAGTCAAGAACAGAAGCAGAAGGATAAAAAATCAATAAAATATATAAAAAAAATTCAAAAAGATTTATTAAAAATGCGAAATTTTGTTGAGAAAAATTTTGAATATGTTGGAAATAATTTTCCAAGAGAAGTGAGAAATGTTTATTATGACAAAAGAAAAAACAAAAATATATATGGCAAGGCAACTCCAGAAGAAACTCAAGAACTAGAGGAAGAAGGAATAGAGCTTACAGCGATTCCTTGGATAGATAATAAAAAAAATTAATTTTTTTCATAAGCAATTATATAGTTTACAGAACAGTCCTGACTTTTAATCCATTTTTTTGTAAGAATATTGTATTGAAATCCGTCTAAGCTCAATTTATTAAAATTTAAATTGGTTAATTGACTCTCAATTTCATCTGGTTTTAAAAATTTATTCCATTCATGTGTGCCGACAGGTAACCATTTTAAAATATATTCAGCGCCAACAATAGCTTTTAAATAAGACTGAAATGTTCTGTTAATTGTGGCTATAAAAATTATACCATTTTTTTTCAACAATTCACTTGAGGCTTTTAGAAATATATCTAAATTTTGAATGTGTTCTACTATTTCCAAACATAATATTACATCAAATTTTTCATTCAAATTTTTTTTTTCTGGTGACGAATTAAGATATCTAATTTTTAGATTATTTTTCTTTGCATGTAATTTTGCCACATTAATATTTTTTAAAGAGGCATCCAGGCCTGTGACTTCCGCTCCTAGCCTATACATAGGTTCGCTGACAAGCCCACCTCCGCAACCAATATCCAATACTTTTATGGAGGACAAGGGTTTGTCATTGAGATTATTAAGTTCAAAATGGAAAATGCATTTTTCTTTTATATACTCAATTCTAATAGGGTTAAAAGCATGCAAAGGTTTGAACTTTCCATTAACGTCCCACCATTCATCAGCAAGTTTTGAAAACTTTTGAATTTCTTCTTTATTTACTGTACTCATTAATTTCTTAATTATATTTTAAATAACTTAATTTTAACTTAATTAATAATATATTAAACTCTAACTATGACAAAAAAAGTATTAAAATTTGGAGGAACATCAGTAGGTTCGATTGAAAGAATTGTACATGCTGCAAAAATTGTAAAAAAAGAACATTCCCAGGGCAATGAAATAATAGTTGTAGTTTCTGCAATGGCCGGAAAAACCAATGAATTAATTAGTCAGTCTAATTCCATATCTAATAAATTTGATAAAAGAGAGCTCGATGTTTTATTGTCATCTGGAGAGCAAGTTACAAGCGCTTTGATGGCTGGAGCCTTAAACGAGCTGGGTGTTAAATCTAAATCCTGGATGAATTGGCAAATACCTATTTTAACAACAGGACATAATACAAACTCAAGAATTATAAATATTAATGTGGAAAACATAAATACTTATTTGTCTGAAGGAGGTGTTGCAATTATTCCTGGCTTTCAGGGCATCTCATCATCTGGTGATATAACTACAATTGGAAGAGGAGGTTCAGATGCTTCAGCGGTAGCTATTGCAAAAATATTTAATACTGATAGCTGTGAAATTTATACAGACGTTGATGGAGTTTACTCTACCGATCCTAACAAAGTACCGGTAGCAAAAAAAATTGATAAAATTTCATATGAGGAAATGCTTGAACTTGCTTCATTAGGCGCAAGAGTGATGCAAGCTTCGGCAATTCAAACGGCAAAGATGTATGATATTCCACTTCAAGTAAGGTCAACATTTACCGACAGAAAAGGGACAAAAATATTTAGTGAAGAAAATATAGATTACACCAAAATGGTTACCGGTGTAGCTTACTCAAAAAATGATGCAAAAATTACATTAATTGGCGTTCCAGATAAACCTGGTGTAGCAGCTGATATATTCGAACCGCTTGATAAAAATCAAATAAATGTTGATATGGTTATTCAAAATGTATCATCAGATGGAAAAACAACTGACTTAACGTTTACGGTTAAAAGAAACGATTTTAATAAAACACTAAACACGATAAATTCTAATAAAAAAATTAAATTTAAGAATTTAAGTCATAACGACAAAGTCTCAAAAATCTCAATTGTTGGTGCCGGGATGGTAACGACTCCTGGGGTGACATTCAAAACGTTTAGAGCATTAGCTGATGAAAATATTAATATTTTAGCAATTTCTACTTCAGAAATAAAACTATCAGTAATCATAAGCGAGGATGATACTTTGAAAGCTGTTAAAAAATTGCATACGACTTTTGACTTAGATTAAACAATGGAAATAAGGCCATACCGAAAAATAATAAGGAAGAAAACAAAAAAAATAAAAGTTGGAAACATTAGTGTTGGTGGTGACTCTCCAATTTCCGTACAATCCATGACTAATACACTTACTACAGACACCAAGGCAACAATAAAACAGATTGGTGAGTTACAAGAAGCAGGCGCAGATATTGTTAGAGTATCTTGCCCTGACGAAGATTCTACAAAGGCTTTAAAAAATATAGTTAAAGAAACTAATATTCCAATAGTTGCAGACATTCATTTTCATTATAAAAGGGCAATCGAATCTGCAAAATCAGGCGCAAGCTGTTTAAGAATTAATCCAGGAAATATTGGTTCTAATGAAAGAATAAAAGATGTTATTAAGGCCGCCAAAGATCATGATTGTGCAATAAGGGTTGGAGTAAATGCGGGATCTTTAGAAAAAAACATTTTAGAAAAATACAAAGAGCCTTGTCCGGAAGCTTTAGTTGAAAGCGCAAACTATAATATTAAATTTTTAGAGGACAATGATTTTTTTAACTTCAAAATAAGTGTCAAATCTTCAGATGTTTTTTTGACAATGAAAGCATATGAAATTTTATCAAACTCATGTGATTATCCATTGCATTTAGGAATTACTGAATCAGGAGGATTTTTTACAGGAAGCATAAAATCGTCAATTGGAATCGGAGGTCTTCTTATGAAAGGCATTGGTGATACAATCAGAGTTTCACTATCGGCCGATCCTATCGAAGAAATTAAAACTGGTTTTGAAATATTGGGAGCTTTAGGAATAAGATCTAGAGGAGTTCAAATTATTTCTTGCCCCTCGTGTGCACGTCAAGCGTTTCCAGTAATTGAAACTGTTAAAATATTAGAAAATAAATTATCACATATAAAAACACCCTTAACATTATCAATTATTGGATGTGTGGTTAATGGCCCTGGAGAGGCTTCCCAAACAGATATTGGTTTAACGGGAGGCGGGGATGGAAATAATTTACTTTATCTGTCCGGGATATCACATCAAAAAGTTGCCAGCAAAGATATCATTAATAAAGTTGTCGATTTAGTTGAGTCAAAAATTAAAGAGAAAAGAAATTAAATTTCATGATACCCATCAAAAAAGTGGAAAAAATTATAGAAAGATATAATTCTTTAGAAAAAGAGCTATCCTCTGGTAAATTTGACTCTAAATTATTTGCTCAGAAATCAAAAGAGTATTCAGATTTAAAAGATATTATAAATCCTGCAAAAGAATATTTAAATTTTGAGAAAAATAAAAAAGATTTAAGTAATCTTATTGATGATAAAACTAATGATAAAGAAATGATTTTGCTTGCACAGAAGGAGTTAGAAACTGCAGAAGTAACAAAAGCTAACCATGAAAAAAAACTAAAAATTTTTTTGTTGCCCAAAGATAAAGATGACGAAAAAAATACCATAGTTGAAATAAGAGCAGGAACAGGAGGACTAGAGGCTACATTATTTGTGGCAGATTTATTCCGTATGTATGAGAAAGTTTGCTCGAAAAAAGGATGGACAATAGAAATAATAAGCATCTCTAAAAGTGAGGCCGGAGGATTCAAGGAAGTTATCTTCTCGGTTAAAGGGGATAACATTTATTCTTATTTAAAATATGAGTCAGGAGTTCACAGAGTCCAGAGAGTTCCTACTACCGAAACCCAAGGCAGGGTACACACTTCTGCGGCAACAGTTGCAATATTACCCGAAGCAGAAGATGTGGATGTTAAAATAAATGATTCAGATTTAAGAATTGATGTCTTTAAATCAAGTGGGCCAGGAGGACAGTCTGTTAATACTACAGATAGCGCTGTTAGGATAACTCATATTCCCTCAGGTATTATTGTTACACAACAAGATGAAAAATCTCAGCATAAAAACAAATCTAAAGCATTAAAAATTTTAAGAGCAAGACTGTATGAGTCAGAAAAATTAAAAAAAGAGAAAAAACGGTCTAGCGATAGAAGAAGTCAAATTGGATCGGGCGATAGATCAGAAAGGATACGAACATATAATTTTCCTCAAGGACGGATTACTGATCATAGAATTAATTTTACACTACATAAATTAGACGAATTTTTAAGTGGAGAAATTCATGAGGAAATGAATGAGAACCTTAGATTAAAAGATCAAGATTTAAAATTAAAAAATCTCACTTAAAATGAAGACCACACAACTTTTAGATTTTGGATCAAATATTTTAAGAAGTAAAAAAATTATCAGTCACAGAATTGATTCTGAAGTAATTCTTTCATATATTTTAAAAATTTCTCGAGAAAAACTTTTAATCAAGGAAGATAAAGTTTGTAATGAAAATATTATAAAATTTAGGTCGTTGATTTCTAGAAGACTAAAACAGGAACCGGTAGCTTACATTATAGCAAGAAAAGAATTTAGAAGTGAAGATTTTTTCGTAGACAAGAAGTCTTTAATCCCTCGTCCAGAAACTGAACTTTTGATTGATCCAATAGTAAAAATATTTAAAAATAAAAATCTATTTTTTTTAGATATTGGCGTTGGAAGCGGTTGTATAATTTTTTCTATTCTAAAAGAATTAAATCATAGCAAAGGTATTGGGATTGATATTTGTAAAAAAGCAGTTTTGAATGCCAAGATAAATTTAAATAGATTTAATTTAAAAAATCGTGTTAAACTTTTAAATAAATCCGTCGATCAAGTTTTAAATAAAAAATTTGATTTAGTTGTGTCAAACCCTCCATATATAGTTAAAAGAGAAATAAATCGTTTGGCAAATGACATAAGAAAATTTGAGCCTAAAGTTGCCTTAGATGGTGGCAATGATGGTCTTGACGTTATCAAAAAAGTTATTTACAAATCAAAAGAAATCCTTAAACTTAAAGGAGTTTTGGCTCTGGAGATTGGAAGAGGACAGTACTTTTCTGTTGCAAGAGTTTTAAGGGAAAATAATTTTAGACAAATAAGAATAGTGAAAGATTATCAAAATAATATTCGTTGTATTTTTAGCACGCTTTAAAAAAAAATTGAAACAATTAATAAAAGCTTAGAAATTTTATGTTAATAGAACGGATAGATTAATTTAAAAAT
>JAGFWA010000023.1 GCA_017640245.1 Pelagibacteraceae bacterium
ATTTTCCTAAAAATTTAAAAACAAGACCTTTAAAAAATAGTGTAAAAGAAAATATTTTCAATATTTTAAATCATTCGAACAATATTAATATTGAGATTAAAAATTCTAACGTAATAGACTTATATGCTGGCACAGGTTCATTTGGTCTTGAGTGCCTCTCCAGAGGTACATCAAGAGTTTTTTTTGTTGAAAATGATCTATATGCATTAAAAAATTTAAAAAAAAATATTGAAGATTTAAATATCACTCATGAAGCAATTATTTATTCTCAAGATGTATTTAAATTTTTAGACAATTTAGTGTTACAAAAAAAATTTGATTTAGCTTTTTTAGATCCTCCATATACAAATAAAACATATGTAAAGATTTTCAAAATATTAAAAAAAAAAGATATTATGAACAAAAACCATGTTTTTATACTTCATAGAGAAAAAAACTCCACTGAGGATATAAATCAACACTTAAATATTATCCAAAATAAAATTTATGGTCGTTCAGAAATTTTTTTTGGAAGATTTTTTTGAAATTAGAAACTTTTTAGTTAAAACTTTAACTTTTTCAACAGCTGGTTGGTCAAAAGGATTGATTTTCATCATTTTGCCGAGTGCAATAGTTTCAAAAATAAATAGTAAAAATAATTTACCCAATGTATTTTCGTCAAATTTTTTAATAACTACCTCTCTGAAGGGAGTTCTGTTTTTTTTTAAAATCTCTATAAAGGCATTTTTTTGTGATACTTTGACATCTTGGTAACTTTTTTTATTTAAATAACTCATTTCTTTTCCGAAAACATCGCAATTTAATTTTAAATTTTTTTTACTTTTAGAACTAAAGACGTAAAAAATTTTATCCTTGGGACCATCTAAATATAGCTGTAATAAACTATGGTGATCCTTAGGAGCATTAGAAACAACTGGTATAAAACCTTTTTTCTTTTTGCCCAAGCTTTCAGCTAAAAGTTGCTGAAGCCAAAATAAGAAATCATTTAACTCCGGCACGTAATTGAAAAGAATCACAACTTTGAATTTTTTAATTTTAATTTTTAAAAGTTGCTTTATAGAATTAGATAATATTTTTTTACTATTTAAAAATTTAGGAAGATTTTTTTTAAAATTCTTTGGGTTTAACCCCATTAAGTAAGCTGGCAACATTCCCGCTTCTGAAAATACCGAATATCTTCCTCCGATAAATGGGTTGTGTTTAACAAAAACAAGTCCTTTACTTTTTGCAAATTTATACAAAATATTATTTTTATTCTCAGATATAATTATTATATTTGATTTTTTAAAAAAAAATTTAAAATAACTTGAATTTATAATTGTCTCATTTGTATTCCCAGATTTTGAAACAATTAAAAAAAGAGTTTTGGCTAATTTACATTCCTGTTTAATTTTACTTAAAAAATCTTGATCAAGATTGTCTATAAAAACAAATTTTTTTTTAATTTTATGTTTTAAAAAAGAATAAATAGCTTTTGTCCCAAGAATAGAACCGCCCATTCCAATTACAACCACTGTCTGAAAATTATTGAATTTTTTGATACTTTGAAAATTAAAACTATACTTTGAATTTGGTAAGAAAGATTTAAATAAATTATTTTTATCCTCCATAATTTCATCTTTGATCTTCTTAACAAAAGTCATTTTAGTTTTTTCTTAACTCTTCAAGAATTTTTTTTTCTAAGCTCGACACACTGCTACTTTTTTTAATTTCAGAATTTTTACCAGTTTTCAAAATAGACTTAACTGTATTCTCTTTTTTTTCTTGTAAATCGCTACTTTTTGGTAAAGGAAGTTTGTCATACTGCGGAGGTAAAATAAGTGGATCTTTTTTTTTAATTAAAAATTCATCTGTTGTATTAACCTTTTGACCGGTCATTGTTTTTTTTAAATCACTAAAACCTTGACAATTGCTTAGAAAAATAAAAATAAAAATAAAAATAAAATTTTTTTTTATAATACTCATGTTTTTTCCTTAAAAATAAACTCTCTTAAAATTATAACCAAAATACCCATGGAAATAAAAATATCAGCAATATTGAAAGTAAACCAATGATAATTTTTAATATGAAAATCAAGAAAATCTGGAACAGCAAAATATGTTAATCTATCAAATAAGTTACCTGTTGCTCCGCCTATAATAAAGGAAATCATCAATTTCCCAAAGCTGTCACTCAAAACCACTAAATATATTAAATAAATAATTATCAGCAAAATTAAGGCAGATATTAAATGATATATTGTGTTTGCATTAAAACTTAATAAACCGAAAGCAATTCCAGTATTCCAGTTTAAAGTAATGTTTAAAAAATCAAATATAAAAAATTCTTTCTCTTGAGTTTGTATTAATTTTATAACGTACATTTTTGACAATCTATCTGCTGAAAAAATTATCAGAATTAAAACAAAACTATAGATGTCAATTTTTTTTAATTTTATTTTATCGGGCAATGATTTCTCTCACATTTTTTTTTTGAAATTTTCCAGCATCTACTACACTTTGTGCCATTAGCTTTTTTTACAGCCACAGTTAGTTCGTTTTTTATTCCTTTCAAAATATTTTGCTTAACATGAGATGTTATAAAAAGCTCTTCCGCGTCAATTCCTTTTAAAATATCAAAGTCCTGTTTTGATAAGCTAATCTCAACATCGGCTTCAAGGCTCGAACCAATTACTTTGCTTGATCTTTTTTCTTCTATAGCAATATTCACTTGTTGTCTTATAGATAATAATTTTTCCCATTTTTTATATAAAGTGTCATTTTTCCAATTGCCTGGAACTTCGGGAAAAATTTCCTCGTGAATACTTGCTTTTTTATTTTTTTTTGCTAATTCCGTAATTTCTTCAGTGGTAAAAGAAAGTACTGGAGCATACCATTTTAATAAACATTCCAAGATTATATTCAGCAAGGCAACACAAGATTTTCTTTTTTGTGAACTTGTTTCATCACAATATAAAACATCTTTTCTTATATCAAAATAAAATGAAGAGAGGTCTAGTGCACAGAAATTTAAAAGATCTTTTTGAAGTTTGTGAAAATTATAGTCTTTTAAATTATTTTTGATTTCTGCATTTAAAATATAGAGCTTGTGTAAAATTAATTTTTCAAGCTCAGGAAATTCTTGATATTTTGTTTCTTTAAAGTTTTTTGGACTAAAATCATCTCGTAAATTGCCTAGTATAAACCTAAAAGTGTTTCTTATTTTTCTGTAAGACTCGGCATGCTGTTCTAATATAGAGTGATCTATTCTTAAATCCTCAGCATAGTCGGAAGAGGCAACCCATAGTCTTAGAATGTCTGCTCCATATTTTTTTAAAATATCTTCTGGAGAGATAATGTTTCCTGAAGATTTTGACATTTTCATTCCCTTTCCGTCAACAACAAAACCATGAGATAAAATACTGTCGAAAGGAGCCCTTCCTCTTGTCCCGCAAGATTCTAAGAGGGACGAATGGAACCAGCCTCGGTGTTGATCTGAACCTTCTAGATACATTGATGCGGGCCACTTTAAATCTTTTCTTTTTTCTAAAACAAAGGAATGCGTAGATCCGCTATCAAACCAAACCTCAACTATATCGTTTGATTTTATGTAGTCTTCTTTTTTATATTTTTTTCCTAGAAATCTTTGAGGATCGTCATAGAACCAACAGTCCGAGCCTTCTTTTTCATAAATCTTAGCTATATTTTCCACAACTTCAGAATCTCTCAAAGCTTCGTTTGTTTTTTTGTTTACAAAAATTGGCAGTGGAACTCCCCATGATCTTTGTCTCGAAATGCACCAATCAGGACGAGTTTCGATCATAGCCCTTATTCTTGCTTTTCCTTTTTCTGGATAGAATGCAGTCTGATCAATGGCATCTAAAGCTTTCTTTCTCAGTTTGTGACTTTCCATTGAAATAAACCATTGGGGTGTTGCTCTGTGCACAAGAGGTGCTTTGGATCTCCAAGAATGAGGATAACTATGAACTAAGGTGCCGCTTCCCAAGAGATTTTTTTGTTCTTGTAAATTTTTTATAATAATTTCATCTGCTTTAAAAACGTGAGTTCCCTCAAAAACAGGTATGTTCTTTGTGTATCTGCCGTCATTATTGACTGTTTCAACAGCTTTTATTCCGTGTTTTAAACATAAATTAAAATCATCTGGACCGTGGCTAGGAGCACAATGAACAATTCCAGTACCTTGTTCCAGAGTTACAAAGTTTGCTTCAAACATTGGGACATCAAAGTTATATCCTAGATTTTTAAAAGGGTGCGAACACACGATGTTTTTAAACGCATCGCCTTTAAAAGATTTTAAAATTTTAAATTTACCCAGTGAACAGCTTTCCACTACAGAATTGACTAGTTTTTCAGCAACAATGATCTTTTTGTCATCAAGTTCTAAAACAGAATAATTGATATCTTTATTGTAGGCCAAAGCCTTATTTGCTGGAATCGTCCAAGGTGTGGTTGTCCAAATAATAATTGAGGCGTTTTTTAAAAAATCCTTATCTGATTTTTTTATCTGAAACGCGGCATATATAGTGTTTGACTTATGATCTTTGTATTCTACTTCAGCGTCTGCTAGTGCTGTTTTTTCTACCGTCGACCACAATACAGGTTTGAATCCCCGGTAAAGACTACCTTCTAAAAGAAATTTTCCCAACTCTCTTACAATTTGAGCCTCTGCATCAAAGCTCATGGTAGAATAATAATTCTCCCAGTCACCTATAACACCTAGCCTTTTAAATTCCTTTTTGTGAATACCAATCCATTTTTCTGCAAACTCTCTACATTCTTTTCGAAATTCTTTTGTTGGAACTTCATCTTTGTTTTTTTTCTTTTTTTTGTATTCCTCCTCAATTTTCCACTCTATTGGAAGCCCATGACAGTCCCAACCCGGAACATAGATTGAATCTTGATTATTCATTTGATGAAATTTTGTGACAACGTCTTTTAAAATTTTATTTAATGCCGTACCCATATGAATATGACCGTTAGCATAGGGTGGGCCATCATGAAGCACGAATTTTTTTTTTCCAGCTGATTTTTTTCTCAATCTCCCATACAAATTCATTTTCTCCCAATACTCCAAAATTTTTGGCTCTTTAGTGGGCAAATTAGCTTTCATTGAAAAAGAGGTTTTTGGAAGATTTAAGTTATTTTCTGACATTTAAACTTGTTTCGCAATTTTAATATCTTTTGCAATCTGTTTTTTTAATTCAAGAATGTTTCTAAATTTTTTTTCATGTCTAATAAATTTAATTAACATTATTTTAATCTTTTTATCATATAAATTTTTCTTCAACCCAAAAATATGTGCCTCTAGGATAAGCTTTTTTTTATCAAAAGTCGGTCTATAGCCTATATTTATAATGCCTTTTCTTTGCGTTTTTTTATCTATAATAATTTTTGCAGAGTAAACTCCGAGTTGGGGAATAATATAATCCTTTAAACATAGGTTGCAGGTTGGAAAACCAATAATTCTTCCTCTTTTCTCACCCCTCTTTACAAAACCTTCAATTGTCCAATGTCTATTTAATAAACGATTTACATGATTAATTTTGCCTTTTGATATCATGTTTCTTATCAAAGATGATGAAATTATTTTTGTTTTTCTTCTTAAGGGATTTATTATAATTGTTTTGTAAAAAAATTTTTTTTCTTTGTCTCTTAACAGGCTAATATTTCCAATTCTATTTTTACCAAATTTGAAATTTTTGCTCACAAAAATTAATTTACATTTTAATTTATTATAGAGTATCTTTTCAATAAAATTACTTGCCGAAATATTTGAAAATTTTTTATTAAATTTTTTGATAATTAAAAAATCCACTCCATATTTTTTTAATGATAAAATTTTTTGATCCAAATTGTCTAATCTGTAATTTTTGAGGTTTTTATTAAAAAACATTACAGGAAGAGGTTCAAATGTAATTAAACCAAATTTTATTCTCTTCATTTTAGAAATTTTTTTAGCTCTATTAATAACTCTTTGGTGGCCTATGTGAAAACCATCGAAATTACCAATGGCAATTGCTGAATGCTTAAATTTTTTTTCAATATTAAAATTTCTATAAATTTTCATTTACCAAGTTAAATTACTTTGAAAATAGTTGGCTGAAACATTATATTTTTTTAATAATTTTTCTATATCCTCGTCATTTTTTATTTTAGATTTATGAATACCGCTAGTAATAAATAAAGAATCTAGTTTCATATTGTTTGCACCTTTAATATCTGTATTTAGGTTGTCCCCAATTACCAAAGTCCTTTTATTCATGTCTAAACATGACAGATAAACCTCTCTGTAGGGTTTGCCAAAATATATTGCTTTCCCTCCAAGATTTTCAAAAATTTCTGCAATTTTACCAGCACAGTATTCTTGTGTCTTTCCTCTATGAACAATTAAATCTGGATTTGTACAAACTAACTTTTTTTTGGTAAAATTTTTTAAGAGATTTTTATAATATTCTAAATTTGACATCTGGTTTTCAAATAAGCCAGTACATAGTATAAAATCACAATTTTCTAGTGTAGTTTTGTTTTCTTTAACTTCAAAAAATAATGAATCGTCTCTTTGGGGTCCTAAGTGATAAAATTTAGTTCCAAATTTGTTTTTTTTTAATGAGTTCATGGCTGCCTCTCCAGAGGTTAAGACGTTTTTTAAAAACTTTTCTTCCATTTTTAACTTTTTTAAAAATCCTACAACTTGTTTAGCCGGGCGAGGAGCATTAGATAAAAAAATAATTTTTTTATTATTATTGCTTAAATTTTCAACTGTTTTTATTGCTCCTGGATTTAATCTAATACCATTATGCATAACCCCCCATAAATCGATCAGAAATACATCATATTGATCATATATTTTAGAGAAATTAGACAATTTTTCAATTTTCATAGGAAATTCAAGCTTTTTTCAACGAATTTTATTCAATCATACACTTGAAATATTTTATATACATACCATATTTCTCAATATTATAAATTATAGGAGAGTTCCATGAAATTTAGACCATTGCACGACAGAGTGCTTATCAAGGTGCTTGATAGTGAAGAAAAAACATCCGGAGGAATAATCATACCAGATACAGCAAAAGAGAAACCTCAAGAAGGAGAGGTTGTTGCCGTTGGTCCGGGTGCTAAAACTGAAGAAGGCAAACTTATAAAAATGGATGTAAAAGTTGGAGATCGTGTATTGTTTGGTAAGTGGTCAGGTACAGAGGTAAAAATAGACGGAAAAGAATATAGTATTATGAAGGAATCTGACATAATGGGAATTTCAAAAGGAAAATAATTTTATTACAAGGAGACATAAATGCCAAAAATTATAAAATTTGATACAGAAGCAAGAACTAAAATGTTAAAGGGAGTAGACACTCTTACTAACGCAGTGAAAGTAACTCTGGGTCCTAAAGGAAGAAATGTAGTTTTAGACAAATCTTATGGAGCGCCGCGAACAACAAAAGACGGTGTAACTGTTGCGAAAGAAATTGAACTTGAAGATAAGTTTGAAAATATGGGTGCACAAATGATTAAAGAAGTAGCTAGCAAAACGAATGATGAAGCTGGTGATGGAACAACTACTGCTACAATTTTAGCCCAAGCAATAGTAAGAGAAGGAATCAAATATGTTACCGCTGGAATGAACCCAATGGATGTTAAACGCGGTCTTGATAATGCTACCGCACATGTTATCGAAAAAATAAAATCTTCATCAAAAAAAGTAAAAACTAACGATGAAGTAGCTCAAGTAGGAACGATTTCTGCAAACGGAGAAAAAGAAATTGGAGACATGATTTCAAAAGCAATGCAAAAAGTAGGAAATGAAGGAGTTATTACTGTTGAGGAAGCTAAAGGGCTTGCTACAGAACTAGATGTCGTAGAAGGAATGCAATTTGATAGAGGTTATCTTTCTCCTTATTTTATAACTAATGCAGATAAAATGACTACAGAACTCGAAAATCCACTTATTTTGTTACATGAAAAAAAATTGGCTAATTTACAAGCTATAGTTCCATTATTAGAATCTGTTGTTCAAGCAGGACGACCTCTAATGATAATTTCAGAAGATGTGGAAGGCGAAGCATTAGCAACTTTAGTTGTAAACAAACTTAGAGGTGGTTTAAAAGTTGTTGCTGTTAAGGCGCCTGGTTTTGGAGATAGACGAAAAGAAATGCTTGAAGATATTGGAATATTAACAGGCGGCCAAGTAATCTCCGAAGACGTAGGAATTAAGTTGGAGAACGTAAAAATAAATGACCTTGGATCTTGTAAAAAAGTTAAAGTAGATAAAGATAACAGCACGCTTGTTGCTGGATCTGGAAAAAAATCTGACATTGAAGCAAGATGTAATCAAATCAGAAAACAAATAGAAGAAACAACTTCAGATTATGATAAAGAAAAACTCCAAGAAAGATTAGCTAAATTAGCTGGTGGAGTTGCAGTAATTAAAGTTGGTGGTTCAACAGAAGTAGAAGTTAAAGAGAGAAAAGACAGAGTTGAAGATGCTCTTAATTCTACAAGAGCTGCAGTAGAAGAAGGTGTTGTGGCTGGTGGTGGATGTGCATTACTTTATGCCGCTCAAGATTTGGATAAAGTAAAATTTAAAGGCGCTGATCAAAAAGCTGGAGTAGATATTGTAAAAAAAGCACTGGAAGCTCCTATAAGACAAATTACTGCCAATGCAGGTGTTGATGGATCGGTAGTAGTTGGAAAACTTTTAGAGGGTAAAAAACCAACTCAAGGTTATGATGCTCAAAATGAAGAGTATTGCGATATGTTTGCTAAAGGAATTATAGATCCTACTAAAGTTGTAAGAACAGCTTTACAAGATGCGGCTTCAATTGCTGGTTTGTTAATTACAACCGAAGCAATGGTTGCTGATAAGCCAGAAGACAAAGATTCTGGTCCTGCTATGCCTCCTGGTGGAATGGGTGGTATGGGAGGAATGGGTGGTATGGGAATGTAAGTACCAAAACACTTAAACAAAATTCAAAAACCCCAACGGTAGCAATACTTTTGGGGTTTTTTTGTATCTACCGATTGCAATGTCTTTGCAATGTCTAAACAATGTTCTTTGCTTCTGTGAATTCCCATTCCATTAATAAATTTTTTATTTTTAATAGCAGATACTTTACAATAAATGGGGTTAAATGTAGGTTATCAATAAGGCGACCGAGTTACAGAACGCCCCTACAAATTGATATAGAATCTTAAGTATGGTTTAATATCTATATGAGTTTTAATTCATTTATTTCCTCTAAAAATCCTGGCAAAGGTTTATATATTTTTGTTTGGCTTGTTGCGTGGATTCCAGCGAATGGTGCTGTACTGATTGTTGATACATTATTAGCAGAAACAATTATTAAAAGTGTGAATGACTGGAATACTTATGCAATCATTGCATTCCCAATAGAATCAATCGTCTATCTTGTTATTGGAATTTTCATTTATAAAAAATTTCAAAATATTAAAATATCTAAGGTAATGCCTTTTATCTGGTTTTTTGGTGCCGTAAATGATGGAAGACTATATTTTGAAACTACTGAGATGTTAAAGTCTGCAGGAGTAGGAACCTCAGTAAATTCTTTAATGATTTTATTTTCTTATCTTATTCTTTGTATTGGTTTTAGGCAGTATTTTAAAAATAGCAGACAATGGTAATTAACACCGGGCAACAGAACGCCCCTACTTATTGCTTATAACAATTTGCAATGTCTTCATCTTCGTTAAAAGTTCTTTGGGAATGCTAATCTGCAATGTCTTTGCAATGTTCTATTTAAAATAAGTCTCTATTTACTTAGGTAATTTTTGATGGAATGCGAATGTAATCGTTCCAACCCAAATCAAAATTCAAAAAGGGCAGTTTTTACTGCCCTTTTTTTATGCCTGTCGTAAAAATTTGCAATGAACTTTGCAATGAATGTTCAATGAACTTTTAAGACGGTTTTAGAGGGGGTTTTTTTTATTTCTAGTTACAACGAAGTTTCAGCAAAAAAATTAGAAAAAATAGGAAACATAAGATTTATTTGATCAGTTTTTTTAAAACAATTTTTTTAACTTTTGATAAATTATAATCTTTTCGAATTGAATGAGTTGATAACACCGCACCTGTGTCAAGATTAATAATTATCCTCTGCCCACCATGTCCTAATAATGCCAAGTGTTTAAATTTTAGTGATTTGTTTCCCGTCCAAAAAAAGGCACTATATCTTTTATAATCATCTTTTTTTTTCTTTTTTGAAGAAACACTTTTGTTCAACACTTCTTTCAAATAGTTAGAAATACATGAATCTGATTTCCAATCATCATATATAAGTTTTCCAAACTTCAAATAATCCATGCGACTGGAATAAAGGAATGCAAAAAGTATTGCCCAGTTATTATTATCTCTAAAAAATAACATCTCCTCAGTGTTACCTGCTCTTTCAGATACTTTAATCTGCATATATTTACCAATACCACCAGGAATGTTTTTATCTAAAGCATTGGCAACAATGTCAGTTTGAATATTTGAGTAATCAAAAGTCTGTTTCTTTTGATATTTTTTTTCTGTTTTTTTAATAAATTCTACTATTGGGATACCTCGCACCAACAATGGAATCGCATATGATTTTGGTGACTCTGCTTTATAACCTTTTTCTTGAAAATAAAAAGCATCTCCGGCAGACATGTTGCTCAAGTCTCTCAGTGATACACCTTCGTAAAGTGTACCTTTGGTTTCACTTAAATATTTATCAATTGGATCGTCTAAAGATTTTATGTAACCATCACATACAGCATGACCCAATAGGTATCCCACATAACTTTTTGCCATAGACATGCTATACATCAAATCAGTATCTTTCATTTTTTTTGAAGAAATCTCGTTAACTTCAATCTCATTTCCATTAAAATATAAGACACTTAGAAGATCACTTTTTTTTATTATTTTTTTTAATTTTTTATTTGGTTTTGAATTATCCTTTAGAACTTTTGGTGAATTTGCTTTCTTTATAATCTCATTTTTATAATTTTTCCAAATTGCATGTGCATTGTTCGGTAACTCATTCATGCGTTGTTTATGAACAATTAAAGATTCTTCTTTTGATTTTTTAAGTTGATGATCAGCAAAAGAAGGTGCTGAGAAACCGAAGAGAACTAAAAACAGGCAAATAGATAGTTTTTTCATTAAACCCATTTTAACCCCACTCTTCAATGAAGTCATCTTTCTACTTGCTTTCTAATTGAACGGTTTTCTCAATGAACTTTGCAATGAACTTCTTAAATAAGCAAGTATTGGCGTACTATGTGTGTGAATGTAATCCCCAATTTACTCAAACAAAAATTCAAAAGGGCAGTCTTTACTGCCCTTTTTTTATGTCTGTACTATAAATCTGCAATGAACTTTGCAATGAATGTTCAATGAACTTTTAAGACGATTGACTGAACTATGTGCCCAAGTATTTTTGGTATTAAAGAAATTTCATAGATTTTTTTTACCCTTAGAACAAAATCATAGTCAATTGCATAATTTAGATTATTTGAAAAATTTCCTAATTTTTTTAAAATCTTTTTCCTAAATAATACAGTAGAAAAAGGGAAAATATTTTTATAATGAATTATATTTGAAAAATTTTTTACCTCATTTTTTGAAGGGTAAACCTTGAATTGTATTCCATTATCATTAACGAGATCTATCATTGATGCAACTAGCATGACTTTCTCTCTCTTTAAAAGAAACTTTATTTGAGTTTTAAATCTATCTTTATATGAAATATCATCAGAATCTAAAATCGCGATGAATTCACCTCCGCTTTTTTTTAATGCATAATTTAAAGATTTTATTCGGCCAATATGCTTTTTTAAAAAGAATTTTTTTATTTTTGTACTTTTGTATTTTCTAATTATTTTCCTCGAATTGTCAGTTGATTTATCATCCACTATTATTAACTCAAAGTTTTTATATGTTTGTTTTAAAACAGACTTTATTGCATCATTTAAATACTTTTCTGTATTGTAAACAGTCATTAAGACAGATATTTTTTTCATGAACTATAGTATAAAAAAATCACTTATTTGTTTTGAAGTAATTAAATAACCTTTTTTATAAAATGGTGTCAATCAATAGTTATTTGATTGGGCAATCCGAATATAATCCCTATCAATTTAATGAATTTAAAAAAGGCTGCAATTTTGCAGCCTTTTTTTTTGAAAACAATAAGCACGCTTGAGATTTTAAAATAAAACCATCTTTAAGAATCCTAAGATTGTTGTCTTTTAAAGTTTTTCCACTCGAAGTTATGTCTGTAATAATTTCTGATGACCCAATAAACGGATAGGTTTCTGTGGCGCCAAGACTAGAAACAAGTTTGTATTGAGTAACTCCTTTTGAAACAAGGAAACCATTAGTTAAATTCGGATATTTAGTTGCAACACGTAATCTAGTATTTTTTTTATCTCTAAATTCAAAAGATACCTCTTCTAAATCAGCAATAGTTTGAACGTCTATCCAATCATCAGGGATAGCGACTACGAGATTTGCCATACCAAAATCTAATTTTTTCTTAATCTCAATTTTTTTCTGCAAATTGATTCGTGATTCACTTAAAAGATCTAG
>JAGFWA010000024.1 GCA_017640245.1 Pelagibacteraceae bacterium
GAAACCATAGATCCCATTAAGGATGTTGATGGCTTTCATCCTGTAAATGTAGGAAATTTGTCCTCAGGGTATGACAGCAGCATTCCTTGCACCCCGCTGGGTTGTTATTTGCTGATTAAAAAAATTGAAAAAAATTTGAACGGAAAACATGCGGTTGTCATTGGAAGATCTAATCTAAACGGAAAGCCTATGACACAACTACTTTTGAAAGAGAATTGTACTGTGACCATTGCTCATTCGAAAACAAAAGATTTAAAGGCAGAATGTAATAGAGCAGACATAATTATAGCTGCCGTAGGAAGACCAAAACTTGTTAAAGGAGATTGGGTTAAAAAAGATGCAATAGTTATTGATGTTGGAATTAATAAAACTGATTCTGGTTTGGTAGGCGATGTTGATTTTGATGAAGTTTCAAAAGTAGCAAAAGCAATCACTCCAGTTCCTGGTGGTGTCGGTCCTATGACAATTGCTTGCTTACTTAGTAATACTATTGAATGTTTTAAAAAAAATAAATCTAGACTAAGTTCTTAGCTTTCTTGCTGCGCTTGATATAAATTTTTGAACCTTTGATTTTTTAAACGATTTATTTTCTTCAAATGAAACTTTTTTAATGGAATAGGCTTTGCTTTTGGTCTGTCTTGAAACAATTGTAACATTTCCTTTATATAACTTAAGCTTAACTAATCCATTTACTTGATTTTTTTTAAGATCAACTATTTTTTGCAATTTAAATCTAGCCTTCGAAAACCAAAAACCATTGTAAATTAGTTCTGCATATTTTGGCATAACTTCATCCTTTTTATGCATAGTATGTTTATCCAAAGTGATCGACTCTATTGCTCTATGTGCAATCATTAGAAGAGTTCCACCTGGTGTTTCATAGATTCCTCTAGATTTAATTCCAATAAATCTATTCTCTACAAGATCAACTCTTCCAATACCATTTCTCCCCGCAGCTATATTTAATTTTTCGAAAAGTTTTTCAGGAGATAATTTTTTATTATTCACTGAAACAGGATCTCCATTTTTAAATCCAATAGTTATGTATGAAGCTTTATTCGGAGCTTTTTCTGGCGAAACAGTTCTTTGAAAAATATATTCTGGAGCTTGATTTTTAGGATCTTCTAAAATTTTTCCTTCAGTTGAAGTGTGGTAAAGATTATCGTCAACCGAAAAAGGCGGAGCTCCTTTTTTATCTTTAGGTATAGGAATATTATGTTTTTTTGCATATCTAATTAAATCTGATCTTGATTTTAATTTCCATATTCTCCAGGGAGCAATAACTTTAATTTTTGGACCAAAATAATAATATCCCAATTCAAATCTTACTTGATCATTTCCTTTTCCGGTTGAACCATGTGATACCGCGAAAGCTTTAAATTTTTTTGCAACAGCAATTTGTCTTTTTGCAATTAAGGGTCTGGCAATTGAAGTTCCTAATAGGTAGGTTCCTTCATACAGGGCATGCCCTCTAATCATGGGATAGACGTAATCTTTTACAAAAGTATTTTTTAAATTTTCAATAATAATATTTTTAACACCCAATTTTCTTGCATTTTTGATTATTTTTTTCTTATCCATTTTTTGACCAATATCAGCTGTGTAGGCAATTACTTCTGAGTGATAATTTTCCTGAAGCCATTTAAGGATAATCGAAGTATCTAGACCACCTGAGTAAGCTAAAATGATTTTGGTTTTTTTTTTATTTTTCTTTTTGGTTTTAGGCACAACTTTTTTTTGCAGTGTTATAGGCCTTGGTAAAGCCCATCATAGAATATAGATCTCTTGTTTGATTTCCATTTTTCGCGGTTGCTGTAATGGCTAACTTACTTGCCTTTTTCATAGTCTTAATTAAATTAAATTCTTCTTCTCCATCAAGTATCCAAGCAAAGTTTTCTTGAGAAAAAAGTTCAAATTTATGTTTACCTGATTTTGCAGTAACCGACGATGGTCTATATATATGTCCACTTGTAACACTAATTTCGTTCTTAATTTTTTCTGCTTTTCTAAAAGTTACAAATAATCTTGAAGCTTCTCTCTTTAAAGCTTTTGGAGATCTTTCTTTTGGTATTGTTTGAGCAAAGCAAACTTTACCCTTGTCATCGGTGTAAATAAAAGCTTCCCAATTTTTATATTTTCCAGCACTCTTAGGCTCATCAGCAAAAGTCACTGACGATATAAAAGTGATTAGAAAGCAATATAGTAATGAACTTTTTTTTATCATGTTTTTATTTTGATTAATTTAAACAATCTATACAAAACATCTTGAAAATTAGCAAGAATGGCAATATATGTAATTTCAATTATGGAATTTAATAAACAAAATATTCAGTCAAAAGCATCTGCTGCGGAGACGCATGTAATAGATGAGGGCCTTAGAGCTTATATGCTTAAGGTTTATAACTTCATGGCATCAGGTGTTCTGTTAACTGGTATTGTTTCTCTAATAGTTTTTGAGTTTTCAGGTGGTATGGACATTAGGTTGGGATCAACTGGCTTGACAGGATTAACAAATCCATTCGGAGAATTAGTTTTTAATTCAGGTTTTAAATGGCTAGTAATGTTAGCACCCTTAGGAATTGTTATTTATATGAGTTTTGGAATTAGAAAAATGAGCGCATCCAAAGCGCAAGGAACTTTTTGGATTTTTGCAGCATTGATGGGCGCATCGTTAGCTTCAATATTTATATTCTATACACAAATGAGTATTGCTCGAGTTTTCTTCATTACAGCAGGAACTTTCGGTGCAATGAGTATTTATGGATACACAACAAAAAGAGATTTAACAAAATTAGGTTCATTTTTAATGATGGGTTTAATTGGAATCATAATTGCATCAATAGTTAATATGTTTATGCAATCTACAATGATGCATTATGTAATTTCTATTCTTGGTGTTTTAATTTTTGTTGGTCTTACTGCTTATGACACTCAAAAAATTAAGAACATGTATCTCGCAAGTGACAGCGGTGAGATTATCGGCAAAAAAGCAGTTATGGGAGCTTTAACATTGTACTTAGATTTCATTAACCTATTTATAATGCTTTTAAGGCTTTTTGGTCAAAGAAGATAAACTATTTAACTAGTCTTAATTTTTCCCATTTAGTTTTATTTATAAGATTTTCTAAATTTTCTGATTGTTTAATTACATTGCTATTTTTATCTAGAACATAAAATTTTTCAATTTTATTTTTTGGATTTAAATTTTTTGATATTTTGAAAATAGGGACTTCAGAGGCTCTGTGATAAATATCAAAAGAAATTTCTTTTTTGTTAATAGAGAGACTATAATCTTTCCAGTCTCCACAAGAAACTTTTTGAGCATAGAGGTTTAATATAGTCTGCAGTTCCTTTCTAACAAAGAAATTTTCTTTTTGATTCAATTTATTATTGACTACTAATCTAAGCTTATTCATTTTTGTATTTATTAATTAAAGGTATTTGAAAAGCAGTAAATACGAAAGTCAATGACAATATACCCCAAACTTTAAAATTAACCCAAGCCTCCTGACCTTGTGTTCTCCAAACAATTTCATTTAAGATAGCTAAGAAAATAAAAAAACCAATCCATCTATACATTAATTTATTCCAGCCGATTTCTCCTAGCTTAAGAGAGCCTTTAAAAAAAATTTTGAGAAAATTTTTTTTAAAAAACACTTTGCCTATGAACAATGTGAATGCAAAAACAATATTAATTATGGTTGGTTTTAAATATATGAAAATAGGATTTTGAAAATAAATTGTTAAACCTCCAAAAAAAGATATTAACAATCCACCGAAAAGAGGAATGTAGGGTATTCGCTTTTCTAAAATGTAAACAATTATTATAGCAATAATTGTTGCAACAATAAGCGGAGGAATGGCTGTTATTAAATTATTTCCACTTTTATAATAGACAACGAAGAAAATTAACAACGGACCAAAATCCGTTAAGAATTTAACAAAAGATTTGTTCACAGTTAAAATTTATCATAAAAAAATTTTAATTAATATTTAATATTTTTTCATTGATTTTATAATAAATATTACTATTCTAAATCGAAATGAACGAAAAACAGGCTAAATTTTCAATCGGTGATATTGTAAAACACAAATACTTTAATTTTAGAGGTGTCATTTATGACGTTGATTTTGAATTCAATAATTCAGAAGAATGGTATCGGTCTATACCTAAGGATGTTAGACCGAGAAAAGATCAACCTTTTTATCATCTGCTTGCCGAGAACAATGAAATTACTTATGAGGCATATGTTTCAGAACAAAATTTGATAATGGATAATTCTGGAGAGCCAGTGGAACACCCTTTAATAAATGAAATTTTTTCTGAAAAAAAAGGATCAGTGTATTATAAGCGTTCAAATTAAAAATTTAATTTATCTGCCACAAATTTAACAAAATTTACTCAAAACTCTGACCCAAAGGAGATGTATCTTCTTAAATGTTAGTGCCTAATTGAGGATTAACTTATACTTCCTTATCTCCCTCTCAAAATCCTCAATTAGGACAAAAAGTTAGAAAAAATCAAAATCATTTTAATTTATTTGGGCGGTATAATACTTTTTTTAAAAAAGCTTAATAATCAAGAAATAATAGGTATATACATTAAGCAACATAAATTGTATTTTTTTTAGAAATGAAAATTAAATTTTTTATCATTTATTTCGCAACGTATTTGTTCGTGAATAGCGTTTCTTTTGCGGAAGAAAAAGATTCGCAAATGAATTCTTATACAGGAATCCTTGATGACAAAAGGTCAGGACTAAATGTGTATAGCGGAATGTTTGATTTTAGTGATCATAAACAAAGAGCATCTCTTATAGGGATTGAACACCAAAATCACAATTTGTACAGAGACACTTTAGTTGGTAAAATTTCTCCTGTAACTGGATTTTTTATAACAGAAAATAATGCTTCGTATATTTATACGGGTATTGAAACAAATTATAAACTGGGACGTTTAAACATCACTCCTAGTTTTACTCCAGGACTATACGCAAAGGGAGATGGAAAAGATCTAGGTTCAGTCATAGAATTCAAAAGCGATGTGCAACTGTCTTATGATGTTGGCGAGAGCATGAATTTGGGAATGTCTTATAATCACGTATCAAATGCTAGTTTAGGAGATAAGAACCCTGGGGCGAATAGTTACATGTTTAATTTTCTTAAAAAGTTTTAAAATTTACTTAATTTTATGAATTTAAAAGATTGTTATAGTTTTGATGATTTTAGACAATTGGCAAAACAAAAATTACCCTCACCAATTTTTCATTATATTGATGGAGGGGCAGATGACGAAATAACTCTTAAAAGAAATACCAGCTCGTTTGATAACTGTGATTTAATACCCAATGTATTAAACGATGTGAGCAATGTGGATCTATCTACAACTGTTTTAGGACAAAAAATTGATTTCCCACTTTTCCTTTCAGCAACAGCCATGCATCGTCTTTACCATCATCATGGTGAACGAGCTACAGCAAAGGCTGCCGAAAAAATGGGAACAATGTTTGGTATATCAACTATGGCCACTGTAAGTATTGAAGAAATTGCAAAATTAACTAAAGGTCCTAAATTATTTCAACTTTATATTCATAAAGACACAGGATTAACGGACAATTTAATTGAACGATGTAAGAAAGCTGGTTTTAACAGTATGTGTTTAACCGTAGATACGGTTGTGGGGGGTAATAGAGAAAGAGATCGTAGAACAGGATTTACTACACCTCCTAAATTAACATTAGGTAGTCTATTAAGTTTTGCGCTACATCCAGGCTGGACTCTAAATAATTTACTTCATGAAAAATTTCAGCTGGCTAATATTATTCATACGACTAAGAAAGGCAGCGGCATTGATAAATCAGTTGTAGATTATATCAACGAACAGTTTGATCCCTCAATGGATTGGAAAGATGCAGAATACTGTGTAAAAAAATGGGGAGGACCCTTTGCTCTTAAAGGAGTTATGTCAGTTGAGGATGCTAAAAAAGCAATTGATATTGGATGTAGTGCAATTATGATTTCTAATCATGGAGGAAGACAGCTCGACGGTTCTAGAGCACCTTTCGATCAGCTGGCAGAGATCGTTGATGCTGTTGGAGACAAAATAGAAGTAATTCTTGACGGAGGAGTTAGAAGAGGAACTCACGTTTTAAAAGCACTAGCACTTGGAGCAAAAGCTTGTAGTTTTGGTAAAGGATATTTATTTTCCTTAGGCGCCGGAGGACAAAAAGGTGTCGAGGCTGTGTTGCAAATAATGAAAGACGAAATTAAACGCGATATGACATTGATGGGATGTAAATCTGTCAAAGAACTTAACAGATCAAAAGTTGTTTTTAGATAATACTAAATATTTTTTGCATATCAGCTATTCATAAAAAAGAACTTTCAATAATTTTAAGTATATTATATTTTATGTATCTCCAATGAAATTGGCACAGAATTTATCTAGACTAGGAACCGAAACTGCCTTTAAAGTTTTAGCAGAAGCCAAAGGGTTAGAAAAACAAGGAAAGAAAATAATTCATTTAAGCTTGGGACAACCTGATCTTAAGACTCCCCAACACATTATAGACGCTACCGTTAAAGCACTCAATGACGGTCATCACGGATATGTTTTGCCTAACGGTATTATTGAATGCAGGGAAGCAGTAAGTAGAAAAATTGAGAAACTTTATAAGGCAAAAATTAATCCAGAACGTATAGTTATTATGCCCGGAGGGAAACCCACAATGTTCTACGCTATTACTTTATTTGGAGAACCGGGTTCAGAAATTATTTATCCGGATCCCGGATTTCCAATTTATGAGTCCATGATTAACTATACAGGCGCCAAAGCTGTTCCTGTAAATCTTCTTAAATCAAAAGATTTTAGCCTTAATCCAGATGCAGTACTTTCACTAATCAACAATAAAACAAGGCTCATCATTTTAAACAATCCTATAAATCCCACTGGAAGTTTTACTGAAAAAAAATATATCGATAAACTGGCAAAGGGATTGGAAAAATATCCAAATGTTGCAATTTTAAGCGACGAAATTTATGACAGGCTAATTTTTGATAATAAACCTATGCCTACTTTTTTTAATTATCCAGAATTATATGACAGACTTATTGTTCTTAATGGTTGGAGCAAAACCTATTGTATGACTGGGTGGCGTTTAGGATGGGGTGTTTGGCCAGAAAGATTTATCGAACATGTCATCAAGTTTTGTGTAAATAATCATTCGTGTGTAAATGCGGCAATACAATTTGGTGGTATCGCAGCACTTGATGGTCCAGAAGAATCCATAAATACTATGGTAGAAAAATTTACAGCAAGAAGAAAACTTATCCATGAAGGATTGAATGATCTTAACGGGGTAGAGTGCAGTTTACCAGGAGGAGCCTTTTATGCCTTTCCCAATGTAAAAGGAACAGGCATGTCAGGTGTTGAGTTTGCAAAAAAATGTTTACATGAAGCTGGTGTGGCAATAGTACCTGGCACATCTTTTGGTAATCTGGCCAAGGATTATGTAAGGTTTAGTTTTGCAGCCTCTAGGGATGATATTAACACAGCATTAGATAAAATTAAGAAAATACTTAAATAAATTTGTTTTAGCTTTTTGACAATACGTATTTAAAATTGCAAAATGAGACTATGAGTAATTTAAAAATGCCAAAGATCGATAACAAGGTAATACAAAATAGAGATCAAATTATTAAAGATCTTGGAAAATTTATTAGTAAAGAAAATATTTTATCACATCAAGACGAAATCAAACCTTACGAAACAGACGGATTGACAGCATACAAACAAAAACCTTTAATAGTAATTTTGCCTGAGACCACCAAAGAGGTAAGTAAAGTTTTATCTTATTGTAATAAAAATAACATTAAGGTGGTTCCAAGAGGGGCCGGTACAGGCTTGTCTGGAGGAGCGCTGCCTTCAGCCGATTGTGTTTTATTAAGTCTTGGAAAGTTTAATAAAATTTTAGAAATCGATTTTAAAAATAGATGTGTCGTTGCTCAAACGGGAGTAACCAACTTGGCTATTACACAAGCTGTTCAAGATAATAATTTTTATTATGCACCCGATCCCTCAAGTCAAATTGCTTGTTCTATAGGCGGCAATGTAGCAGAAAATTCTGGGGGAGTTCATTCTTTAAAATATGGAACGACAACTAATAATATTTTAGGGCTAAAAATTGTTTTAATGGACGGAACTATAACAACAATTGGAGGAAAAGTTTTTGATTCACCCGGATATGATTTATTAGGATTAATAACTGGTTCCGAAGGTCTGTTATGTATAATTACAGAAGTTACTGCAAAAATTTTACAAAAACCCGACACAATAAAAGCAGCTCTACTTGGATTTCCAACTATAGAAGATAGCGGAAATTGTGTTGGTGAAATTATTGCTGAAGGAATTATTCCAGCGGGCATGGAAATAATGGACAAGGCCTTAACTCATGCAACAGAAAAATTTTCTAAAGCGGGCTATCCTTTAGATGCTGAAGCAATGATGATAGTAGAATTAGACGGAACCGATTTAGAGGTTACCGAGCTTTTGAAAAAAGTTGCAGAGATTGGAAAAAAAAATAATTGTACTACCGTCAAAATAAGCAATTCCGAGGAAGAAAGACTAAAATTTTGGTCAGGGAGAAAAGCGGCCTTTCCTGCATGTGCCGCATTAGCCCCAGATTATTTTTGTATGGACGGAACTATTCCAAGAGGCAAGCTTGCTGAGGTTTTAAGAGAAATTACAAGATTGTCTAAAGAATATAATTTGCCGGTTGCAAACGCTTTTCACGCAGGTGATGGCAATCTGCATCCATTAATTATGTTTGATGCTAATGATCAACAATCCTTAGAAAAAGCCGAAAAATTTGGAGCAGATATTCTAAAATACTGCGTTAAAGTTGGCGGTGTACTAACAGGAGAACACGGCGTCGGAATAGAAAAAAGAGAATTAATGTGTGAAATGTTTAATCAAAACGATATTCAACAACAACTTGATATTAAAATTGCACTAGACCCAAGTTCTTTGTTAAATCCAGGAAAGGTATACCCTATCCTGAGAAAATGTGCCGAACAAGGAAGGATACATGTCCATGGAGCTAAAGAGAAATTCTCAGACATTCCAAGATTTTAATTCCACCATATTAAAACCTTCTAACGAAGAACAAGTTCAGCAGATAATCAGATATTGTTATAAAAACAATTTATCAATTGAGATTATAGGGACAGGTTCGAAAAAAGGAATTGGAAAAAATTTACAATGTAAAAAAATCTTAGACATGTCCAACATATCTGGGATTATAAATTATAAACCCGACGAATTATATATAACTGTAAAAGCCTCAACTCCTATTAATTCTATACAAGATGAACTAAAAAAAAATAATCAACATTTAGCTTTTGAACCAGTTAATTTTGAAAAAATTTTCGAAAAAGATTCTAAAGAAGGAACTATTGCAGGAGCTTTATCATGTAATTTTTCTGGTTCTAGAAGATTTAAAGTAGGTAGCGCAAGAGATCACATACTTGGTTTTAAAGGCTATAACGGAAAAGGAGAAAAAATTAAATCTGGCGGCACTGTTCAAAAGAATGTAACAGGTTACGATCTTTCCAAATTAATTACGGGTTCATTCGGAACTCTTGTGGTATTAACTGAAATTACTCTTAAAGTTTTACCATTAGAGTCTGACACCAAAACAATTGTAATTAGCGGCCTTCCTCTTGAAGATTCTTTGGAGATTATGGGATCGGCATTGAATTCTTCGAATGATCCCTCGGGCGCCGTTTTTTATCCAGAAAACTTTAGAAATAGTTTTACATTTAATGATCTTGCCTATCCTGGTTCTATTACGGCTATTAGATTAGAAGGTACATCTGGATCAGTTGATCAGAGGATTAAAAATTTTTATAATCAATGGTCTTTAAATGAAAAAAAAACAACTATCCTAGATAAAACACAATCAGTAATTTTTTGGGAAGATACAAGAAGTTTAAAGGTTTTTTCAAATACAGATAAAAGCCTATTGAGGGTAGTAGTACCACCTTCGGAAACGACAAATCTAATTAGTAGGTTAAGGCTTTTTCATGCAAATTGTTTTCTTGATTGGGGAGGGTCATTAGTGTGGTTAGAACTGGATTATTTATCGTCTGAAAAAATTGATCAAATCAGAAAAAGAGTGCTAGACGTTGGTGGATATTTAACTGTAATTAAATCAAAGCAAAATTTGAAAGATTCTACCGAAGTCTTTACCGTTAATCCAATTGAATTTAGAATTTCTCAAAATATAAAAAAAAGCTTTGATCCAAAAAGAATTTTTAATCCCGGAAGGATGTATAGAGGTATATAAATGCAAACAAATTTTTCCGAAAAACAATTACAGGACGAACATAATAAATCGAGCGAAAAAATTTTAAGAAAATGCGTTCACTGCGGCATGTGTATTGCTACCTGTCCAACTTTTAATCTTTTAGGTGATGAACTAGACAGCCCAAGAGGTCGAATATACCTTATTAAAGAGATGTTCGAAAAAAATAAACCAGCTAATGAAAAAATAGCAACCCACATCGATAGATGCCTTTCATGTTGCAGCTGTATGACCACTTGTCCATCCGGTGTTAACTATATGCATCTTATCGATCACGCAAGAAATCATGTAGAAAAAACCTTCAAAAGGCCTTTTCTAGACAGAATGATCAGAACACTTCTTTCAAACATTATACCCAAACCAATGATATTTAAATTTGTAGTTATAATGTCAAAATTTGTAAAACCATTTAAATTTTTAATGCCAATAAATTTGAAGAGCATGTTGGAATTATCTCCAAATAAAATTCCAAAAAGAACTTTAAAATTTCAAAATCTTTATCGGGTTGAAAGAAAAAAACCAACCGCAAGAGTTGCTTTATTAATTGGATGTGTCCAAAGAGTAGTTTCTCCACAAATTAACGAGTCTACTATTAGAATACTGACTAGACATGGCGTTGAAGTGATTACCATGCCAGAAATAGAATGTTGTGGATCACTAAATCATCATTTGGGAAAGGAAGATCTTGCTCACAAGACTTTTAAAAAAAATATAAATTTTTGGTATGAAGAATATTTAAAAAATGGACTAGACGCCATCATATCAAATACTTCTGGTTGCGGGACTACTGTTAAAGATTATGGATTTGTATTTAGAAACGATCCACAATTTAAGAAAAAAGCTAAAAAAATATCTGAACTCACAAAAGATGTTACTGAATTTTTTGATGAAAACTTAAAACTTAATTTTAAAAAAGAAGAAAGACATACAAAAAAATATAATATTGCATATCATTCCGCATGTTCAATGCAACACGGTCAAAAAATTCATAATCAGCCAATTAATCTTTTAAAAAAAACAGGAAATAATATTTTAAACATACCTGACGGACATCTTTGTTGCGGTTCTGCCGGAACGTATAATATTTTGCAACCAAAAATAGCCAAACAATTATTAAAACAAAAAGTGGAAAATATTAATAAAATTAAACCTGATTTAATCTCGACCGGCAATATTGGTTGCATAATGCAAATTGCTAATGGCACTGATATTCCAATTGTTCACACGGTAGAATTAATTGATTGGTACACGGGCGGTCCTAAACCGCAAATTTTAAGCTAAACTCAATATCAACATAGTAGCTGAAAACTTTAAATTTTTGATCTAAATCAATTATTATTAATTCAGATCAGTTACCCTATATTCCAATACAAAAACCACAAAAGCAAGAAAGAAAGAAAGCATTACCATGAGTCATATATTAGACAAGCTGACATTTTTTACAAAAAAAGCGCCTGAAACTTTTGCCGGCGGTCATGGAATCACCACGGATGAGAACCGTGATTGGGAACGTGCCTATCGTGGACGCTGGGCGCATGACAAGATAGTACGTTCAACGCATGGTGTGAACTGCACAGGTTCTTGCAGTTGGAAGATTTACGTTAAAAACGGGCTGGTAACATGGGAAACCCAGCAAACAGATTACCCTCGTACGCGCCCTGACCTACCTAATCACGAACCTCGTGGATGCCCGCGCGGGGCAAGCTATAGCTGGTATCTTTATAGTGCAGCAAGGTTAAAATATCCTATGATCCGCTCACGTCTGTTAAAATTATGGCGTGAAGCAAAAGAGCTGCACACAGATCCCGTGATTGCATGGGAAAGCATTGTCTCTCAGTCTGAGAAAGCAAAAGAGTATAAACAGGTTCGCGGCTTGGGAGGTATGGTACGTGCCAATTGGGATGAGGTGAATGAAATTATTGCCGCCGCAAATATTTACACAGCTAAAGAGTATGGCCCTGATCGTATTATGGGCTTTTCTCCTATTCCTGCAATGTCAATGATTTCTTATGCTGCAGGTAGCCGTTATTTATCTCTTATCGGCGGTACCTGCTTGAGTTTTTATGACTGGTATTGCGA
>JAGFWA010000025.1 GCA_017640245.1 Pelagibacteraceae bacterium
GGCTAAAACGTCTATCTGATTTTGTTTCAGGCAACTCTTCATTTTTTTTAACATTGATGACAAAATCAAAATTTTTTTTATAAACACCGGTCAAAAATTTTGCATTATTTTTATTATTTGTCCGATATATATCAAACAATGTTTTGATTTCACTAACAAGTGATTCTGTCATTCCTTTATTTGCTTTTATCCAAATGCTATCAAAAAACACAATCGAAATAGTTAATTGTAAAATTATAATTGGTGCAGCTACAATAATTAAAGATCTGTAAAATAATCCTCTGGGTAAGATTTTTTTTAAAATTTTATTTAGTCCATAAGACATAACCAGACCCCCTTATTGTTTGTAAGAATTTCGGATTTTTGGGATTTATTTCAATTTTTTTTCTTAATCTTGTTATCATAACATCAATTGATCTTTCTTTTGATATCTTCGAAATTTTTCCAATTTCTGAGCGTGAAAATATTCTACCAGGTGATGAAAGCATTTTTACAAGAACATTTTTTTCTGAAGAATTAATTTTTTTTACTTTTTTATTAAGCCTTATAGTCATTTTACCTAAATTTAATTCGGCTTCACCAATTTTGGCAGATTCTGAAACATTTATATTAGCGTTCATTTTTATTATATTTTTTACTCTAAGCAATAATTCTTGAGGTTCAAAAGGTTTTCCAAGATAATCATCTGCGCCTAATTCGAGACCATGAATTCTATTTTCAACTTCTCCTTTAGCGGTTAATAATATTATAGGGACGTTTTTGGATTGCTTTAGTTCTTTGGTGAGATCATAACCAGTTTGTCCCGGCATCATTACATCGAGTATTATTAAGTTAAAATTAAAAATATCAATTTTTAATTTAGCACTTTCCGCATTTATTGCGGTGGATACAATAAAACCTTTTTCATTTAAAAATTGTTTGATTAGGTTTCTTATTTTATCATCGTCATCAACAACAAGAATATGAAATTTATTTTTTTCCATTTACTATTTTTTTTAGCACCTCTTTGAAGTGTATTACAGATTCTGAGTCCGAATCTTTTAAAGCATTAAAAATACGTTTTTTTTGAGTTTCAAAAATTTCATCATAAAATTCTTTTCCATTTTGATCTAAATATAAAAGTTTTCTCCTAGTGTCTTGTATATCTTTAATTTGTTTTACAATCTTTAAACGTTTTAATTCTCTTAGAACCCTATTTAAACTTTGTTTTGTAACTTTTAGCTTTAATAATAATTCATTTACACTTATTCCCTCATTTCTCTCAATTAAATACAAGGTTCTATGGTGAGCGGAGCCCAAAGAGTTTTTTTTTAAAATGTCCTTTGGATCAGAAAAAGTTTCCCTATAAGCGTAGAATAATAGCTGTATACAGTCTTTAATTTGTTCATCTTTCAAATAAAGTAAATCTTTCATATTTTGGTCAGATGTGTTGACATATTTTACCAACAAATATACTTTTTTGTTAGTAAAAAATTATTTAATCTAAATTTAATGGAAACAGTTCCTTACGATAAAAGATCTGGAAAAATCTGGTTCAATGGCGAGTTGGTTAATTGGACAAATGCAAAAATACATGTGTTAAATCATGGGTTACACTATGCCAGTTGCGTATTCGAAGGTGAACGAGTCTACGATGGAGAAATTTTTAAACTAGAAGAGCATACTGATAGATTATTTTATTCTGCAAAAAGAATGGGCATAGTAATACCTTATAGTCCAAAAGAAATAAACACAGCCAGCAAAGAAATTGTTACAGCGCAAAAGATTAAAGATGGCTACGTAAGACCCATCATTTGGAGAGGAAGTGAAATGATGGCAATTTCTGCACAAAAGAACAAGATACATGTTGCAATAGCATCGTGGGAATGGGGATCCTATTTTGATCCAAATCTAAAATTGAAAGGAATTAAATTAAATATTTCTTCCTGGCGAAGACCTGCGCCAAATTCGGTTCCTTGGGATACTAAAGCAGCTGGTCTTTATATGATTTGCACACTTTCTAAACATGAAGCAGAAAGCAAAGGATATACAGATTCTTTAATGTTAGACCATGAAGGAAATGTTGCAGAAGCTACAGGTGCCAATATTTTTTTTAAAGACAAGTCAGGATCACTTCACACACCAACTCCAGATTCTTTTTTAGACGGAATAACAAGAAGGTGTATAATTGCCATTGCCAAGTCAAAAGGAATTAAGACAGTCGAAAGAAAAATTAAACCTGAAGAAATGTCAAACTTTGTAGGATGTTTTCTTACCGGAACAGCTGCAGAAGTTACACCAGTGTCTCAAATAAATGAATTTAAATTTGAAGTATGTAATTTAATTCAAGACTTATCAAAAAGTTATCAAAATTTGGTTAGAAAAAAGGTTGCAGCTTAATTTTTTTCAGCTTTTACTAAAACGGACCAAGCTAAAAATCTCAAATATTTTGTCTTTAAAATCATCCTATCAATACCGCTAATAAAACGAAATAATTTAGAGTTTTCTGGTGATTTATAAAAAGGAAAAAAAATCAAAGTTAAAAAACCATAATATTTTACTTCTACATTTTTGAACATGCTTTCGATTAACCTTATATCTTGAAATACCAACGGATGTTCATCGACAGATCTAGCTTTTGGAGTAAATTTTCTATAAATATTTATTATAGGGTTTGTTGCCATAGGCTCAGCAAAAAGTATTATTCCTCCTTTTTTTAGGATTCTGCTCAATTCTTTTAGAGATTTATTTAAATTTAAATGGTGAAGAATTCCCGAACCATAAATTATATCAAAAGCATCTGAAGTTAAATTAGAATTTTCACAATTTTCAACTCTATAATCTATTTTGTTTTCTTTTGATTTTGTTTCACTTTTCGCCTTTTTAATTGACTCTCCTGAGACATCAATAGCAACTAATTTTTTAGGTTTAAAATTAATTACTTTCTCAGCAACATTACCTATTCCACATCCATAGTCCAAAACATCTTTGGATTGAACTTTTGTTTTTAAAATATTAAAAAAATCTTCGTATAGATTATATACAGCTTTGTAAAATTTATTTTGGAATCTTCTTTTATTTAAAATATGAAGTTCGTCATGAAACTCTTTTTCTCTTCTATTAATTTCAGATAAATCCATAACTCATTTCATTTTCTCATCGTTCATAGCACTATCTATGCCTTTTACTAAATAATCATAAGCTGTATATAAAGTTAGAAACGCAGATAACCACAACAAAATTATGCCTACCGTTTGTGCATCGTAATCTTGAAAATTAATTAGTTTATTTCCAGTTTCTCCAGTCAACAATATAGCTATAGAAAACATTTGAATAAATGTTTTAAATTTTGCAAGATTAGAAACAGGCATACTAACCGCACTTTTGGCCAAAAATTCTCTAAGACCAGAAATTAAGATTTCTCTAGTGAGGATGATTATTGCAGCAATGACCTCATAATTTTTTATAATTCCATTCATTACCAGCAATACCAAAGCTGCTGCTACTAAAATTTTATCTGCAATAGGATCAAGAAGCTCACCTAATTTTGACTCTTCTTTGTAGAGTCTAGCCAATAGTCCATCCAAGAAATCAGTAAAGCTTGCTAAAATAAAAAGAAAAAAAGGGACTAAATCACCAACTATTCCCGGTATAAAGAATGATAATACAAAAATTGGAACAATTATAATACGACCGATAGTTAAAATATTGGGTATTTTAATTTTCATAATTAGTTTTCATGAAAAAAATCATGAATTTTTTTTGCAACCTTTTCTTCAATTCCTTCAACAGATTTTAAATCTTTAAAACTTGCAGCCTCAACTAATTTTGCAGAACCAAAGTGATTTAGCAAGGCTCTTTTTCTATTTTTTCCAATTCCTGATATTTGATCAAGAAGAGATTTACTGAGACCCTTTCTCCTTTTTATTCTATGAGCACTTAAAGCAAATCTGTGTGCCTCATCTCTTAATCTTTGAAGAAAGAATAGGGTAGGATCATTTTTTTTAAACTTAATAACTTTTCCTTCATGAAAAAAAGTTTCGTCTCCAGCATTTCTATTTTTGCCTTTTGCAATTGCAATTATTGGCAATTCATGAAGGCCCAAATCATTGAGAGTTTCTCTGCTCACTGAATATTGTCCTTTACCACCATCAATTAAAATCAAGTCAGGCAAACTCAAGCTATTTTTTTCATCTTTAAGAACTCTTAAAAATCTTCTTTTTAGAACCTCTTTCATCATTCCATAATCATCACCCTTAATCACATCAGACTTAATATTAAATTTTCGATATCTTTTTTTTATAAAACCCTCTCTTCCAAATGAAATTAGAGCACCAACAGAATCTGACCCTTGGATATGACTGTTGTCGTAAACTTCTAGCAGGCTTATATTAGAATTTAATAAAAATTTATCTGAAAGATTGTCAATTAATCTTGAATTACTTTCTGTCTCTAAAATTTTTTGTGCTAGTGCTTGTTTTGCATTTTTTTCGGCCAATTCTGATATAATTTTTTCATCACGCGTTTTAGCCTCTTTGATTATTATTTCTTTTTTTTCTCGTTTTGAAAAAGCTGTTTCTAGTAATTTTTTATCGTCTACATCAGAATTTAAAAGGATGAGTTTTGGAACACTTTTGTTTTCATAAAATTGATTAATAAATGAATATAAAATTTTATTTATTTTTTCGTCAGAATCATGTTTAGGAAAATATGCTTGATTTCCCCAATTTTGTTTAGATCTAAAAAAGAAAATCTGAACACATGTTTTTCCAGACTCTTTAAAAATTGAAATTACATCTGCCTCTTTTAAATTTGTTTGATTTATCCTTTGAGAAGATTGAATTTGAGTTAATGCCTTAATTTTATCTCTTGTAATTGCAGCTTTTTCATAATTTAGTTCCTTGCTAGCTTTTTCCATTTCCTTAGATAAATTTTTTTGAACTCTTTGTGATTTGCCAGAAATAAAATCTACCGCATCTTCCACCAGATTTTTGTAACTTTTTTCGTTAATATAACTTACACAGGGTCCGGCGCATCTTTTAATTTGGTATAAAATACAAGGACGTTCCCTATTTTTAAAAACAGTATCATCACAGACTCGTAACAAAAAAATCTTTTGTAATATTTTTATTGTCCAATTTGCCGAACCAATCGATGCGAAAGGTCCAAAATAATAACCATCTCTATTTCTTTTACCTCTTAACTTAGTTAGTTGTGGCCATTTGTCTTTGTAGCCAATAAAAATATAGGGAAAAGATTTATCATCTCTTAAAAGAATATTGAATTTGGGTTTAAATTTTTTAATTAAATTTGCTTCTAAAAGTAGCGCTTCTACTTCGTTACTCGTTGTTACTATTTCTAAATTATTTGTTAACGCCAACATTCTTTCAGTTCTTATTGGAAGATTTTTATTTTGTGCGTAACTTTTGAGACGGTTTGGAAGATTTTTTGCTTTGCCGACATAAAGTACCTGATCTTTTTTATCAAGCATTCTATAAACGCCCGGACTATTTGAAACTAATGGAATTTTTTTTCTAATTAATTCTTTGCCAATATCAAGATCTCTCATAATCACTTCTACTTTTAAAAATCTCCACTCCGGCAGAACTAGCGTTTTTTATAGCATCTGGTTTTTCAATCTTTATTTTTACAGAGCTTATTCTTTTATCTTTAAATATTTCTACAAAAGAATCTTCAGCTAAGCTTTCTAAAAAATTATATTTTTTATTTTTAACTAAATTTTTAAGTTTTTTTGTGATTTTTTCATAATTTATAATACTTCTCAAATCTTTTTCATTCGGAAGAGTATTTTGATTAACATTAATTACTATATTAAATTTTATTTTTTGTTTTTTTATTTTTTCATGATCATGCATGCCTATTATTTCATGAATAATAAAATCTTTAATAAATATAGTTCTTTTTGTAGTATTTTTTGCTGGTTTTAACTCTACAATTTTAAAATTATTCTTTTTCACTTTTTTTCACCCATGATAAATTTTGCCCGCTATCAACAGCTACAACCTGACCTGTTATAGAATCATTATTGATTAAATATTCTACGGTGTCACAAAGGTCTTTTACAAGAACAACTTTTTTAAGCAAAGTAGATTTTATCTGTTTGTTAAAATGTTTGTCGGATTGTCTTTTACTTTTTATTATTGGCCCCGGAGCTATCCCATTAACTTTTATGCTAGGAGCCAATCTCATTGCCATAGTCTTTGTTAAAGTATACAAAGCGCTTTTGCTAAGAGTGTATGACATAAAAATAGGTGTAAGCTTAAATATTCTTTGGTCAATAATATTAATAATATTTGAGATAGTTTTTTTTGAAGTTTGTTTTGCAAACTGTTTAGTTAAAATTGTTGGCGCAAGAAGGTTAGTATTTAAATGATCGTTCCATCTTTTAATTGTAAAATTAGAAATATCATCTTTTTCAAATAATGCAGCGTTGTTTATAAGACAATCAATCGTTCCTAGCTGCTTTTTTGCACGTGGGATAATTTTTTCAACTTGTTTTGCACTTTTTAGATCAGCTTTAATTAAAGCCACTTTACTCCACAAAAATGGAATTTCATCTCTAGCATAAGAACTCCAATTTGGTTCGATAATTTTTTTAAGCTTTTTAGCTTTTGAAGATGATTTAAAATAGTGAAGCGCAATATTCCATCCTTTTTTGGAAAAGTGTAGTGCTATTTCTCTTCCAATTCTATTTGCTCCACCAGTAATTAATAAGTTTTTTTTCGCTTGCATTTAATATTAACGCTTTCTTTTTGGTCTTGTTCCGGGCATTCCCATAGTTGATCTTCCCTTAGGATAAACTTTTTTATTGGGATTGTATTGGGTTATTTTTGGATTTAAATTTATCTCCAATTCATTTGCTTCTAGTTTTCTTATTTCATCTCGGATTTTAGCAGCCTCTTCGAATTCTAAATTGGCAGCGGCTTCTTTCATTTTTTTATTTAATTCTTTTAGATATTTTTTTAAATTTCCACCGACATTTGATCCTTCATTTATTTTGACATAGTCTTTTTCATAAACAGATTCTAAAATATCATTAATTTCTTTTTTGATGGACTCAGCACTAATATTATTTTTTTTATTATACTCAAGCTGTTTCTGCCTTCTACGATCGGTTTCTTTGATTGCTTTATCGATACTTTTTGTAACTTTATCTGCATAAAGTATTACTTTCCCGTCGATATTTCTTGCTGCTCTACCAATAGTTTGGATTAAAGATGTTTCAGATCTTAAAAATCCTTCTTTATCAGCATCTAAAATTGCTACTAAAGCACATTCTGGAATATCCAAGCCTTCTCTAAGAAGATTAATTCCAACTAAAATATCAAACACGCCCATTCTTAAATCACGAATGATTTCAATTCTTTCTAATGTATCTATGTCCGAATGCATATATCTCACCTTAAGTCCGTTTTCATGAAGATATTCTGTTAAATCTTCCGCCATTTTTTTTGTAAGGGTGGTAACTAAAATTCGATAACTTTCATCAATTATTTTCTTTGACTCATGCAATAGATCATCAACTTGAGTTTTTGCAGGTCTAATTTCTACTTTTGGATCAATTAAACCCGTAGGTCTAATAATCTGATCAATATATTTATTTTGTGTTTGTTTAAGTTCCCAAGGTCCAGGTGTAGCTGAAACAAAGACAGTTTGAGTTCTCATTGCATCCCACTCTTCAAATTTAAGAGGACGATTATCCATACAGGAAGGCAATCTAAACCCATATTCTGCAAGAGTTTTTTTTCTTGTATGATCTCCTTTGTACATTCCATTTAGCTGAGGCACGGTTACGTGACTTTCATCTACAAATACAATTGTATTATCTGGAAAATATTCAAAAAGAGTAGGAGGTGGCTCACCCTGTTTTCTGCCAGATAAAAAACGAGAATAATTTTCAATTCCAGCACATGTGCCAGTAGCTTCTATCATCTCCAAATCAAATTTAGTTCTTTCTCTTAATCTTTGTGCTTCAAGAAGTTTGTTTTCACTTTTGTGCTTTTCTAATGTTTTTTCTAACTCTTTTTTAATTTCTTTTATGGCCTGGTCCATGGTCGGTTTTGGCGTAATGTAGTGGCTGTTTGCATATAACTTTATAATTTCAAAATTATTTGTTTTGTCCCCAGTTAATGGATCGAATTCTTCAATTTTTTCGAGTTTATTTCCAAACAAACTTAATCTCCACGCTCTATCTTCTAAATGAGAAGGAAAAATTTCTAAACTCTCACCTCTAACTCTAAAGGTTCCTCTAAAAAAGTTCTGGTCATTTCTTTTGTACTGTAGATTAACAAAAGTTTTTATGATCTCATCTCTATTGTAATCGTAGTTCTTTTTTAATGTTAAAGTCATTTTGCTGTATGCTTCTACTGATCCCAAACCATAAATGCATGATACACTTGCAACAATTATTACATCATCTCTTTCGAGTAGAGATCTAGTAGCTGAGTGACGCATTCGATCTATTTGTTCGTTTATTGAAGCTTCTTTTTCAATATATGTATCTGATCTTGGCACATATGCTTCTGGAATATAATAGTCATAATATGAAACAAAATATTCAATAGCATTTTCTGGAAAAAAACTTTTCATCTCGCCGTATAATTGTGCTGCCAAAGTTTTATTAGGAGCAAGTATAAGTGCCGGTCGATTTGCCGCTTCAATAACCTTTGCCATTGTAAAGGTCTTGCCTGATCCAGTTACTCCCAATAAAACTTGCTCATTTTTTTTATCCTTTAAATTTGTAAGTATTTTTTTGATTGCCTCAGGTTGATCTCCAGAAGGCTTAAAACTACTTTTTATTTTGAATTTGATACCGCCTTCTAATTTTTTTTTAACCAAAGCATTATTGGCGTCTAAATTGGCTATTTTTTCTTGATAAGTATTCTGCATTTTGTGTTAATAATTAACAAAATATTATAAATTTCAATGAGTATAGTTTCCAATAGTTTAAAGAGAATAAAGCCCTCACCAACTCTAGCAGTTACTCAAAAAGCTAGAGAAATGAAAGATGCCGGGAAGGATGTAATAGGGTTGGGTGCCGGAGAACCTGACTTTGATACACCGGACAACATTAAAGAGGCTGCTATTGATGCAATAAGAAGGGGCGAAACCAAATATACAGCTGTGGATGGTACACCAAAACTCAAAAAAGCCATTCAAGGCAAGTTTTCTAGAGAAAACAATTTAAGCTATGAATTGAGCCAAATTTCAGTGGGTACTGGAGGTAAGCAGATAATCTACAACGCTTTCATGGCAACATTAAATCCTGGTGACGAAGTAATTATTCCAGCACCTTATTGGGTTTCCTATCCTGATATGGTTCTATTGGCTGGTGGAAAACCAAAAATAGTACAGTGTTCAGAGAAGAATGAATTTAAGATTAAACCCAAAGAACTTAAAAAAGCAATTAGTAAAAAAACTAAATGGTTAATAATTAATTCACCGTCAAATCCTACAGGATCTTGCTATACAGAGGAAGAATTAGAAGAGCTATCAGAAATTCTAATAAAAAATAAAAGAATTTATATCTTAAGCGACGATATTTACGAACATATTACTTACGATGATTTCAAATTTTTTACTATTGCGCAGATAGATGCTCTTAAGGACAGAACGTTAACCATGAACGGAGTAAGTAAATCTTATTCTATGACAGGTTGGAGGATAGGGTATGGTGCTGGACCGAAAGAAATTATTAAAGCTATGGCAAAAATTCAATCTCAATCTACAACAAATCCATCTTCGATAAGCCAAGTAGCAGCAGTAGAAGCTTTAAATGGTACTCAAGAATTTATAAAAACAAGAACAGAATCTTTCAAAGAGAGAAGAGATTTTGTGGTTAAGTCTTTAAACAAAATAAAAGGATTAACTTGTTTTAAGCCAAACGGAGCATTTTATGTTTTTCCAAACTGTAAATCTTGTTTAAACAAGAAAGATATTAAAAAAAATAAAATAAAAACAGATAAAGATTTTGTTGAATCTTTATTAGAAAATGCCGGCGTTGCAGTAGTTCAGGGATCAGCTTTTGGTTTACCTGGATTTTTTAGAATATCTTACGCAACTTCAATAGAAAATTTGCAAAAGGCTTTGGCCAAAATAAAAGAATTTTGTGAAAATCTAAATTAATTTTCTTTTGAAAGAAATTTTTCAGCTTCAAGTGCTGACATACATCCCATACCAGCTGCTGTAACGGCCTGTCTAAAGATTTTGTCTTTAACATCTCCAGCAGCAAATACTCCAAGAATACTAGTTTGTGTTGAGTCAGGTTTGGTTATTAAATATCCTTCTTTATCCATTTTTAATTGATTTTTGAATAAAGACGTGGCTGGGTCGTGACCTATTGCAACAAACAAGCCATCAACTTTTAAGTCAGCTATTTTACCTGATTTAACATTTTTAATTTTAACTCCATTAACACTTTTTGGTTTTTGATTTCCAACAACTTCCTCAACTACACTATCCCAAATAATCTCAATTTTTTTATTTGTTCTCAGTTTTTCCTGAAGCATTTTTTCTGCACGCAATTTATTTCTTCTATGTATGAGTTTTACTTTTGATGCAAATTTTGTAAGAAACATTGCTTCTTCAACAGCAGCATTTCCACCTCCAACAACAGCCACTTCCTTTTCTTTAAAGAAAAAACCATCGCAAGTAGCACATGCTGAAACTCCAAACCCTCTGAATTCTTGTTCGGATTTTAAATTTAACCATCTCGCCTGTGCACCCGTAGAAATTATAAGTGTATCAGCAGTATAAATTTGTCCGCTATCACCAGTTGCTACAAAAGGTTTTTTGGAGAGATCTATTTTATTAATATGGTCTTGTATCATTTCGGTTCCTACCGCTTTAGCCTGCCCTTTCATTTCATCCATTAACCACGGACCCTGAATAACTTTTGAATGCCCGGGGTAGTTTTCAACATCAGTTGTTGTTGTTAATTGACCTCCAGGCTGCGAACCATAAACTAAAATTGGCTTAAGCATCGCTCTTGCAGCATAGATAGCCGCGGTATAACCAGCGGGACCAGATCCAAGAATTAACACTTTTGTGTGTTTGGTAGACTTATTATTCATTATATATAGATATATAGTTACAAATGTTGAAATTAAAAGCACTTCTTTTAACCCAAGGCATGCACGGTATGATAAGTCAGGTTGAGGGTCTGGCCAACGCTTTAAGTTTAAATTTCAAACATCAAACCATAGAACTTAGAAAATTTTGGAATATTATTCCACCAAAGCTTACCCCGTTATCTGAAAATATCCTAAAAAATAAATTTATTTGTGATGCCAAAGTTATTATTTCTTGTGGGAGAAAGAGCGTTGTTCCTTCTATTATTTTAAAAAAAAATTTTAAAAATGAAATATTTAATATCCATATTCAGGACCCCAAAGTAAAATTAAATAATTTTGATTCCATTATTTGTCCGGAGCACGATAATTTAAATGGGGACAATGTTATAAAAACCAAGGGCGCTATACATTATCTTACGAATGATGAAATTAAAAAAAATATAAATTATCTAAAACCAAACGCAGATGGCAAAAAAATTGTCACTTTTGTCCTTGGAGGGCCAAATAAATATTACAATTTTTCTGAGAAACAAATGAGTGCTATGTTTACAAAAATAAAAAATTTGTTTGTTTTCTCAAAATATAAATTAATTGTAATTCCATCATATAGAACACCAGACAATATTTTAAAGCTTGCCCACCACTATTTTAACGAGGATCATTTGGTAATAAAAGAGAGGGACAAGAAAGCGTATTTATCTTCGTTAGGTTTATCAGATATAATAATCGTCACTTGTGATTCAACTTCTATGATTTCGGAGGCGGCAATTACTGGAAAACCAATTTATGTTGCAAACATGAAGCCAAAAAGAAATATTTATAGATTTAAAAAATTTTACAAATTATTTAAAGATTTAGGCATCATCAGAGATCTAGAGGAAAAAATTGACTTTTGGAGCTACAATAAATTAAACGAAGTAAGTCGAGTAGCTTTACTGTTGAAAGAAAAAATGAAACAAAATGGAATTATTTAAAGCTTTAACATCAAGATCAAATTTTTATGACAAACCTTTTAGTCATTGGGACTATAGCAAACCATTAACGAAGGAAGCAATAAAAGAAATTTGCA
>JAGFWA010000026.1 GCA_017640245.1 Pelagibacteraceae bacterium
TTTTTAGACAAGTTACTTATCTTAAAGACTGTACTGTTATTGTTTAAGTCGCTTATTTCCCAACCGGATAAACTATAATTTTTATTATCAAAATAAAATATTATTTTGCCTTTATCTTTATTAGAATATTCAATTTTAAAAATTTCCTTATTTGATTTTAAGTCTCCCTCATATATCAAATTAGCAAATTTTTTTTTATCCAGAATTTCAAGAAAGTATGATTTAGATACTGGGTAACGATAAATTTTATTATATCTTTTATGAAAAATAACTAGGGTTTTTTTGTTAATTATTAGTTGTTTTTGATTTTTGTCTTTGTATTCACACTTCAGAAAATATGGTCTTTTTAAAAAGCAGATTCCTTCCTCCTTATTATTTAATGAAATTTGATTAAAATGAAATTTTAAAGTTTCGGTCTCCTTTAAATTTTCAATTATTTTTAATTTTGGATCAGCAAGTAAATTTGTAAAATTTATTGAAAAAAAAATGGTTAAAATGACTATTATAATTTTTTTTTTCATAAACGAATAAAGCTATTTTTAATAGCATTTAACCATTTTTTAGAATTATCCTTTTTAAAAATTAAATCGACATCAAGTTTTGACAAGGTCCAATGTTCCCTTTCCATTTCACCTTCAAGCTGACCATCGCCCCATCCTGAATACCCCATGATTATTAAGCTTTTTTTTGGCCCTTTTTTATCAGCAATTTCAAATAAGATTTTGTAATCACTACTTAGCGACACATCCTTAAATTTTCTTGTACTTTTACTTTCGTATTCTTTTGAATGTAGTATAAAAATTTTATTTACATTTACAGGGCCGCCCCAATAAACTGGAATTTTAATATTATAAAGTTTATTTTTTTTTGAGTTTTGATTCTCTAATTTCTTAATCAAAGAACCCAAAGGTATAGAGCCCAAAGGTTTATTTATCACAAGACCAAAAGCTCCACTTTCATCATTGTCTAACATAACCACAACTGTATTCTTAAATTTTGGATCTCTCATTTTATCTGTGGCAACAAGAAAATTATTTTTAATGCTACTATAAAATTTTCCTTTAAAATAATTTTTTGATTCACCTAATGCTTGAGCAGAAATACAAAGGTTAAATAAAAAAATTAAAAATATGTATGGAGATAGCTTTTTCATTTTTAAAACAAAAATTATAAAACTTCTCTTTTGCCAACATGATTGGCTTTACTTACAACGCCATTATCTTCCATTTGCTCAATTATTCTAGCTGCTCTGTTATAACCAATTTGAAGTTTTCTCTGTAAAAAACTCGTTGATGCTTTTTTTTCCGTTTTAACAATTTCGAGCGCCGTCTCATATAATTGATCCTGGTCTTTCCTAGATAAGGAGTCCTCTATATCGCTGTGTTTTGTAATAATTTCTTCAACATAATCTGGACTACCTTGGGATCTTAAAAAACTTGAAATTTTTTCAACCTCACTTTCGGAAACATATGGTCCGTGAATTCTGAATATTTTATTTGCAGATGACATGAACAACATGTCTCCCTTTCCTAAAAGTTGTTCTGCTCCTTGCTCACCTAAAATTGTTTTACTATCAATTTTTGAACTTACTTGAAAAGATATTCTTGTAGGAAAATTTGCTTTAATTGTACCCGTGATTACATCCACGCTAGGTCTTTGTGTGGCCATAATTATATGAATCCCAGCAGCTCTAGCCATTGCAGATAATTTTTGTACATAGCTTTCAATTTCTTTTCCTGAGACTAACATTAAGTCTGACATTTCATCTACAACAACTACTATGTATGGCATTTTTAATTTATGTTTTTGATTATAACCATCAATGTTTCTTACCCCCTCAGAAGTCATTAATTTATATCTATTTTCCATCTCTTGTACGATCCACCCTAAAGCCATTGTGGCCTTTTTTGCTTCAGTAATTACCGGCGTTAAAAGATGAGGTATTCCTTCATAAGAGGAAAGTTCTAACATTTTTGGATCAATTAAAATAAATTTACAATTATCTGGACTATGTTTGTAAAGGAGGGATACGATTATACCGTTTATACAAACAGATTTTCCTGATCCTGTAGTTCCCGCTACCAATAGATGTGGCATTGATGCAAGGTCAACGACTATTGGATTTCCAGATATGCTTTTTCCAAGTGCTATTGGCAGTTTTATTTCTTTCTTATTGAAATTGTTGGATGAAATTATTTCGGATAAAATAACAGAATCTCTTTTAGAATTAGGTATTTCTATTCCAATTGTATTTTTTCCAGGCATTATAGAAACTCTTGTTGATACCGAACTTGTATTTCGTGCAATATCATCTGATAAATTCATTATCTTCGAAACTTTAATTCCTGGGGCTGGTTCAAATTCATACAAACTAACAACCGGTCCATTATTTATTTTTGTAATTTTTCCTTTAATACCAAAATCTAGCAATATTTTTTCCATGAAATCAGGATTTATATCTTTTGACATTATATTTTTTGATATTTGGCTTTGTTTTTTTTCCAATAAATTTATTAAGGGTAATTTATAAACATCTCTTTTATTATCATTAAAATTTTTGAAAGAAAAAGACTGTTGTTTTATTGGAGTCGAGCTATCATTTGTGTTAGGAATTTCAGCTCTAGAATCATTGTTTAATATTTCCTTATTATTGTTTTTCTTCAAGAACCCTTTAAGAAAGTAGAAAATATTAATACAAATTTTTTTTAGGTTAATTCCAGAGCCCAAAACAAAGAAAGATAATGTTAAGAATAAAAGAGCAGATTTAAAAAAATTATTTTCTATCACAGGTAAAAATTTATTTATAAAATTAAAACTTTGTTCTCCAATAAGCCCCGAATTACCATTATCAACTAACCAAAACGAATTATTATTTGTGATATAAATAAATAGACATCCAAAATTAATGTATAAAATTATGTAAAATATTTTGCTTATTATATTTAAAATATTCTTATTTATTATTAAATTCACTCCCCAGGAAAATATACTTACTGCAAGTAAAAAGGATACCAAACCAAAGCATTGAAGAAAAAAATCTGCAACGATACCAGAGTAGGCCTTTAATATATTTTCTGTTTCTAGAGAATTTGATCTATAAATCAACGTTGTATCTTCAGGAGAATAATTAATTAATGAATAAATAAATAAGAAAAAAAAACCTACCAATATCAGTCCAAAAAGTTCAAAAAACCTTCTTTTGAAAAAATCTAAGACAATATTATAAGTATCGCTGTTTAATTTCATTTTACGAATCGCTTAATTTACTTTGTACCATAGTAAGTTTAAACTTTTGAAGAATTTTAATCTAAGAATTTTTGACACAAGTATTTTTTGATCAATTATGTTGTATTTTGTATCAGTTGCGTTTAAAAAATCCCTGTTCTATAATAATTTTTTAAATATGCGGGAGTAGCTCAGTGGTAGAGCGAAACGTTGCCAACGTTTAGGCCGAGGGTTCAATTCCCTTCTCCCGCTCCACTTCTAGATAAATCATGTAAATAAATGGCTACAGCTATCCAAATTATTATAAATCCGATTAACTTATTAAGATCAAAATATTCATCGTAAAAGAAAAAACCTAATAAAAATTGACAAGTAGGGGTAATAAAAAAGATCATACCAGAAGTTCCTAAACCAGCTAATTCAACACCCTTCAACCATAAAAATAAAGGTATTACTGTTACAACTCCAGCAAGGAACAACCAAAAAGATATTATTGGATCACTAAATGAAAAAAAGTTGTTTCCATCTTGCGACAATAAATAAAAAGCCAACAGAGCTATTGGTGACACAAACAAACTTTCCATTAATAAGCCCAAATCAGGATTTATATTTATTTTTTTTCTTAACAGTGAATATGTACTCCATGTAATTGCTACTATTAAACCAGTCCAAGGCACAGAACTGAAATTCATAAGCAAATAGATGACAGAAATTATCACTAACAGAACAGAAACTATTTTTTGTTTATTGTATGGTTCGTTTAGAAAGATGATTCCAAAAAAAACACTTAAAATAGGCATCATATAGTATCCAAAACTCGCATCAATAAGCCTATTAGTTACAACGGCATAAATCCACGTTGACCAATTTATAAATATTAAGATACCCGTTGTTAATAGTAACAAGGTTTTTTTTTGGTTTTTTAAAATTAAACGTATAGCACTCCACTTTGAATATAATGTTGTCGTAATTAAAAGTAGAAAAGCTGTCCATATAGTCCTATGAATGACAAGCTCTATTGGTCCTACAAATGCTACTGATTTAAAATAAAAAACTCCTATAATTCCCCACCAAAAAGAAGCTCCTGCACTAAATAAAATTCCATATAAAATCTTTTTATTCATAATTTGTTGCTACCACAAATAAACTTAATTAGTTGTGAAAATTTTTATTTTAATCACTAAAGTTGCAGGACATTTAGTGATTAAAATGTCTAATGCCTGTAAAAATCATTTTAATTTTAGCTTTATTAGCTGCCGCTATTGACTCTTTGTCTCTAATTGATCCACCGGGTTGAATTATCACTTTTACTCCAGCAGTAATTAATTTTTTTATCCCATCCGGGAAAGGAAAAAAAGCATCTGAAGCAGCAATAGAATTTTTAAGTTTTTTGGGTTGAAATTTATTTGCTTTTTGTGTTGCAATCTTACAGCTATCAAGTCGACTTGGTTGTCCAGCTCCAATACCAATTGTTGAAAAATTATTGGAAATTACAATTGAATTAGACTTAACAAATTTACATATATTAAAAGTAAATTCTGCTGATTTTAATTCTTTTTTTGTGGGTTTAAGTTTTGTAACGAATTTTAGCTTTTTTATATTAAAAATTTCTTTATCTTTTTCTTGAATTAAAAATGAATTATCAAAATACTTTATTTGGTAATTTTTTTTATATTTAAATTTTGAAATGTCAATTAATCTTAAATTTTTTTTCGATCTTAAGATTTTTAAAGCTTCTCTGTTAAATCCTCTAGCTAAAATTACCTCAAAAAATACTGAAGACATTTTTTTTGCAATTTTTTTGTCTATTTTAAAATTACAAGCAACAACTCCTCCAAATGCGCTTACGGGATCGCAATCCAAAGATTCTTGAAAAGATCTTATAGGAGATTTATTTATTGATGCACCAGATGGATTTGCATGTTTAATAATTATAGTTCCAGATTTTTTAAATGAAGCCAAAATCTCCAAACCTGCAAATATGTCATTATAATTGTTATAACTTAAATCCTTTCCACTTATTTTTTTCAAACCTGTTTCTTGGTCATTAAAGTCGTTAACATAGATACTACTTTTTTGATGAGGATTTTCACCATATCTTAATTGGGTGAGTTTTTTACCAAATATAGTTTTCCTATCTGGAAATGTTATATTTAATTTTTTATTAAACCAGGTAGCTATCATCGAGTCATAATATGCTGTTAGGCTAAATGCTTTGCTAGCCATATATTCTCTAAACTGTAAACTTGTTTTTCCTTTGTGTTGTCGCAATTGATCTATAAGAGCATCATAATCTTTTCCGTCAGTAATGATTAACACATCCTTAAAATTCTTTGCAGCCGCTCTTACCATTGTTGGTCCACCTATATCTATATTTTCAATAATATTTCTTGAATTTTTTGTCTTTAAAACAATTTTTTGAAAAGGATAAAAATTTACTATAATTAAATCTATATTTTTAAACTTATTTTTTACCATCTCATATTGATGCCTTTTATTAGATCTGTCACTTAAAATTCCAGCATGAATTTTAGGATGTAAAGTTTTTACTCTACCTCCCAACATTTCATCAAACTCGGTATATTTTGAAAGTTCATTACACTTATAGCCAAGTTTTTTTATTTCTTTATAGGTTCCGCCAGAACTAATTAAATTGATTTTGTATTTATCTAAAGTAGGTAATATTTTTTGCAAATCAGACTTATCAGATACAGATATTAAAGCATTTTTTATTTTTTGAGTCATTATTTAACTAGATTTTTTTAACTCCCATTCAATATTAGCATTTTGATTTTTAGTACTTCCATAAATAACAATACATTGATTATTTAATATTTTATTACCACCTAAGAACAGACTTTTTTCGATTTGGACATCTTTATTATTACAGAAAAATATCCAAGACCTTTTTTTATCGATTTGTAACAGTATACTTTTTCGGCTCATGGTTTGAGTTGCGTTTATTCCAGGATATATATGAAATCTAATACTAAAATCAACTTCTACCTCGTTTTGATTTTTTTTTAGCAAATAATCACTTCCAGCAATATTACTGTCTTTTTTACAAAATTTAATTGTCCTCTTATGCAAATAACCAAATTTTTTTAGGTAAGCATTATGTGTTGCAGAAATAGTAATATTTTCTTTATCTTCATTTCTACTAATATCAAAAATTTTAAAAGAATTATTTATTGTCGCACCATAAGCTTTATTTATTAAATTATTTTTTTTAAATTTGACAACCGAGGTGTTATTTAAGCAAAGAGTTGATTGGGCAGATGTAAATTTGCTTATAAATTGAGTTTTTTTTGATATTCTTCTACCATATCCACAATTTGTTATTATCTTATCAGCTTCACTAAAATATTCGAAAGACAAAGGTCCCGACTGATAATCTTTCGAGAGATAATGAACTGGAGGCTCTCCGGAATCAAAATATAAAGTTATTTTTTTGTTTTTAATTATTTGCATCTGACCTACAAAGGATAAATTTTTATCAAAACGATAATTTAATTTATTTAGGTACTTAAAAAATTCTTCTAAATTTTTTTCAGTTGCACCATTAAATAAAGGAAGTTTTTTACTAGGATTGTAGAATGAATTTAAACAAACTAGATTTTTATCAATTATTTCTTCAAGATAATCTGGAATTACTTCTTGTGCGTTTTTTATCCATTCTTTAATAAGTATAAAATATTGTAAAAATATAATTAAACTTTCAGAATTTCTATTTTTTGGGAATCCATCTTTATCAAAATGTATATCAATTATTTTTTTTAACTCTTTTAAACCCATGCTATAATTATTAAAATATTCTTTAAAGACTAATCCGGAAAGCATAATAGCACTAATCGATGAAATTTTTGTTGTTTCATGAGAAACAATTTTTAAACTTTTTTTTATAAAATTTATTTGTTTAATTAGAGATTGAAAAAATATTTTTTCAAAATCTTTTTGAACGTTGTTTAAAATTATTTCAGAATTGGAAATCCAAGCAATAATGCGTTTATTGATAATATTATCGTTCCATATATCTTTTTTGTAATTTCCATATTTTGATATCCAGTCCCTTATAATTTTTTGAATTATTTCTGTCTCATTTTTTCTGTCTATTAGGTTTAACCATAAAAAACTATGAATATTTTTTTTTTCTTTTTTTTTTAAATTTTCATTCCAAAAATTATCAATATCATTTTTAGAAATTTTAAATAAAAAACTTTTATGATTCAATAATGGAGATAATAAATATGGATTAGGATAAAAAAAGAATCTGGAGGGAATTGCTGAAATTAATAATTTATTATAAAAATTTGTTGAAAAAAATAATTCTCTTATTGATTTAAATATTAATTTTCTTAAAGATAAAAAATAAAGATAGACATTTTTTAAATCTGGCATTTATTAATTTGTACGTAGTAAGCCAATATTCTTTTTTAGATCACCATTATTCTCATTAAATATTGTGGATCCAGATACCAAAATATTAGCACCGGCATTTTTTGCATCAATGCTATTTTGGAAACTAATGCCACCATCAATTTCTAGATCTATTTTCAGATTTTTTGACACAATAATCTTTTTAATTTTTTCTAGTTTTTTTAATACTTCTGGCTTGAATTTTTGTCCTGCAAATCCCGGATTTACACTCATGACTAAGATTAAATCTATGTCGTTTAAGTAAGGTTCTACAAGACTTATTTCAGAATTGGGATTTAAAGAAATTCCAACTTTTTTATCAAATTTTTTAATAAGTTCTATAGATTTTTTTAAATCTTTAGTAGCTTCAGGATGAATAGTTATTATATCCGATCCTGCATTTGCAAAATCTTCTATAAAATTATCTACGGGAGAAATCATCAGATGCACATCAAAGGGTACCTTTGTTAATGGCCTTATTTTTTTAATTACTTCCGGACCAATAGTTATATTAGGTACAAAATGGCCATCCATAACATCGATATGAATTAAGTCTGCGCCAGCCTTTTCTAAAGACTTAATTTCCTCACCTAATTTACTAAAATTGCAAGATAATATAGAAGGCGAAATTTTTATTGAACTTGTCATCTTTATTAATTTATAGTTTTAAATTATTTTATGTCAAAAAAATATTTTTAACCTCTTGAACTGCTACTAATATCTTCGGTTTGAGCAATAATATTTTTTTCTGGCGATGTTGACATCTCCATTTTAACAGCCAGAAACCAAATTAATATAATACCAAGAATCCATGAAATAATCTCCCACACCCAAATAGAGGGTATACCAAAGGACCAACTTTCTATATCACCTGGTTTTCCAAATATATCATTTCCGATAATTGATCCTGGACCCAATGCAAAAAATATCCATGTAACTGTAACAATCCAAGCGCTTGGTTTTAAACTCTTTCTCATTATTGAATGGCTTTTATAGTCGTCTATAAAATCATGAAATTTTTGTCTATGATTAGTTTCTTTTGCGTCTTGTGTAACAAACGAAATTGATATCGAAGCAATTAAATTAAATAAGACACCCCAAACAGAAGAATGAATTGTTAAAGGCCATTTGTTCCATTTTATAAAATCTGCAAATAACGTTTGACCAACAATATCTGTACTCAACACAGTTATAATGCCCACTACAATTCCTAATCCAACTCCTTGTTTGGTTAACCAAGGGAAATAACATATTGCAATTAATGGAACAAACATTTGGCAAGCTATACTTAATGAAAAAATACCAACACTTAAAATTGTTTCTAGAGATTGAATTGACAAAGCTAAAGAAATAATAAAAAATAATCCTAATAAAATTCTTGAAGAAAAAATTTGTTTTTCATTATTCATATTTTTAAGAAAAAATCTTTTAACAATATCTCTTGTAACAATAGCGCTAGAGCTCAAATAAAAATAACTTGTTGATTGCACTGATGCAATTGCACATATTGCTAATATACCAAAGAATAGTGGAGAATATTCACCAATTGTATTGATCAGATGTGGAACTAAACTCTCCATTTCATTTGGAAAAATAATACTCGGAAGAATCTTTGATATATTATTTCCACTTTCGTTAATAATATTATTTGCTCCAAGCAAATTTGAACCAACACCTACTATAATAGTAAAAAATATGAATATTAAACCAATTAAAAATGCCGAGAACCATACTTGTTGAGCAGCGAAAGGTTTAACTTCTTTACTTGAGAAAACTAACATTAAAAAATTTGGTGACATTTGAATACCAGTTAAAGCAAAAACAAAAGTTAAAATCATTGAACTGGTCCATATACCACTATAAAACATTTTTTTATCTACAATCTCTGCAAGTTTGATTGTACCTGGTATCGCAAGATAAGAACTGTAACTTTCTTTTAAGTTGAAAAGATTTTTTTTGATATTAGAAATTCTTGATAAACTTTCATTCAATAAATCCCAACCTCCAACCAAGTCAAGAGTTATAAATCCAATTGAAACCACTCCAAAAATTACGAGAAGAAATTGAATTGTATCAATATAAACAATAGATTTTATTCCACTTATACTTAAGTAAAATATGATTACACCGCCTATTAAAAATGAAGCTGATCCTGCACCAATTATATCATCAGATAAAATACTAATAAGCATTCCTCCCAAGGATAGTTGCATTGCGATAAAAGGAATTGCAAAACCCAAAGTTATAATAACGATCAAAATTCTAATAAATTCACTTTTAAAATAAACTCCCATCATTTCACTAGGAGTTACAAAGCCATATTTTTTTGAAAGCATCCATTGTCTTTTTAAAAAGACAATTCCTAACAACGGTATCCCAATTACACATAAGGAAGTCATTGAGTACGGCATTCCGTTCATAAAAATTAGACTTGGATGTACAAAAAATATCCAACCTGAAAAAATAATTCCTGTAGCAACAATTATAAACACCCATCCTGGAAGCTGTCTTCCATATATAAAAAAATCAACCGGTATTGTTATTTTCTTCTGGTTTTTAAAAGCCCAATACAAACAGTAAAACCAAAAAAATCCTGTGAAAATTATTAATGAATAAAATTTTATAGGCATTTTGTTTATTAAAATTTAAGACTTATTTTTTCTATTTTCGATTAGAGAATCTACCACAGATGGATCTGCTAAAGTTGTTGTGTCTCCAAGATTATCATGCTCATTTGCAGCAATTTTTCTTAAAATACGTCTCATAATTTTACCAGATCTAGTTTTTGGTAATCCTGGAGCAAACTGAATATAGTCTGGAGTTGCAATAGGACCAATTTGTTTTCTAACCCAAAGCTTAAGGTCTCGACTTAAATCTCCGTCAGGATTTTCTCCTACATTCAGTGTGACATAGCAATAGAGTCCATTTCCTTTGAGGTCATGAGGAAAACCAACCACTGCAGCTTCAGCAACCTTTGGATGTGCTACAAAAGCACTCTCAACTTCTGCTGTACCTAAATTATGACCAGAAACAATAATCACATCATCTACTCTACCGGTAATCCAATAATAGCCGTCCGCATCTCTTCTGCATCCATCACCAGTAAAATATTTTCCATCAAATTGAGAAAAATAAGTGTCAATAAATCTTTGGTGATCTCCATAAACAGTCCTCATTTGACCTGGCCAGGATTGAGCTATGCAAAGTCTGCCTTTACAAGGGCCTTTTAAAACTTTTCCAGATTCATCAACAATAACAGGTTTAATTCCGTAAAACGGCTTTGTGGCAGAACCAGGTTTTAGATTTATGGCACCAGGTTGGGGAGAAATTAAAATACCTCCAGTTTCAGTTTGCCACCAAGTATCGACAATAGGACATTTTTCATCACCAACTGTTTTATAATACCACATCCATGCTTCAGGGTTGATGGGTTCTCCAACAGTACCTAAAAGTTTAAGTGATTTTCTGCTAGTTTTTTTAACCGGACCATCACCTTCACGCATTAAAGCTCGTATTGCTGTTGGTGCGGTATAAAAAATATTAACTTTATATTTATCAATTATTTGCCACCATCTAGAGCTGTCCGGATAGTTAGGTACACCTTCGAACATTATTGTCGTTGCTCCATTTGATAGAGGCCCATAAATTATGTAACTATGACCAGTTACCCACCCAATATCTGCACTACACCAATAAATATCCTTATTTTTGTAATCAAAAATATATTGATGTGTCATTGAAGCATAAACCATATATCCGCCCGTTGTATGTAGGACGCCTTTTGGTTTTCCTGTTGAGCCGGAGGTATAAAGTATGAAGAGCGGATCTTCTGCGTCCATTTCTTCAGGAAGGCATTTATCAGACACATTCGAAGTTATTTTTTCGTAAGAAACGTCTCTTTCATCTATCCAATTGACAGGATTTCCGGTCCTTTTAACCACAACACATTTTTTTACATTTGGACACTGCATCATAGCTTCATCAGCAATTTTTTTTAGAGGTATTATTTTTCCTCCTCTTATGCCTTCATCAGCAGTAATAACATAGTCTGATTTACAATCATTTATTCTTGTGGCAATAGAGTCAGGTGAAAATCCACCAAATATAATAGAATGTATAGCCCCAATTCTAGCGCATGCTAACATTACATAAGCGAGCTCAGGAATCATCGTGAGGTAAATCGTTACTCTATCTCCTTTTTGTATACCAATACTCTTTAATCCATTTGCTGCTTTACAAACATTTTTATGAAGTTCTTTATAAGTTATTTTTTTTGAGTTATCCGGATCATCACCCACCCAAATAATAGCTGTTTTGTTTCCTTTTTTACTAAGGTGTCGATCAATACAATTTGCAGAAGCATTTAAGGTTCCGTCGTAGTACCACTTTATATTTA
>JAGFWA010000027.1 GCA_017640245.1 Pelagibacteraceae bacterium
ATATTCAAGATAAAAAAATAAATACAATAATGGAAGAGTTGCCAAAAACTTTTCAAACCCCTACTATGGCCCCTTTCTGTAAAGATGAAGAAAAATATAGGGTAATCGAAAATTTAGTTAAACAGATTGAAAAAATGAAGAATGATAACATTAAAATAGACAACCAACTAATCAAAGAAATTTTAACAGTTAATGGCATAAGATTTTCTCTTCAAGATGGATCCTGGGGTCTAATAAGAGCTTCTTCTAACAAGCCGTCGCTGGTTGTTGTTACAGAGAGTCCAACTTCCGATGAAAGAAAGAAAAAAATATTTGATTTTATCGATAATCTACTTCAAAAAACTGGAAAAATTGGAAAGTACGATCAAAAAATTTAAATCCTAAAATACTCAAATAAAAATTTAGAACCTATCAAGAGCAAAAATATCCCAAAGTATTTACTAATTTTATTTCTATCCATTTTGTGTACGGTTTTTGCTCCAATTCTAGCCATAACGGTTGTTATGGGAACAAATATTAAAAAAGCAGGTATGTTTAAAAAACCAAAACTGAAGGGCATATTAGCATTTAAAAAACTACCTGATACAAAAAACCCAGCCGCTCCAAAAAGTGCAATTAAAAAACCAATAGCAGCTGCGCTACCTATTGCTTTGTTTATTGAATATCCAAAATACTTAAGCACTGGAACGTTCATTATTGCACCACCTATTCCCATTGGTGCAGACAAAAAACCAGCTATTAAACCAAAAAAAACTTTATAGCCGAGTTTAATTTTCATACTAATTTTAGTTTCTTTTTCTTTTAAAAAAATCAAATAAAAACCCAAAATGTATACAATTATAGAAAAGAAAAGGATTAAAGATTTTGTTTTTAAGTTAGCCGCAAAAACTGTTCCTAGGATAACTCCCAAAACCACATAAATTCCATAGCTTTTAACGATATCAAAGTCGACAGCCTTGTATTTGTAATGGGTTCTTACGGAAACTATTGATGTAGGAATAATTATAGCAAACGAAGTCCCCACAGCCAGATGCATAATATAAGATGGGTCTAACCCAAAAGCTCCAAATATATAAAATAAAAAAGGAACTGTAATTAACCCTCCTCCTATTCCAAACAATCCAGCAACAAAACCAACGGGAACTGCAGTTATTGCCATTATTAAAACAAAAAATAAAACTTGATTTAAATCAAAACTTTCAATCATGAGATTGTTTGATTGGCTTTTTCATTGTTTTGAGCAATTTCCATGATGTGATGTACTTTTTGAAAATCAGAATCTCTTGCCATCATATTGTCGCTTAAATATCTCCTCCATTTATTTGCTCCTGTCTTGCCATGATACAAACCTACTGTGTGCCTCATAATTTGATTTACTCTTGTTCCTTTTTTCACCTCGTCTTTTACATACTCAACTAATTTTTCTGTTATTTCAGATCTAGTGGGAACATCTGTATTATCAAAAATCTCATTTTCTATATCTGCTAAAAAATATGGATTCTGATAGATGGCTCTTCCTATCATAACACCGTCACATTTTTTTAAATGATCTTTAATTTGAAAACAGTCTGTAATCCCACCGTTTATTATAATTTCTAAGTTATTATTTTCTTTTTTAATCTCATAAACCATGGGGTAATTTAATTTAGGCACTTTTAAATTTTCTTTTGGAGAGAGCCCTTTCAAAATAGCTTTTCGAGCATGTAATATTATTATTTTGCATCCAGAATCTGATATTTTTTTTATAAAAGAATTTAAATAATTAAAATCTTCAATATCATCAAATCCTATTCTTGTTTTTGCTGAAACTGGAATTTTACATGAGTTAACCATTTCGTTAATACATTCTGCAACTAAATCTGGTTCTTTAATTAAGCATGCTCCAAATTTATTTTTTTGAACTTTTTTACTAGGACAGCCTAGATTAATATTGATTTCATCATAACCTAAATCTTCTGCTATTTTAGAAACTAAAGATAATTCTTTTTTGTCCGACCCTCCAACTTGAAGACCAAGTGGCTTTTCTATTTCATTAAAGCTTAAAATTTTTTTTCTATCTCCGTGAATGGCAGATTTAGTAGCAACCATTTCTGTATAGAGCATTACGTTTTTACTTAATAAGCGTAAAAAATATCTTCCATGTCGATCCGTACAATCCATCATAGGAGCAACACAAATCTTTCTATTAATTTTCAATTATTTTTTTTCTTCTACTTCTTCTATTAACTCTAGAGGTTTTTCTTTTTCTTTTGAAACTTTATCTTTGGTAGAAATTGATGTGTTAAATGGAATTTTTCTCATTCTTTTAGAAGGAAGGATGGCCACACCGCTTTTTGAAACCTCTCCCTTGTATTGCTTTTCAAAATCGTCATTAAAAACTTCTTCCGCTTCTTCTTCTTCAAGATTTTCGTCTGGTTCTTTTCTCAGTCTAGCAATTGAATTATTTTTTAATTCTTCGACAATAATTTTACCATCACCAATTTCTCTAAGTGCAATAACTGTATTTTTATCATTATCTGCTTCGACAAGCATCTCGGCACCAGAGTTAAGCTGCGATGTTCTCTCCTTCGCTAATAAAACTAAATCGTACTGACTTTCAACTTTTTCTAAACAATCTTCTACGGTAATTCTTGCCATTTGGCACTTTTTTTATCAAAATTTAATTTAAAATCAAGTTTTTATTACTCTTGGTTCAAAAGTATTTCTAAATAAAAAAATTAGAATTATTGAAGTAATTACATAGAATGAACATCCAATTCCAATTTTTTCTATAGAAAAACCATTATCAATAAAAAAACCAAAAATAGCAGTACCAAAAGCTGTTGAAAAAACCATCATTGCTGTTGTCAGAGCTTTGATCCCACCAATATATCTAACACCATAAATCTCTGCCCACGTAGATGAACCCAGTACGTTAGCTAGGCCATTTGAAATACCCAGCAAACCTAAAAAGAAATACGAAGATATAGGATTTTTAAAAAAAGATAATACGATTAAACTAACTAACAAAGGTAAATTCATTAAGGGTAAAAACTTCCTGCTTGTATATTTGTCAATTAAAAAACCAGATATTACAAGAGTCACCACTGACATAATCGAATAAGCCATAAAAGATTTTGCAATTACGAATGCTCCCCAATTTTTTGACTCAGTAATAAAAGATTGATAAACAAATACCCCGGTAGCAATACAAGGCATAGCCAACATTGTTAAAGATATTATATAAAAACGGTAATCTGTTAAAACTTCTTTTCTTTGCCAATTTTTAATATTGAGCAATTGATTATCAAGTAAGTTATTATTTTTTTCTCTAGATGAAAGTCGTAAATTTCTAATGGTGAAAAAAGCTACTAGCGGCAAAAATAAAATTATTATAAATGCTATTCCTACCCAAATATTTCTCCAATAAAATAAGGAAAATAGATAAACTATAGTTACAGGCAACAAAAATTCTCCGCATGATAGACCAAACCAAATCGCACTCAAAGCTTTACCTCTAGATTTTTCAAAATATCTTGATATAGCAGTTGCTGCAGTATGAGACATAAGCCCCTGACCTGAAAATCTTAATAAAAATATACCTAAAAACAAAAGATAGATGCTGTTTACAAATGAAAAAAAAAGCGATGAGATAAACAAAAAAAATATTACTATGAAAGAAAAATTTAACAATTTTAATTCATCGATTTTTTTTCCAAACCAAACTAGCACCATGCTAGACAAAAGAGTAGCAGATGCATAGACCGAGCCAAATTGTCCGTGAGAAATATTGAGATCTTCCCTTATACTTGAATTGAATAAACCTATAAAAAAACTCTGTCCAAAACTTGAAAAAAATGTAAATATAAATCCAAATAAAATAACTTTGTAATTTAATTTTATCATTTTAATTCTATGGGTTTTAATGTTTCTTTTATTGGTTTGGGTGTCATGGGTTATCCTATGGCAGGACATATATCAAAAGGGGGGCATAATGTAACTGTTTTTAATAGAACAAAATCAAAAGCAGAAAAATGGATTAAAGAACATAAGGGAAAACTTGCTGAAACACCAAAAGATGCCGTGAAAGACTCTGACTTTATATTTACTTGTGTTGGGAACGACAATGATCTTAGAGAAGTTACCCTTGGTGAAAACGGACTTTTTAAATCTGCCAAAAAAAATTGTATTTATATTGATAACACTACGGCATCAGCTGAAATTGCAAAGGAACTTTACAAAACTGCTAAAGCAAAAGGCTTTGATTTTTTAGATGCGCCAGTATCTGGTGGTCAAGCTGGAGCAGAAAATGGTACTTTAACTGTTATGATTGGCGGAGACAGTAAGCCATATAAAAAAGCCGAGCCAGTAATTAACTGCTACAGTAAAAAAATGAAATTACTTGGATCTTCGGGTAGTGGTCAGCTAGCAAAAATGGTTAACCAAATTTGTATAGCAGGAATAGTTCAAGGTCTTTCTGAGGCCATAAACTTTGGAATTAATGCAAAATTAAATATGAAGGAGGTCATTGAAGTAATTTCAAAAGGTGCAGCGCAGTCTTGGCAGATGGAAAATAGACATAAAACTATGATAGACGATAAATTTGATTATGGTTTTGCCGTAGATTGGATGAGAAAAGATTTAAAAATTGCTATGGAAGAAGCAAAAAGAAATAATTCACCTTTGCCTATAACTAAAATAATTGATGAGTATTACGGTGAAGTACAAAAAATGGGTGGAAATAGATGGGACACCTCAAGCCTAATAAAAAGATTTAGAAAATAATATTGGTTAACTCCATAACTAAATTTTATATCTTTTGGAATTTTCAACATAGTGTTTCGCGTTTTCACAAATTACTTTTATTTCATCATCTGTCACCTTTCGAATAACTTTACCAGGACTACCCAAAACAAGAGAGTTATCTGGAATAACTTTATTCTCCGTGACTAAAGTGTTTGCTCCTATAATGCAGTTTTTTCCAATTTTTGCTTTGTTAAGTATAGTACTTCCTATTCCTATAAGAGCATCATCAGAAATCTCACAACCATGGAGCATTACCATATGTCCAACTGTAACGCCTTTGCCGACAGTTAATGGACAACCTGGATCCGTATGTAATACGCTTCCATCCTGAATATTGGAATTTTCACCTATGACAATTTTTTCAATATCACCTCTTAAGACCGCGTTAAACCAAATACTTGAATTTTTTTCTAATTTTACCTTTCCAATAATTATTGCGTTGGGCGCAACCCAGGAATCAGAGCTAATTTCAGGAACGTTTTTTTCCAAGTCATAAATCATTATTTTAGGTATAATACATTATGGTTTTAACTAAAACACCTATCTGTAATTTTGGTGAAAAAGCAAATTCTTTTGAACTAAAAGGAACAGATGGTAAAATTCATAAATTAGAAGATCACCTTGGTAGAAATGGGACATTAATAATGTTTATTTGTAATCATTGTCCTTACGTAAAGGCTGTGATTGATGACATGGTACACGATTGCAAACATCTAGAAAAAGATGGAGTGAAATCATTAGCTATCATGTCAAATGATACAAATAATTATCCTGAGGATTCATTTGATAATATGATTAACTTTGCCAAAAAACATAGCTTTGTTTTTCCTTATCTAATCGATCAAACACAAAAAGTTGCAAAAAATTATGGAGCTGTGTGTACACCAGATTTTTTTGGTTATAATAACAAACTTGAACTTCAATACAGGGGTAGGTTTAGAGAATTAAGAGACTTAAAGCCCGTGAAAAATTCGGAAAGTGATTTGTTGAAAGCAATGCGTTTGATTATTCAAACTGGAAAAGGACCAAAAGAGCAAATTCCAAGCATGGGTTGTAATATCAAGTGGATTAAATAATGTTTATTATATCGACTAGAAGTTTTCCTCCTGAGGTTGGTGGAATGCAAAATTTAATGGCTGGTCTCGCCAATGCATTAATGCGTCATGGGCCTGTTAAAATTTTTGCTGATAAATCAGAGAATTATCAAAAATATGACGAATCTATTAAATTGGATATAGAAAGATTTGGCGGAATAAAGTTATTGAGAAAATATAGGAAAGCCAATCGTATCTGCGAATATATTGAGGATAATAATAATATTCGATCAATTTTTTTTGATCATTGGAAAAGTATTGAAAAAATAAACAGTGAAAAAATTAAAAATATACCAACATTTTGCTTAATACATTCAAAGGAAATTAACTATCACAAGGGCACTGGGGCAAACAAAAGAATTTTAGGCGCCATTAATAAAGCACAATATATAGTTTCAAATTCAAATTTTACAAAAAATTTAGCTATTAATAATGGATTGCCAGAACAAAAAATTCATATTATTCATCCTGGCTGCAATTATCCTATTAAAATAGAAAAATCTTTTCAACTAAAAGCTGAAGATATTTATGCCAACTCTTATCCAAAAATAATAACAGTCTCACGATTGGTTAAAAGGAAAAATCATCAAAATATTTTAATGTGTATTAAGAATCTAAAAAGTAAATTTCCAAAAATCAAATATATTAGTATTGGAGATGGAGAAGAAGAAGAAAAATTAATATTGTTGAAAAAAGAATTAGGTCTTGGAGAAGAAGTCTTATTTCTTAAAAAAGTAGAGGAACAACTAAAATTAGCTTTAATAAAAAACTCAAATTTATTTCTAATGCCATCAATTATTCATAAAAATTCAGTTGAAGGTTTTGGAATTACTTTTATAGAAGCTGCAAGTTATGGAGTTGGTTCTATAGGTGGTAAAGATGGCGGTGAAGGAGATGCTATAAAAGATAAGGAAACAGGTTTAATATGTGATGGTCGGGACATTAATTCCATATATGAAAATATTATTAAGTTTTTTGAAAACCAAAATGATAAAAGATATGGATTGAATGCGCTGCAATTTTCAGAACGATTTAAATGGTCTAATATTGTAAAAAAATACCTAAATCTAATTTAAATTTTCTTTTACTTTTTCCAATACGCTGGAAACATAAAGCTTATTCAAATTTTTAACTTGTATAGACTGAAAATTTTTCGTTTCTATACTAACTTTTTCAGCAGTAGTATGGCTTCCAAACAAAACTAATCCTTTTTTATTCAAGTGTGCGGCAATGTGTGCTGGACCTGTATCATTTGAAATTACATAACTTGAATTTTTTATTAAACCTATTAAATCTAATAAACCTACAGCTTTGTTATTATTCAAAATTACATTGACGTTAAGTTTTTCTGCCTCTTCAATTTCATTGGAACCTGGCACCACGGCAATATTATATTTATTACCATAAGCTTTTTTAAGGAGATGAGCTAGATCTTTATAATACGGCCATTTTTTTTTCTTTAATTTTTCTGAACAAAAAGGAAAGAGTAATACATACTCCCCTTCGAAATTCTGGTTTAATAAATTTCTAATATCTTTGATAGCCCAATTCAAGTCTGGTTTCAAAGTGAATGATGTACTTAAACCACTATTTTCTAATTGTAATTTCATTCTATCCAGAACGGGAAGTTTGTTAAACTCAGATTTTTTCTCACCTTTTTTAAGTGAAATTTCACTGTTAGACCAATAAGTATTTTTAAAAAAAAATCTTTTATAAAATTTTGTTCTTGAAGAATTTTGAAGATCAAAAATTTTTTCAAAATTAAATCTTTTCAGCATTTTCCTTAACTTTGTAAGATAAAATACATTCCACCTTGGTAGTCTTTTATCAATTAAAATTCCGTCTATATAAGGACAATGGGACATGAGTTCTGCGTAAAGCAAAGTGGTAAGAAGTATAATTTTACTGCGAGGAAAATTTTCTCTGATGTCTTTCATGGCTCCATTTGCTTGGATTAAGTCCCCAAGCGAACCATGTTTGATGATCAATATATTTGACATTATATGATTTAACTGCATATATTTTTTAAATAGTAAAGTCTTTTATTTGAAATGGCTCAAAATGAATAAAATTTATGCAGAAATTTCAGCTGGAGAATTAGTTGATAAAATTACAATTCTAAAAATAAAAAAAGAAAAAATTACTAATAAAGAAAAACTTATTGAGATCAAAAAAGAGCTAGATTCTTTAACTAACACATTTCATAAATCGATTAAAAAAAATATTAACCTTGAAACTCTTACAAAAGAGCTAAAAAACATAAACTTAAAGTTATGGGATATTGAGGATAAAAAAAGAGAGTTAGAAAAAAAGCAAGAATTTGGAAAAGAATTTATTGAACTTGCAAGAAATGTTTACAAATCTAATGATGAACGGGCAAAAATTAAACTTAAAATAAATGAAGCTTTAGGTTCAAATATTAAAGAAGTAAAATCTTACGAATAAAAGAAAGAATTTGCTAGAGATTAATTAATTAGATTTAAATAATGAAGATGCAAAATTCCATCTGCAATCAAAACTAGGTATAAATGTCTCAGAAAGCTCTACATTTCCAAAGCTATTTTCGAGCACTCCCATCCAGTTTTTAATCTGCTTGGGTTTTTTTGACAGACAACCAACTTGAGCTGTAATAACCCCTCCTGGTTTAAGAATTCTTTTTAAACCCTTCATGTTTTTTGCAGCCAAATCGATGCAGAATTGGTCATCGTTAAGATCTATAAAAATTTTATCATATTTTGAATCTTTAACTTTCTTAATGCTCTCAAAAGCGTCTCCCCAGTAAGTCTTTACATTGTTATTTGCTTTTACCTCTCCACAAATTTTCGGAAGGTGTTTTTGACAAACTTTTACCACCTCAGGATCTAGTTCGTACCAATCAATTAGATCGAATCCTTTTGATAAACATTCTCTTGCAACACCGCCGTCTCCGCCGCCGATTATTGCTGCGCTAGAATTATCTTTGGATAAGCTAAGAGCTGAATTGACGAATTGCCCGCTATATTTTTTTTCATCCTTTTCAGCAACTTGTAGTTCGCTATCAATAAAAAGGGCATTACCGAATTCTTCAAGTTTTAAAATTTCTATATGCTGGCCAACCTTTGATATAAAATTTTCTAAAACATCATCGACAACATAATATTTCTTGTGTCCTGGCGTGCTATATATATCTTCATATACACCTTTGTTACTTCTATCAAAGTTTCTGACCACTGCTCTTTCATGTTTAATTTCTTTTTTTAATATATCTAATGCTGCTGTTGGAGAAATTTTTGCACAAGTAAAAAAATCAAAACTAATTATACCTTTTTCTGGAAACGTATGAAAACTCATGTGACTCTCAGCCAAAAGAGCAACACAAGTAAATCCTTGCGGTTTAAACTTATGTTCGGCAATATTAAGAACTTCGACTCTGGTTTTTTTAGCAATTTTATAGATAACTTTGCTGTAAAAATCAGGGGAATAATCCTGTTTTACACCTAAAAAATCTATTGTTACGTGTTCTCCAACTTTTTTCATAGTTTCAAACGAATCCCTCATTTTTTTATACTTGTTATTTTTTTTTATAACAACTAAAAAATACTTGTTTATAAGTTGATGGAGTTTTATTTTGAAAAATAATTGGTCAAAAAATTTTGCAAATAAATATATAAAAAAGTATAAAAAACTTGGTTTTTCTAAAGATTTAGCCTTGAGAGTTTACACAACGCACTTGCTAGGAAGAAACAAAGAATTGGTTTTACATGGTGGAGGAAACACTTCTGTCAAAACCACAATCAAAGACATTGATGGCAAAAAATATAGTGTTTTATGCGTAAAAGGAAGTGGTTGGGATATGGCAGATATAGAACCCGAAGGCCTTCCTGCAGTAAAATTGGAACCGCTATTAGGACTTAAAAAGAAAAAATATTTATCTGATGAAGATATGGTTAGTTTTCAAAAAAAAAACCTAATAAATATTAAATCGCCCAATCCTTCCGTTGAAACATTTTTGCATGCTTTTTTACCTTTTAAATTCGTTGATCACACTCATGCTGATGCAATCGTAAATGTTACTAACAGACCAGGTGCATTAAAATTCTGTAATAAAATATTTGGAGATAAAGTGGGTATAGTACCTTATGTAATGCCGGGATTTATGTTGGCCAAAAAAGTATATGAAATTTATTCAAAAAATCCAAAACTCAACTGTTTGATATTAATGAACCATGGAATATTCACTTTTGCTGACAGCGCTAAAGAAGCTTACGATTTAATGATAAAATATGTATCACAAGCTGAAAGAGCGGTTAGAAAATTAAAAAGTAAAAAAATCAAACAAATTAAAAAATTCTCTACAAAATTTAATGCCCATGAGATTGCTCCAATAATAAGAGGTCTTTTGTCTGAAAATAAAGATCAAAAATTTGTAGTTAATTATAGATTAAACAAACACTTAAAATATTTTATTAATGGAAAAAATGTTAGAACTTATTCATCAAAAGGTACTGCAACACCAGACCATGTCATTAGAGTTAAACCTTTTCCTTTAGTAATAACTCCAAAGAAAAATTCTTCCATTGAAGAATTTAAAATAACAGCAAAAAAAGCTTTTGAAAACTATCGAAAAAAATACATCCATTATTTCAATGTTAATAAGAAAAAAGCTAAAGGAAAAAAAGTAATGCTAGATACTTCTCCAAGAGTAGTTTTGGTACAAAACGTTGGGATGTTTAGTGTTGGTAAAGATTTAGGTGCGGCAAAAATAGCTGGAGATCTAACGGAGACAAACGCCAAAGTCATTACTTCAGTTGAAGAAACGTCTACTTATAGATTTATTTCGGAAAGAGATTTGTTTGATATTGAATATTGGTCTTTAGAGCAAGCAAAAATTAAAAAAAAGAAAAAACTCCTTGAAGGAAATGTGGTTGTCATCACTGGAAGCACGGGAACTATAGGTTTTGAAACTTATAAAATGTTCAAAAGTTATGGGGCAGAAGTTATTTTGCTTGATTATAATTTGGACCGTTTAAAAGTTATTCAGTCCAAAATTAATGACCTTTGTATCCATTGTGATGTAACAAATAAAAAAAGTGTCAAAAAAGCTTTCGATCAAATTTGTGAAAAATATGGTGGAATTGATATTTTAATTTCAAATGCAGGAACGGCACCAGGTGGTGCCATAGGTGAAGTAAATGACGATATTTTAAGAAAAAGTTTTGAAATTAATTTCTTTTCTCATCAAAATTGTGCATCTGAGGCTGTCAAAATAATGAAGAAACAAAATATCAATGGTTGCTTACTTTTTAATATTTCAAAACAATCTGTAAATCCTGGAAAAAACTTTGGACCATATGGATTGCCCAAGTCTGCTTTACTTAGCTTGTGCAAACAATATGCCGTAGATTATGGATCTTATGGAATTAGATCTAATGGAGTAAATGCTGACAGAATAAGAAGTGGTTTAATGAATGACAAAATGATCAAGACCAGAGCTAAAGCAAGATCGGTAAGTACTGATGAATATATGAGAGGAAATTTATTATTAAACGAAGTAAAAGCTGAAGATGTTGCTAAAGCATTTTTTCATCTAGCGACTTCCAAAAAAACTACCGGAGCAGTTCTTACGGTTGATGGTGGTAATATAGCTGCCTCTTTAAGATAAATTTTTTTATTTAAATAATTTCTTTAATCCCTCGCTAGATGCTTCACAAATCCCTTTTTCGGTTATTAACCCTGTTACATATTTAGCAGGAGTAACATCAAAAGCTAAGTTCATTGCTTTGCTTTTTTTTGGATAGATTAATACTTTTTTAACATTATTGTTTTCATCTAATCCTTCTATATGGGATAGTTCTTCTGAATTTCTTTCTTCAATTGGAATATTTTTAAAATTAGTAGTTTCCCAATCAATTGTTGAGCTTGGTAAGGCTACATAAAAAGGAACATTGTTATCTTTGGCGGCCAAAGCTTTTAAATATGTTCCAATTTTATTAGCAACATCACCTGTAGCAATTGTTCTATCAGTGCCGACTATGCACATATCCACTTCACCCCTTTGCATTAATATTCCACCGGTATTATCTGCAATAATTGTGTTTGGTATTCCTTCTTCATTTAATTCGTATGAAGTTAAATTGGCTCCTTGATTT
>JAGFWA010000028.1 GCA_017640245.1 Pelagibacteraceae bacterium
TAGATTTGCCGTTATTTTTTTAACAAAATTAATTAATTTTTTATACCGAGGATCATTCACAGATACTGCCACTAATCATAAACTTATTAAAAGCGAAGTATTAAAAAAACTTAACTTAGTTTCTAAGGGTTTTAATTTAGATTTTGAAATATCTTTGAAACTTGCAAAATATAAATATAGTTACGATGAAGTACCAATAGAATATTATCCTAGGACATATAAAGAGGGAAAAAAAATAAATTTATTAGACGCTATTAAAAGCTTTTTTGTAATCTTGTATTATTTTTTTGGAAAATAATTAACAGAAACATGTCTTCTAGATTTTTAAATGTAATCTTTGATATAATAACCCTTGATTGTTTTTATATTTATTCGGAACATTTTTAATTGCGTATTCAACACCATGTAGTCGAATTGCCAATAAATATCTTGCCTTATACAAAGCCTTATAATCTCTAGTTAGATAGGGCATTAAGGACCTCAATTGACCAGATTTGTTTTCCCAAGCCAACCATTCAGCTCTTCTTATTAAATCTTTCAATTTAATAATTTCACTATAATTTTTAATAAAATGCGATAATTCAAAACCTGTTAGATTTGCAATTATAAAGTTTTCTTTTATTAATTTTTTTCCTCTTTCAGTTTCTCCTGATGCAATTAATGCTTCTCCCAATCTAAGTTTGCCAAAAGAGCTAACAGGTTCGTTTTTTTTGAAATGATTAAGAATCTCCTTTGGGGAAATTGATTCAGTGTTTATTTTGTGTTCCGATAAATATTGCAAATAAGATTTATTTGGAAAATTAGTATTTTGAGTAATAAAATTTTGATAATCATAAAAATTTGCATTATTCTTTTTTTTATTGAGATACAGCCAATAAATCAAATCACTCAACATTTTGTTATTAATTTTTTTTGATTTTTTTAATGCCAGGCTCCAGTTTCCTTTTTCAATTTGTTTAAAGATACTTCTGGCTTGCTCCACTCTATTTTTTGAAAAATCATTATTGTTATCTGACAGTACATAAGTTGTATTGAATAAAAAAATACTGACCAATATTGCTGTTATTAATCTAGCGATTTTCATAAGGTTAAATATAATTTTCTATAATAAGGTATTATTGGCAGATCCGCAGAACTCGAATCCCCAACCCCAAAATCGTAGCTTTGTGCTCTATCCAATTGAGCTAGCAGTCCATTTATAAAAATATAATAACTTATTTTAGCCAAAAGGTCGAACATGAGTAGACCAGACACCATGTATTTTTCCTCAATCTTTAAATGTTCTACTTGCTAAACCTCTTATTCCGTAGACTTGCAGATAGAAAGATAAAATCATAATTTTGTATTGTGTAATTTTAAATGCTAGCATCGACACCATGAAAAATAGAACAATAGAAATAATGGCGCCAGCAGGTTCATGGCAATCTTTACAAGCAGCAATACAAGGCGGAGCAAACTCTGTTTATTTTGGAATAGAACAATTGAATATGAGGGCTAGATCTTCCAACAATTTTACTTTGAAAGATTTAGTAGAGATCGCTGAACTTTGTAATAAAAAAAATATCAAAACATATATTACCCTCAACACCATTATTTACGATCATGATTTAATACTAATGAAAAAGATAGTGGACACAGCCAAACAAGCTAACATCACTGCCATTATTGCTTCTGATCAAGCAGTAATTGGTTATGCTGCATCTGTTAATATGGAAGTTCATATTTCTACCCAAACCAATGTTACAAATCTAGAGACGATACGTTTCTTTTCTCATTTTGCAGATGTGGTTATTTTATCGAGGGAATTGTCCTTACTCCAAGTAAAAGAAATAACAAAAGAAATAGAAAAACAGCAGATAAAAGGGCCCTCAGGAAATTTAATAAAGATTGAAATCTTTGTTCATGGAGCTTTATGTATGGCTGTTTCGGGAAAGTGTTATATGAGTTTACATACAACAAATTCTTCCGCAAATAGAGGGGCCTGCATTCAAAATTGCAGAAAAACTTACACAGTTACAGACAAAGAAGACGGACATCAGTTTGATATTGATAATGAGTATATTATGTCACCAAAAGATTTATGTACTATTGGATTTTTAGATCAAGTTTTGGATTCAGGATCAAGCATTCTTAAAATAGAAGGCAGAGGAAGATCTCCTGAATATGTAAAAACAACCACTCAGTGTTACCGAGAAGCTGCTGACGCCTATTTGGAAGGAACGTACAATAAAGAAAAGGTCAAAGGGTGGATGAGTAGATTAACGACTGTTTACAATAGAGGATTTTGGGACGGTTACTATTTGGGACAAAAAATAGGAGAATGGACAGGGGCTCATGGATCCAAAGCCACAAAAAAGAAAATATATTTAGGTAAAGCCAAAAAGTATTTCACCAAAATACAGGTTGCAGAATTTGACTTAGAAGCACAACACCTTAAAGAGGGAGACAACATTCTCATTGCGGGGAAAACAACAGGAATAATTGAAACGATAGTTGCAGAAATCCGCATTAATGACAAACAAGTTAAAGGTGTAAAAAAAGGGGATAACTTTTCGATAAAGTTAAATCACAAAGTACGACCAAGCGACAAACTTTACAAAGTTATAAATAATTAATGATACAGATTGCCTACAAAAGAGAAAAGTGTATAGGATGTAATTATTGTATCCAGTTAGCTCCAGACAGATGGAGGATGAATAAAAAAGACGGAAGGAGTGTACTTTTGGGATCAAGAAATAAAAGAGGTCTTTACACTGTTAAAGTATCTGACGTGGAATATGAAGCTAACAAAGCATCCGCCAAAGTATGTCCGGTGAAAATAATACGCATTAATAAATTAAGTAGATGAAGCAACAATCTAATATTATTATCCAAGCACCAAATAACGGTATTACTCGTATTAAACTCAATGAACCTAGCACCTACAATGCCCTGTCTTTAGGTACACTTAAGTCATTAATAAAAGGTTTCAAAAATCTTCATAGGGACGAAAAAACAAGAGTAATCATTATTGAAGGGACCGGAAAAGGCTTCAGTGCTGGCCATAATTTAAAAGAAATTAATGCCCTAAAGGGAAAGTCTAATTATAAAAAGTTATTTGATTTATGTTCGGAACTCATGATGACAATTGTCAATAATAATAAACCTGTTATTGCTAAAGTTCACGGAGTTGCTTTTGCCGCAGGCTGTCAATTAGTTGCGACTTGTGATTTGGCTTTAAGCACAAATGATGCAATTTTTTGTACACCCGGTGTTAATATAGGACTTTTTTGTAGTACCCCCATGGTTGCTTTAAGCAGAAATGTGAGTCGAAAAAAAGCAATGAAAATGCTTTTAACTGGAGACACAATTAATGCTCAGCATGCAAAAGAAATTGGTCTTATCAATGAGCATTTCGATAATTTAAAGTTAGAAGAAGAAGTTTTAAAATTAGCAGAAACTATTGCCTCTAAATCGAATAAAACTATTAAAATAGGCAAGAAAGCTTTTTACAAACAATTAGAAATGCCGTTAGACAAAGCTTATAAATATACAAGCAAAGCTATGTGTGAAAACATGATGTCTTTAGATGCTCGAGAAGGCATCTCTGCTTTTTTGGAAAAAAGAACTCCTAATTGGAAAAATAAGTAATGATAATTAAGAATTTACAATATGGCTCATTCAACAGCAGACGATAAATTAATTAAACAAACTCTTACTTCTGCAAAAACGATTGCAATGGTTGGTGTTAGTTCGGCTAAAAAGGAAGAAACTTCTACTAAAATTAGGAGGAGACCTTCAATCATTGTTATGAAATATCTTCAAGAATTTGGCTACCGAACGATACCAGTTAATCCTTTTTCTAAAGGAAAAAAAATACATGGAGAAACTATAGTTGCCAAATTAGAAGACATTACCATTCCGATAGACATAGTTAATGTTTTTCGTCCCTCTAAAGAGGCCCCTGTAATAGCCAAACAAACAATCAAGGTTGGAGCCAAAGCTCTTTGGTTGCAATTTGGTATTCAAAATCTGGAAGCCCAAGAAATTGCCCAGTCAGCAAATATTACTTGTATTGCAAACAGATGTATAAAACAGGAGTACCAAAGATTGTTTTTAAAAATGAACCCTGTTTTTCCAGTTCTGTTGCCCGATTAGACTAAAAACAACAATGGAAAAAGCATATACTGTTGAAGAAATTCACGCTATTGAGAAAAAAGAATTTAAAAGACTAAAAAGTTCTTATACGTTAATGAATAAGGCCGGAACTAACTGTGCAAAAAAGATATCTAAATTAGACTTAAAAAAAAAATTTATCGTTTTATGTGGACCAGGAAATAACGGAGGTGACGGCCTAGTTATTTCACAAGTTTTGAAAAGATTAAATCAAAATGTAATTTTGTATTGTCTTAAATCCAAAGCTTATAAAGGGGATGCAAAAACAGCTTACAAAAAAAATCAATTAATTAAAAATAACTATAATAATTTAAATATTTTTCAAAAATCTGTGATAATTGACTGTCTATTTGGAATTGGGCTTAATAGAAGAATTAAAGGAATATATAAAAAAATAATCAAAAAAGTTAACCAATCAAAACAAAAGGTAATTTCTATAGACATTCCGTCAGGAATTAATGGAAATAATGGAAAAATAATGGGTGAAGCCATTCAGGCCAATTTCACTTACACATTACATGCAAAAAAAATTGGACATACAGTTAATCCTGGGAAAAAATATTCAGGCAAAATAAGTGTAATTGATATCGGAATTAAAAGAACAATAACTCATTAAAAATACTCAAGATGCTTTAGTGTTAATATTGATTACATTACTTTTTTCTAGCGCTTGATTTTTTATCATTGTTTTTTTGAGTTTAGAAACCATATCAAAAATCATAGCATCTGTGTGAAGTGGACCAGGGGTGAATCTTAATCTTTCTGTACCTACTGAAACGGTTGGATAATTTATCGGTTGTACGTAAATATTTTCTTCATATAACAAATCATCACTTATTTTTTTGCATTTAACTGCATCCCCAATGATGACGGGAACAATATGTGAATTATTTTCTAGCACTTTTATTCCCGACTTTATTAACTCATATTTTGTTTTTGATGATCTTTCCTGTAATTGTTTTCTTAAATCGTTATTTTCTTTGACATATCGCACCGAAGCTAAGGCGCCAGCACAAATGACTGGGCTTAGGCTGGTTGTAAATATAAATCCCGGTGCCAAGCTACGAATAGCGTCTAAAAAATCTTTCTTTCCTGCAATATATCCGCCTTGAACCCCAAATGCTTTGCCTAATGTGCCATTAATAATATCAATATCATCCTGCAAGTTTTCTCTTTCGCTTATACCTCCTCCAGTTAATCCATACAAACCAACAGCATGTACTTCGTCCAGATATGTTGATGCATTATATTTTTTACATAACGCAACAATTTGTTTTATTGGACTTATGTCTCCATCCATCGAATAAACAGATTCAAAAACCACACATTTTGGATCGGGTATTTTCTTTAACAAGTCTTCTAGATGATTTAAATCGTTGTGTTTCCACACTACTTTTTTTGCTTTGCTATGACGAATGCCCTGAATAATTGAAGCATGATTTTCACTATCACTTATATAAGTAATATCAGGTAAAACTTTTGGAATGCTTTCAAGAGTAGTTAAATTTGCAACATAAGCAGATGTAAAGATTAATGCGGATTCTTTTTTGTGTAACTGTGCCAGTTCATCTTCTAACGTAACATGATACTTTGTTGTTCCCGATATATTTCTTGTACCACCCGAACCAGTACCTACGGCATCTAATGCCGTTTTCATAGAATCAATAACCTGTTGATGTTGACCCATGCCCAAATAATCATTTGAACACCAGTTTATAATTTTCTTAACCCCATATTTTGAATACCAAATAGCGCTGGGATATTTACCGCATTCTCTTAAGATGCTATTAAACACTCGGTATTTTCCCTCGCTTCTTAGCAAGTCTAAAACTTTTTGAAATTTATCTAAATTTTTCATTTCGTCTTATATTTTCTGACATAAGTTTAATCATAAAACATTGATCTACATCAAACTATTTTTTGTAATTAGTAATATTGTCACATTGTATTTGCAATATTATCAAATAAAATGATCTATGCCCTTAGACAATAGGAATATTTTGCAACTTGTACCCGATTATTCTGTTCCCAGATACACAAGTTATCCTACAGCTCCAAATTTTTGTGACAAAATAAGCAATAATATTTACACATCATGGTTAAAAAATCTTGATAAAGATAAAGAAATTTCGCTTTATATCCACATCCCATTTTGTAATTCGCTATGTTATTTTTGTGGATGTCATACCAACGTAGCAAATACGTATGCTCCAATTGAATCTTATGTGAATTCACTATTAAGGGAAATCGCTCTTCTTGGTGAAGAATTAAGAAACAAATTTAATGTTTCCCATATTCACTTTGGCGGAGGTACACCATCGATATTAAGGGGAGCTGAGTTATGGATGATCATGCTGTCGATAAAAAAAAATTTTAATATTTTAGAAAATTGTGAAATTGCAATGGAAATAGATCCTCGTTTTTATAAAAAAAATTTAACAACCATTCTAAATAAGTATGGTTTTAATCGAATAAGCATAGGGGTTCAGGATTTTTCAAAAGACGTTCAGACTCTCACAAATAGAATACAATCATTTAAAACCACAAAGAAAATTGTCGAGCATTTTCGTGAGAACAAAATATCCAATATTAATATTGATTTGATGTATGGTCTTCCCAAACAAACAGTTCGGACTTTTTCTGATACTCTCAAAAAAATTGTTACTCTAGAACCCGATCGCATTTCAATTTTTGGATATGGCCATGTTCCTTGGAAAAAAAAACATCAAAAATTAATCGGAGATGAGCTTTTAAATAATGAAAGCAGATTAAAATTTTACCAACTTGCTTCCCATTATTTTTTAAGTAATGGATACGAAGCTTTCGGCATTGATCATTATGCAAAAAAATCAAGTTCAATTGTTCAGAAAGCAAAAGAAAAAAAATTACAAAGAAATTTTCAAGGTTATTCCGAAGATAGTGCTGAGATTCTTATCGGTATTGGCGCATCATCAATAAGTTACTTACCCAAGGGATATGTACAAAATATAGCTCAAGTAGATGGATATATAAGCTCTCTAAAAGAAAATAAACTGCCAATTTTAAGAGGACATGAATTTAGAGCAAAAGATAGAATATATGGTACTATTATAAAAGAATTAATGTGTTATTTAAGCGTAGATCTTAATCAGGTTGCAGAGAAATTTGAAAAAAATATAAATCTGTTTTTGCCAAATGTTAAAAAATTACAACCATTTGTTGATGCCGGATGTGTTAATTTTGAAAACCACACATTATCTATAAAACCAGAGGCACGCCCTCTAGTTAGAAATATATGCTCTGTTTTTGATCAATATTTTAAACCAGAAAAAAACAAATATAGTTTTGGAATATGAGCCTTAACAAGAAAGTTAAAAAAAATTTAGTTTTTGATATTGTTGTTGTTGGAGCGGGTCCTACGGGAATTGCATTTGCTTGTGGATTTGCTGAAACCAACATTAGAGTGGCGATTGTTGATAAATTACCAAGAGAAGTTGTTGCCAATCCAAAAATAGATGGTCGTGAAATCGCTTTAACCCATCATTCAGTAAAAATTTTAAAAAAATTGGATGTATGGCGCCATATTTCTAGCCGATTAATATCAGAAATTAAAGAAGCAAGAGTTCTGGATGGTAGTTCTAAATATTTTTTAAATTTCAATCATCAGGAAATACGAAAAGAAAACCTAGGCTACTTGATTCCAAATCATGTAATCAGAGAAAGCCTTTATAAAAGATTAAGAAAACTCCCTAATATAACTTTGATAAATAAAGCTGAATGTGTATCTGTAGATATTAACAAACAATACGCTTCAATTATGTTGTCCAACGGAAAAAAAATAAAAGCTTCTCTGATCGTAGCTGCCGATAGTCGTTTTTCAAAAGTGCGTTCGAAAATGGGTATTTCTGTTTTTAGTCGTGATTTTAATAAAGATATGATTGTTTGTCGAATGGAGCACGAAAAACCTCATGAAAATATTGCATATGAATTTTTTCGTTATAATCAAACACAGGCTTCACTACCATACATTAAAAATCAATCTTCAATTGTCACAACTGCGACCAAAGATTTTTCTTCCAATTTAATGAAAATGAGCGATAAAAAATTCAATCAAGAAATGCAAAACAGTTTTAATAACTTTTTTGGTAAAATGAAATTAATAGGAAAACGTTATTCTTATCCCATGATTACAACCTATACAAAAAAATTTGTATCTCATAGGTTTGCTGTAGTTGGAGATGCTGCTGTAGGCATGCATCCTGTAACTGCACATGGATTTAATTTAGGTCTAAAAGGGTTAGAAATTTTAATTAACGAAATAAAGACCGCTATAAAAAATAAAACTGATATTGGTTTAACTGCCGTTCTTCAAAATTATCAATCTAAGTTACATCGTGTGGCTGCTCCAATATATCTAGCCACAAATGGTATAGTTAATTTATACACGTCTACTATTTTTCCAGCTAAACTCACAAGACAATTTATATTAAGATTGGTTAATACCGTAAAACCAGTTAAACGGGCGTTTCTAAGCGTATTAGAATAAGAAATATCAATTGATACAGTTAATAAACAATTTTATATCTCGATATTCTATAGTTAATAAATTATAACAAAGAAATCTTGTAATGTTAAAAAATATAGAGAGGTGTGTATGAAGATACCATGTAAACGTGCGTTATGTAAATTAATAGGCTACCTCGTAGCGTCACCTATAATTATTTATGTGATTTTGATAATTGCTAAAGCCTTTCGAGGCGGAGAATCTTACGGTCTGTCAGCTGGAGATTCATTTATTGTTTGGTTACTTATGGCTATATTGATTTCACAGTGTTGTCGCGGTTGCTGTTGTGGTTACGATAGCAAGAAAAAGAAAAAGAAAAAGTAAATTTATCTAATTTTTTTAGGAAGAAACTGGTTTAGCATCATCTCCTTTAAAAAATTCTGATTTACCAATAATCTTATTTTTCTCAAGCATATCAAAATAAGGTGATTTCAAATCTTCAAACGCTTCTGTCCAAGTTCCTTGTGTAGATGCTTTTGAATATTCGGTTGATCGTCCTTCAAAAAAATTCATGTGCTCAACTGCATTCAACATTGTATCAAGCCAGGTTAAAGGATTTCTCTCAACTTTATAGAAAGGACTTAAATTCAACTGAGTCAATCGCCTGTTGGCAATCCACCTGATATACTGTTTCACCTCTTCAGCTTTTAAATTCTCCAAGGGCCCTTGTTCAAAAGCTAGGTTGATCATCGCATCTTCTTGGGCAACGGCAATGCCGCATGCCTCATAAATCTCGTCCTTCAGTTTAGTTGTCCAAACCTCAGGGTTTTCCTTTATCAGTTCATTGAACAATCGGATCATGGAGTTACAATGAAGCGTCTCGTCGCGCACCGACCAGGTAATGATCTGGCCCATGCCCTTCATCTTGTTGTGTCGTGGAAAATTTAAAAGAATCGCAAAGCTTGCAAATAATTGTACACCCTCCGTAAACGCGCTGCAAATAGCAACCGTCTTGGCGATGTTGTGAAGTGAATCTGATTTGCATTCCTGCAAGTAATCATATTTATCTCTCATAGCCTTAATCTTTAAAAATTCCGAATATTCTGTTTCAGGCAAACCAACAGTATCTAGCAAGTGTGCATACGCTGCCATGTGCACTGTTTCCATAGCAGAAAATACAGACAACATCATCTTAACCTCAGTAGGTTTGAAGACGTTCATACAATGTCCCATGTAATAATTATTAACTTCAACATCTGCCTGGGTAAAGAATCTAAATATTTGCATAAGTAAATTCTTTTCTGCCGGAGTAATATTCTTTTGCCAATCTCTCACATCATCTGACATAGGCACTTCTTCAGGAAGCCAATGAATACGTTGTTGGGTTAGCCAAGCGTCATAGCACCAAGGATATCTAAAAGGCTTATAGATAGGATTGCCAACTAACAATCCTTTTTTTTCATTATTCTTTTTAAAAATTTTCGTATTTTCTGAAGACAATTTAGACATAATATTTTCTTAACTTAAAAACGACTCGTTTTAACATTATAAACAATAACAATCCTTCTTTGTTTGATCTAAGTCAAACGGTGTAAAAGTTATAAACAATATGAAGTTTTTAATAAATATTAAATTTTTTGGAGCAGGAAAAGGGAATTGAACTCTTGGCGTTACACAATTTATAATTACTTTTTTAAAAATGTAGCAATACCTGTTTTAAAATTTTTAATATTTGATGAAGCAGCATGCAGATGGGATCTATCGAAAATTAACATATCGCCTGGACTCCAATCGAAAATAAACTCAACTTCCAAACCTCTCAAATTGTTTATATCCTCATGAGCTAAATATTTTTTATGTATTTCTGGATCAAATTTTTTGGTTTCCCCAGACTTTATGTGTGCAGAGGATTTTCTACAACGTTCATTTAATGTAAGATTAGGACTATCTTTTATTAATTCATTCTCATCAATTGTGAAAAAAGTAGCTACCCCATAAAATCTATTTTTAAAAATCACAGTTTGTCCATACGGAGTGAGTGGTACCAGTGTTTGTTTATAAATTGTATCGTTCAAATTAAATCCAGTATCCGTATGTGTTGGAAGTGGTAAATGACATTTTTGAATTAATCCAAAAACATCACTGCCATCTTCTGCTTTTAGCGTATCAAATTTAAAGTCACCAACCTCATTCTTAATACGATCTGCAAAAATCTTATCTAACTTTTCGTTATAACCTTGTATCCATCTTTTTTTAATTGCATTTTGTTCTTTATTGTGAATGGTGATGGGCAACTTCTCATTTAATTCATGGAGTTCAGCTACTTCACTCGAAGAAAACATTTTTTTAACTACCCTGGGTTTGCTCTGATTTTTTATGATTGTTTCAATATGTATACGTTCCGTAGGTTTGTTTTCTTTTACTTGGTCTTTTTTGATTGTCTCGCTATGCGTATATTCCATAAAATGATCCTTCTAATATAAGTTTTTTAACTAACAGGTGCTAGTTCGTGCTTGGCTCTCCAGTCTTTTGTTACGTAGTTTATGATTAAATTCTTTCTCACTCCTCTGATATTTTGTTCTCGAAAACCATGCCAGGTATTTTCACCGGCACAAAACATAAGACCTGTATTTGATTTATAAGGAGCTTGACCAACATAATGTTTGTCTTCGTTGTACAATACCGTTCCCCATTTATAAGAGTCAGCATCCTTAGAAAGATAAATTAGAAATGTTAGTAATTTTTCAGGTATATCACAATGTGGTTCGAGCCAAAAATGACCAGTGTCTAGAGTATATTCTATGCGCAATTTTCCTTTTGATAAATCAACATCAACCATATTTCCAAGTTCTGAAATAATATCAGGATTATTGAAGACATTGACAATATTTTTCAAGGTTGAATTTACTTTGCAATTTTCAGGAGTAAAAAATATTCTTGATGAATTATAAGTTTCTCTTTTACCCCAATGATCAAAAATTGTCGGAGCTTTAAATGGGATTGCCAATAGATCGTCTACAGTTTTCTCATCCAAAACTTTATCGAACATCCAATGATTAAAAGGTTCGTATTCCAATCTTTCTTTTCTTATATTGTCACTCACTGTTTTTAAC
>JAGFWA010000029.1 GCA_017640245.1 Pelagibacteraceae bacterium
GGCGATTTTTTGATTCTTTTTTGCTTTGCTGGCTTTCTTTTGCATCTCATACTTATATTTGCCCATAGCCATAATTTTACATATGGGCGGATTAACTTTGGAGGATATTTCCACAAGATCAAGTTCTTCTCTTTTTGCGATTTCAATTGCTTTTTTAAAGCAAGTAATTGCTTCTTTAAATTTCTCTTCAGAAGAATATATATTGCCAATATTATATTGACATAAATCGCTTTTTGGATTCAATTCAAAAGATTCTTTATAAAATTTAATAGCTTTATCAAAAATTTTTTGCTCATGAAAAAATTTTCCATAATTGTATAAAAGTAACGAGTCCTTTGGCCTGTCCTTCAAACATTTTTTAAATACAATGCCTGCTTTTTTGTATTCTTTAATTTGCGATAATAAAACAGCATAATTTTGTAAGATATCAAAATTATTTGGATTTGTTTTTAAGAGCATTTCGTAGATTTCTTTAGCTTTTAAAAAATTTTTTTTACTGTGATGATAAATTGCAGCTTTAAAACTGTTTACAATCATGATTAATTTTTATTTTTTTCATATTAGATAATTATTTTGTTTTAAAAAAAATATTTTTTAAAACAAAAGATAAAATGAGAATAATAAAAAAACCTAGAATGGGTAAATAAATCTCCGGAGAAAGAAAGACCGATAAAAAATCAAGTTCGGCATTTTGCTCAATAATATTTTCAATACCACTTCCGAGTGCTGTCGTAACAAATGTTGTAGGAACTATTCCAAAAAAAGTAGCAAAAATATAATTTTTAGCGGACATATTAAAGAGAACTGGCAAGACATTCTGAATAGGAAAAGGTGTGCCACCCCCTCCTATAAATCTAAAAAACATAAAATATACTATTTCATTCTTATTAAAAAATTCTATAAATTTAGAAAATTTTGTTGCAAATTTTTCTCGTATTAATTCACTAAAAAAAGTTTTTGCTAAAAGATACAACAAAACACCACCAAGTGTATTCCCAAAGAGAAGGATTAGAGTTCCTAACCACTTGCCAAAAATAAAGCCAATCACCAAAGTAGGCAGGAGCATGGGACATAATAACAAGTTTAATAAAACAGTAATAATAAAAAAAATAATTGTTAGAAAAAAAATATTGCTCTCTTTGTATTTTAAAATTAGATCTTTATTTTCTCTAATAAATTCATAACTAGTTAAATCACTAATATCAAAATTAGAAAACAAAAAATAAATAACTGCTAAAAGAACAGCTGCATAAACGCTTCCTAAATAAATTTTGAAATTTGAGGATTTAAAGTTCATAGTTTGATTTTTAACTGTACTTATACAAACTTATTACCTATAAATATCAAAAAATTTTAACAAGAACCAAACAAATCTTATGAAAAGAACATATCAGCCGAGCAAATTAGTCAGGAAAAGAAGACATGGTTTTAGATCAAGAATGGCCACAAGAGCAGGCAGACAACTCATTGCAAGACGAAGAGCAAAAGGTCGTAAAAGACTTTCAACCTAATAATTCATGATACAACTAGAAAGTTTGAGAAAAAAAGAACATTTTCTTTTAGTGTTAAAACAAAAAGCTGTTAGTAATAATTTTTTTTCAATTTATCGTAAAAAAAATTTTATAAAAAACTCTAAACAAAGTAAAAAAAAACTGTACATCAGTTTTGTTATGAAAAAGAAAATCGGAACTGCTGTTAAAAGGAATAGAATTAAAAGAAAATTAAGAGGAATAGTTCAAAAATTATTAAAAATAGATAGTGCAATTAATTTAAATTATACATATATAGTTTTGGGAAAGGCAAAGTCTTATAAGGAACATTACAACTCTTTGTATGAGAAAATGGAAAAAAGTTTTAAAAAATTGGAAAATTTGAATTTATGAAATTTATAAATTTTTTTATAATCAATCTTATAAAATTTTATAGATTTTTTATATCACCTATACTTGGACAAAATTGCAGGTTTCTTCCATCGTGTTCCGAATATTTTATTGAGTGTTTAGAAACGCATGGACTAGTCAAAGGTAGTTATTTAGGATTTAAAAGAATAGGTAAATGCCATCCTGTAAAAGTTTTGGGAGGTTCTTCTGGGATAGATTTGGTTCCAAAAAAAAATAACTTAGGAAAAAAATATTAAATGGAATTTAAAAACGTCATTTTTGCTATTGTTTTATCCTTTGCTGTTCTTCTTTCTTGGTCTCTATTTTTTGAGACTCCTCAGGTTGAAAAACAAAATGAAAATCAACAAACTGAGGTAGTTAAAAAAAATAACACAACCGACTCTGATGTCCCAACTGTTAACACCGAAAATAGTACTCCGGCTATTTCAAGAGAAAAATCCATTAAGGGATCCGATAGATTTCACTTTGAAAACAAAAATGTTAAAGGGTCAATCACCTTAAAAGGAGCACTAATAGATGATATCGTTTTTAAAAATTATAAAAAAGAAATCAATGATGATAGAAAGGTAGTCTACCTAAATCCAAAAGAAACAACAGATGGATATTTTATAGAAACTGGGTGGGCAACTAGCAATCTTGAGAAAGTATCTGTTCCTAGCCCAGACTCTGAGTGGAAAGTTAAAGGAAATAAAAAATTATCACCAAGCAACCCGGTAACAATTGAATGGAATAATAAATCTGGACTAATATTTAGAAAAAAAATTGAATTAGACGATAAATTTTTATTTAAAGTAACTCAGGAAGTTCAAAACAATACTAAAGAAAAAGTAGAGCTATATCCTTACGCTCAAATAACTAGGAATCAAAGTCCGGATGTTACAAATTTTTATATTTTGCACGAAGGTTTTATCGGAGTATTTGATGAGCAGCTTGAGGAAATAGATTACGATGATATCAAGGAGAAAAAAGAAAAATATAGTGCTGAAGAAGGTTGGCTTGGCATCACTGATAAATATTGGATGACAGCCTTAGTGCCAGAAAACGACCAGTCATTTAAAGCTGAGTTTCTCTACAAAAATGCTTTTAAAGCAAATTATATCCTGAATAAACCAATTGTGGTTTCTCCCTCATCTTCAAAAACGGCAGAAACAAAAGTTTTTGTTGCTGCTAAAGAAGTAAGAGTAGTTGATGGTTATGCAGAATCTGAAAATATAAAAAAGTTTGATCTTGTTATTGATTGGGGTTGGTTCTATTTTTTTACCAAACCTCTATTCTTTGTAATGGATTACCTATTTCATTTAACAAAAAACTTTGGAATAGCGATTGTGTTGGTGACCGCGTCTGTAAGAATACTTTTCTTCCCTCTTGCTAACTACTCTTTCAAATCAATGGCAAAAATGAAAATTTTGCAACCAGAAATGTTAAGATTAAAAGAATTACATAAAGACGACAAAGTGAAACTTCAGCAAGAAATGATGACACTTTACAAAAGAGAAAAAGTAAATCCTTTGTCTGGGTGTTTGCCAATTTTAATACAAATACCTTTCTTTTTTGCAATTTACAAAATGCTTTTCATTTCTCTGGAAATGAGACATCAGCCGTTTTTTGGATGGATAAAAGATTTGTCAGCACAAGATCCAACTTCAGTTTTTAATATCTTTGGTTTGATTCCTTGGGATCCGCCATCGTTTTTAATAATTGGAGTTTGGCCGATATTAATGGGCGCAACAATGTTTTTGCAACAAAAACTAAATCCAACACCTCCAGATCCGATACAAGCAAAAATATTTATGTTTTTTCCTCTTTTCCTAACCATAATTTTAGCGCCATTTCCATCAGGATTAGTTGTCTACTGGACTATCAATAATATTTTAACAATCGCTCAACAGTGGATAATCATAAAAAGAACTACTGTCAAAACTAAATAATAATGAGTGCCAACGAAAATTTAGGTAATAAAATAAAAGAGTTCTGGCCAAAAAATGGCCCTTCGACTCGAGAAGTAGAAAAATATATTAAAAAATATTCAAAAGAAAAAATAGTCATAAAGTGTGGTGGTAAAGTTCTTTTAGATTCTGCGCTGTTGAATGATCTAATTGAAGATGTCGTAATTTTAAAAAAATTGGGACTAACTCCCATATTAATACATGGAGGAGGATTGGGAATTAAAAAAAAATTAGACGCACAAAACATTGAGAGCAAATTTATTATGGGTTTGAGAATTACAGATGAAAAAATGATTACAATTGTTGAGAATGTAATGATCGAATTTAATAAAAAAATCGTTAATGCTTTAGAAAAAAAATCCTGTAAGGCAAAACCAATAACAATAAAAAAAAATAATATAATTTATGTAGAACAGGAAAGTAAAGAATTGGGTTATGTTGGTAAACCCAAAAGAATAGATATAAAATTACTTAAAGAAATAATTAAAAAGGACTTTGTTCCAGTTATAACGCCTATGGGCCTAGATGATAAAGGATTCCCTTATAATGTTAACGCTGACACCGCTGCTGGAGCCTTAGCAAAAAGTATTAAATCTAGAAGGTTAATATTATTAACGGATGTTGGGGGAGTTTTGGATAATAATGATAAAACAGTTTCAGAAATCAACACAAGCCAAGCTAAAGAATTAATTAATAATAAAACAATTCACGGTGGCATGATACCAAAAGTAAAAACTTGTATTGATGCAATAAATAATGGTGTAAGGGCGGTTGTAATTATTGATGGCAGAAAACCTCATTCTGTATTATTTGAATTATTTTCAGATCAAGGTTCCGGCACACTTATAAGAAAATGAAAGCACTTCAATCAATAAAATTTTGGGTTTTTGATTTAGATAATACTTTGTACTCTGGGAAAACTAGAGTTTTTGAGCAAGTAGACAAAAAAATGTCAGAATACATATCCAAAAAACTTAAGATAGGTGTTGAGGAAGCTAAAAAAATTCAAAAAAATTATTTTTATAAATATAACACAACACTTAATGGGATGATTAAAAATTACGGAATTGATGCCAGTGAATTTTTAAATTTTGTACATGATATTGACCTAAGTTTTTTAAAAAACGATAAGGCTTTAGAGGTAGAATTGAGCAAAATAAGAGACAAAAAAATAATTTTCACCAATGGCCCTAAAACTCATGCCGAAAATGTAACTAAAAAGATTGGAATTGATAAGCTATTTGATGGAATCTTTGACATTGTAGATTCTGGCTTTGTACCCAAACCAGATATCAAAGCCTATAAAAAACTAATTGATAAATACAAAATTGAGCCACAATATTGTATATTGATAGAAGATATCGCTAGAAATTTAAAACCAGCTTACGAATTAGGCATGAAAACAGTTTGGATTAAAAATGATGAACCTTGGGCGGCAGAATTTTCAAATGAAAATTTTGTAAATTATAGAACTGAAGATTTATCTAAATTTTTAAAGGAAATTAATGAACTTAGAAAAAATTGAAAAATCAATAAACGAAGCTTTTTCGAATAAAGATAAAATTAATACATCCGACAAAACTCTAAATGATTTGATTAAGAATACAATTGATTTGTTAGATGAAGGAAAAATACGAGTTGCAGAAAAAAAAGGTGGTACTTGGCAAGTTAATCAATGGATAAAAAAAGCAATACTACTTAGCTTTAGGGTTAATAAAATGAAAGCCTCTAAAGGTCCTTATTCAACCTGGTATGATAAAGTTGAAGGAAAAACTCAAGGGTGGGATGAAGAAAAAATTAAGAAAGCCGGATTTAGATACGTTCCAAATGGGGTAATAAGAAAAGGAGCGTTCATTGCAAAAAATGTTGTCTTGATGCCTTCATTTGTAAATGTTGGAGCTTATGTGGATGAGGGAAGTATGATTGATACTTGGGCTTCGGTAGGATCTTGCGCACAAGTTGGAAAAAATTGTCATATTTCTGGAGGAGCTGGAATTGGTGGAGTATTAGAACCTATGCAGGCCAGTCCCACAATAATTGAAGATAATTGTTTTATTGGAGCAAGGGCAGAAATAGCAGAAGGCGTTATTATTGAAAAAGGCTCAGTTTTATCCATGGGAGTATACATAGGTGCATCAACAAGAATTATTGATAGAGCAACTGGCGAAACACTTTATGGAAAAGTTCCAGCTTACTCAGTTGTGGTTCCAGGATCTATGCCCAGTAAAAACAATCCTGATGGTCCGTCTCTGTATTGCGTAATTATTGTAAAAAAAGTAGATGAAAAAACAAGAAGTAAAACATCAATTAACGATCTATTGAGAGATTAACAAGTTAATGCCTATCAACGAACTAAAATTAGCAAAAGAATTAATCCGTTGTCCAAGCATCACTCCAAAAGATGCTGGGGTTATAAATTTATTAGTAAAAAATTTGAAATCACTTGGTTTTAAATGCCAAATAATGAATTTCAAAAATGTTAAAAATTTATATGCAAGACTTGGAAAATCATCTCCTAATTTTTGTTTCGCGGGACATACTGATGTTGTGCCGGTAGGCAATCTGAAATCTTGGTCGGTGAAGCCTTTTTCAGGTACGATCAAAAACAATAGATTAATTGGACGTGGTGCAAGCGATATGAAGGGATCAATTGCTTGTTTTGTGGCCGCTTTAAGTCAATTTAAAAAAGTAAAACCAAAATTTAAGGGATCAATCAGCCTGTTAATTACCGGTGATGAAGAAGCTATTGCAATCAATGGAACAAAAAAGGTCGTTGAAAAATTAAAAAAAAGAAAAGAAAAAATAAATTTTTGTTTAGTGGGTGAACCAACAAATTTAACAAAACTTGGCCAGATGATGAAAATTGGTAGAAGAGGAAGTATGACAGGATATCTAACGGTTTATGGTACTCAAGGTCACGTCGCTTATCCTAATCAAGCAAATAACCCTGCCCCCGTTATAACAAAAATACTCGACCAAATTAATAATATTAAACTTGATAGGGGAACAAAAAACTTTCAACCTTCAAATCTTGAGGTAGTTAAAATTAATATTGAAAATACAGCTGATAACGTAATTCCAGCAAAAGCTACAGCAACTTTCAATATAAGATTTAACAATAAACATTCGTCAAATTCTTTGAAAAAGAAACTGAATAAAGTTTTTAGCAATACTTGTAGAAGAAATAGGTGTTCTTTTAAAATTTCTTACATGGTATCGGGAGAGGCATTTTTGACTACACCCAATAAAACAACTTATATGATTCAGAAAATCATTAAAAAAATAACTAAAGTAAAACCAAAATTATCAACAACTGGCGGAACATCGGATGCAAGATTTATCAGAAAAATATCTCCATGTGTAGAATTTGGATTAGTTGGAAAAACTGCCCATAAGATCGATGAAATGGTTTCAGTTTCTGATATGAAAAAACTTAAAAAAATATACCTAAATATTTTACAAAATTATTTTAAGTGAAAACCTGTATTTTAACCACTGATACCTACCTAAATCACGATACAGGCCAAGGACATCCTGAAAGAGCTAATCGTGTAACTGTTATTATTGATCATTTAAAAAAGCTTAAATCTAAAGATTTAATTTGGAAAAAACCTACAAAGTTTGATCTTGAATACCTAGCTTTTGCTCATGATAAAAACTACTTGGATAACGTAAAAGACTCTTTTCCAAAGCAAGGCTTAAATTTTTTAGATGGAGATACTATTGTCTCACCTGGCAGCAAAGAAGCAACGCGAGATGCGGTTGGTTCAATTTTAACAGCTATCGACGGGGTTATGAAAAAAGATTTCAATAATGCTTTTTGTGCAGTCAGACCGCCAGGACACCATGCTGAAAAACAAAAGGCCATGGGATTTTGCGTTTACAATAATATTGCAGTTGGTGCTTATTATTTGCTGGAAAAATATAATTTAAAAAAAGTAGCCATTATTGATTTTGATGTCCATCACGGTAACGGAACTCAGGATATTTTTTATGATAATGAAAAGGTTCTATATATTTCTACTCATCAATATCCTTATTACCCAGGAACTGGAAAAAATAGTGAGAAAGGAAAATACAATAACGTTTTAAATATTCCTCTACCTGCCGGAACAACTTCGGAAGAATATTTAGATGCTTATGAATATGTTTTAAAAAAATTGAAAGAATTCAAACCAGAATTTATACTATTTTCTGCAGGATTTGATGCTCATGAAGATGACCCTTTGGCACAATTAAAATTAAAATCTGAAGATTTTTATAATCTTACGAAGAGAACAATTCGCGCAGCCCAATTAAGTTCTAAGGGAAAAGTAGTATCAATTTTAGAAGGCGGATATGATTTAAATGCATTAAAAGAAAGTGCGGAAATGCACGTAAACGCCTTGTTGGAATTCTAAATACTACATTTAGTAATTCACTTTATGTAAATACAGTCCACAGGCTGGAGCTGGAGGTGCGCACATAGATCTTTTCTTTGATAAAAAAACTTTTCTAAAATAATCTAAACTCCACTTTCCCTCACCCAAATACTTCAGAGAACCTACCATTGATCTAACTTGTTGTTGTAGAAAAGATTTAGACACAAAAGTTAAAACAATTTTATTTTTATTTTTCTTAATATTTACTTTATTAAGAGTTTTCACCGGTGATTTCGCGGTACAAGATGAAGATCTGAATGTTGAAAAATCATGGGTGCCTTTTAATATTTTGGCTCCCTTTTTCATCAATTCAACATTGATTTTTTTTCTAATATGCCACGCTTTATTTTTTTCTATAACCAGTGATGAACGCCTATTAATAATAAAATATTTATAGGTTCTTTTAATTGCGCTGTACCTTGCGTGAAACCTTTTGGGTCTTTTTTTAATGCTTAAGATAGATATTGGATATTTGTTTAAAAAGAAATTCACAGAATTTATGAAGGTATCCTTATCATCTATATGTTGTTTCGTTTTAAAATGTGCCGATTGTTCTGTGGCATGAACGCCAGCATCGGTTCGGCCAGATCCTATTATAGTAATTTTCTCTTTTAGGCGTTTTGACAAAACCTTTTCCAATACCTCTTGAACTGAAAGATTATTTTTTTGCCTTTGCCAACCAACAAAGTTTGTTCCTAGATATTCTATTTTAATTTGATATGTAAACATTAAGCTATATTTTCGCCCTGGTTTATCTTGTTGCCAAGTAAAAATTGCTCTGTCGTTTGTCTACTTTTTCCTTCTTTTTGTATCTCAAGAATTTGGACCGCTTGATCTTTGCAGCTCACGATGAGTTGATCATTTAAGATTGTTCCTATTTTTCCACTTTTATTTACAATTTCGGCTTTCCAAACTTTGTATCTTTCGTTCTTGTATTCAAACCAAGCGCCCGGATTAGGATTAAGTCCGTTAATTTTTGCTAAAACTTTTTTTGCACTTTCGTTCCATTCAATTTTGCCTTCCGCTTTGCTAATTTTTTTTGCATAAGTTGCCTGATTATGATTCTGTTCTTTAAATTTTGCCTTACCATTTTCTATCTTGCTTATAGAGTCTAAAAGAGCTTTGGCTCCTAATTGGGATAGCACTTGAGTTAATGTTTGTGTGTCTGTGTTTTCATTGATCACAATTTTGGCTTGATACATTACAGGACCGGCATCCAACTCTTCTACGACCTTCATAACACTTATTCCGGTCTCGCTATCTAAACTCATAATAGATCTTTGGATTGGTGCAGCTCCCCTCCACTTAGGCAATAATGAAGCGTGAACATTGATAAAGCCGTACTTTGCTAAATTTAAAAATCTTTTTGGTATAATTTTTCCGTAAGCTATTACAACTACAATATCCGGTTTTAAATTTTTCATAAAATCATACTCTTCATCTGAATCTAAAGTCAGTGGAGTTCTCACATTGAGGGCTTTTTTTTTAGCAAAATTTTCAACACTGGAAGAACTTATTTTTTGACCTCGATGTGCCTTGGTTGGAGGTTGTGAGTATACAGCCAAAATTCTGTGTTCGGATTTTAATAATAATTTCAGAGTTGGAACCGAAAACTCTGGAGTTCCCATAAAAACAATTTTTTGTGACATTAAATTTTTGAAGTTAAACTACTATTCTTTCTAATTCTTTTTTTTGTTTCGAAAGTTTTTTTATTATCATAGACTTTTTTAAGTTTGATAAATAATCAATGAATAATATTCCCTCCAAATGATCTATTTCATGCTGAATACAAGTTGCTAGCAATCCCTCAGATTTAAATTCCTTGTAATTTCCATTGTAATCTAAATATTTAACATGACATCTATCTGGTCTATCAATTTCAGCAAATTGCCCCGGTACAGACAAACAGCCCTCTTCGTAAGTGATATTATTTTTTGAAGTTGACACTATTACTGGATTTACAAAATACATTGGTTCCTTTTTTTCCGGATCTTTAGAAATATCTAAAACTATTATTCTTTTGGGCACGCCTATTTGAATAGCAGCAAGACCAATTCCTGGAGCAAGATACATTGTCTCCAGCATATCATCCATGAGTTTTCTCGTTAAATCATCAACTTTGTCAACTGGTTGCGACTTTTGTCTGAGAATGGGGTCCGGCTCCGTTAATATTTTTCTTACAGTCATAAAATCTATATATATGAATTAAACTCTTAAAGGTAGGGTGAGATTGAGAATTTGATTTCTAACTTTTTTTATTTTTGCTTTGTTTAAAATATTAACTATAAAATATAACGTTTCGGGATCTAAATTTTGTATATCGTCACTGCCAATTATCTCAACAAGTTTAAGCATTAGTAGACCAATTTCATTATTTTTTACAAGTAAATTGATATTTGTAGGAATCGTCAAATTTTCTGAAAGTTTATTGATATCAAGTTCTTTTGGTATTTTTAACCCGTCGGAAGATAATGTTTCTAACAAGATTACATCCTTTATTGAGAAAAAATATTTTTTGTTTCTTTTTATTTTTTTATAAACACTAGAAAAATCTTTTTTTATCTTTTTCTTATTTGGATTTTTTTCTGTAAAAATTTTTATAACTTTTGATCTATGTAAAACTTTATCGTCATATTTAATTTTTCCCAATACAGAAACATCTTCGGATATAATATTTCTTTTTACAATTTTAACAAAATTGTCAGGAATATCTTTTGGGTCCATTTCCTCTAAAATATCACTTAAATGTTTAGTATAAACATTGGTTAGTTTATCTTTCTCAAATAAATCTTTTAGTAAAAAAAGCAGATTTAATTTATTTTCTGTATTATCAGATAATAAAATTTTTTGATAAATTAATGATCTAGCTTCATAACCTTCTAAACTTCTGCGTACTGTTTCAGCATTGATTAATTGATTTACATGAAAAGGAACTGATTTATAAAATTCAAAAATTTTATCTTGATCAAAAGTTCCTTCATTTGCTGCGATTTCATATTTTCTCATGGCTTCTTTGTCTTCCGTATAATTAATTGAAATTAAGTTTGAAGCATTTAAGTACTTCCATATATTTTTATTAGTTTTTTCAGTGGGATCATATTTGAAATCTTCTACGGTAATAGAAGATAAATAAAAATTTAATAAATTATTATCTAAAATTTTTTTATTTGCTTTTTCTTTCATTCCTAACAAGAACAATGCCTTATCGTTAAAAAATTTATCCGAATGACCCTCTTCTCTGAGTAGATCAAAATTTAATTGGGCTTCTTCCTGCTTCTTGTTTAATATTAAACAATAAATCCTAAATTTTTCTA
>JAGFWA010000003.1 GCA_017640245.1 Pelagibacteraceae bacterium
TGTGTGTATTTGTAATTGTCGCAATCGTATTTAGTATCCGTTTTATTCTTAAAAAATTCAAAAAAACAAAGAAAAGAAACTATGGAATTGCCGCTGTTATAATAACAGGGTTAATTCTTTTGAGATTAATATCAGGTCCTGCAATTGAATCAATCGAAGCTGTAAGCCCAGCAACTACGGGATTTTTGGGAGGCATGGGTCTTCCGATTTTATTTTCTTGGATTGTTGGAGCTTTTTTTGCTGGTGCTTTGGCATACGTTATAGGCAAAATTGCTTTGGGACTTAGAGCAGACTATCTGGCGATAGCAACACTATTAATATCAGAAATTGTTATTGCTGTGATAAAGCATGAAGATTGGCTAGCTCGTGGTGTTAAAAATGTAATTGGATTGAAAAGACCAGTGCCATATGAAATTGATCTACAAACTAAAGAATGGTTTATTAATTTAGTTGAGAAATTTCACAGAGGCACTCTGAATTTAATTACTGATACTTTAGAAAAACAACAATTACTAAAACAGCTAGTTATTGAATCGTCAACAGTATTTGTAAAACTATGTTTTGCTGGACTTTTTATAGCCGTGGTAACAATTCTTTTAATTATAACTCAAAAAGCACTTTATTCTCCCTGGGGAAGAATGATGAGAGCGATTAGAGATAATGAAGAAGCTGCTAATGCAATGGGAAAAAATGTTGTTAAACAACATCTTTTAATTTTCGTTCTTGGTTCAGCAATTGTTGGTATAGCAGGCGCCATGATGGTTACATATGACGGTCTATTTACACCAGGAAGCTATAGACCAATGCGGTATACATTTCTAATTTGGGTAATGGTCATTGTTGGGGGAAGCGGAAATAATTTTGGAGCAATTTTAGGAGGCTTTGCTGTTTGGTTTTTATGGATTGAGGCTGCTCCTATCGCATTATTCTTAATTAATTTTTTTACTAGCGGTTTAGAAGAAACTAATACTTTTAGAGTTCACTTAGTTAATAGCATTCCTTACTTCAGATATTTAATGATGGGAATTGGTTTATTATTAATTATGCGCTATAGGTCCAGAGGCATTTTGCCTGAGAAAATCAAACATATATAAAAAAAACCTCAGCAGTTTTCACCGCTGAGGTTTATAAAATTAAACTTTATCTTTGTTTTTTAGTTTTGAATTTTCCGTATTTGATTTCTTTTTCTAAGAAAGAACCCTCGGCTTCTCCAACTTTCGTAAACACCACGCCAGTCGCTCCTTCGTAGTCAACAGCTTTTCCTTTAGCCAAAAGATCCAAAGCTTTTTTAAGTTCACCTGGATAAATTTTCTTTCCAGGACCATTGGCTACAGCCATTACGTTTTTGGCAATCGAACCTCTATCAGCCGATCCACCAGCTTGCATTGCAAGAACGATTAATGCTGCTGCATCATAAGACTCACCAGTGTAAGGACCAGAAGAATCTATACCAGCTGCTTTCGCAACCTTAGTAAATACTCCAGCACCTTTACCCGTAGAACCTGGCAATGAACCAAAAGATTTATTTAAGCTTTTTCCAAATGCTTCAATTAAAGAATCACCAATCATACCATCTGATAATATAAATGTATCAAAGGCACCAGAATCTAAAGATCCCTGAATAATTCCTTTACCACCTTGGTCAAGGTAACCAATCACAGCTACCGCATCTCCACCAGCTGACGCTAGTGTAGAAACTTCAGCGCTATAGTCTGCTTTCCCGTCTTCGTGAGCTGCTACAGTTGTAACTTTGATACCATGAGCTTTAACTGCTGCTGAATAAACATCAGCTAAACCTTTACCATAGTCATTGTTAGTATATGTAACTGCAACACTTTTAATTCCTCTGTCTTTAGTTATATCAGCAAGAATTTGTCCACCACGAGCATCAGAAGGTGCTGTACGGAAGAACAAACCTTTGTCATCCAAAGTTGTTAAACCAGGAGATGTTGCTGAAGGAGATATCATTACTACACCGTTAGGAACCGCAACGTTACTTGCAATCGCTCCAGTAACACCAGAACAATCTGCTCCCATAATGGCAGCAATACCTTGGGAGACTAAGCCTTCTGCTGCAGTTGTTGCAGCTGCTGAGTCAACACAAGTTGAGTCTGCTCTTATTGGTGTAATTTTTTCTCCACCTAGCAAAGAACCTGAGTCAGAAGCTTCTTTAAAAGCTAATTCTGCTGAAGCTGCCATTGCCGGAGTAAGAGATTCAATAGGACCAGTAAATCCTAAAATAATACCCATTTTAATTTCTGCAAATGCAGTTGTCGTCAATAGTGACAAAGACATAATTGCAGCAATAAATAGTTTTTTCATTTTTTCCTCTCTGTATTTAATAATTTTAATAAACGAAAGTATTAACTATTGAGTTATTTTTTCAATGGTTAAATTAACTAGTTTTTTGAAGCAAAAAGACTGAAGTTATTACTATAATAGTCTCAATCTCATAAAAAGCATGGGAATTTCAGCAAATATTAAAAAAGTTTGAGTTAAAATCGAAAACAGGAAATAATGCATAAATAAAAAAGGAACACCTGATCTACAGTGTAAAATTAGATTATATATTAAATTTATGAAAGAACAAATTACCTTTAATGATTACGAAAAAGTAGATATTCGTATTGGTACGGTTTTGAGTGTAAACCAAAATAAAAAAGCCAGAAAACCTTCATTAGTTATAGAAGTAGATTTTGGAAAAGAAATAGGAATTAAAAAATCATCAGCGCAAATTACTGATTTTTATAACAAAGAAAATTTAATTGGAAAACAAGTAATAGGAGTATGTAATTTTCCAAACAAAAATATTGCCGGGATAATATCGGAATTTCTTGTTCTAGGCGCTATTGATAAAGATGGCAAAGTAGTCCTTGTTCATCCATCTCAAAAAGTTGAGAACGGTTTAGAAATAGCTTGAGGTCAAAGAAAATTAATTAATGTATCAAGATTTAATAGCACTATTAATTTTTATGTTTGTTGCAGCTTTTACACCGGGGCCAAATAATTTTTTAGCTTCATATTCTGGTTTTAATTTTGGAATAAAAAAAACAATTCCATTAATATGCGGAGTTACTTTTGGTTTTCCAATATTATTAATTGCAATAAACTTTGGTTTGATAATTTTTTTTAAAAAATTTCCAATACTTCAAGAAATTATAAAGATAATTGGTTCAGGATTTATATTATATTTTGCTTATAAAATTGCTTCAAATAAAAATAATGAGGAAAAAAAAATTAACAACCCCATTAAATTTATTAATATGCTTTTTTTTCAATTCATTAATCCAAAAGCAGTTTTATTTGCTATTATGGTAATATCTACATTTATAAATACTAATGAAAATTTTTTAAGAGACACAATAATTGTCTTGAGTGTAGCTATTACCTTTAGTTTTGTGAGTATTTTTTCATGGTGCTTGTTAGGAAAATTCTTAAGAAGATTTGCGACAAATAAGAAATTTGTACAAACTTTTAACTATGTTATGTCATTCTTACTGATTGTATGTGTTATAATGTTTTATGTATAGAATATGAAATTTGGACAAAAAAATTCATTTAACTGTATTAAAGAAATTGATATCCGATCAAATAAATATAACTATTTTAGTCTTGCGGAAGCAGAAAAACAAGGTTTGTCAGGTATTTCTAAACTTCCAAATTCTTTAAAGGTACTTTTAGAAAATCTTTTGAGGTTTGAAGACGGTATAACCGTTGATCATAATCAAATTCAATCTCTTAAAGATTGGTTAAAGTTTAAAAAATCAAAGGCTGAAATTGCTTTTAGACCAGTACGTGTTTTATTGCAGGATTACACTGGCATTCCAGCAGTAGCTGATTTGGCTGCAATGCGTGAAGCAGTGCAAAAGAAAAAAAAAGACCCTAAAAAAATTAATCCATTGTCTACAGTTGATCTTGTGATTGATCATTCTGTTCAAGTTGACACATCTGCAACGAAAGATTCTTTTAACGAGAATGTTAAAAAGGAATTTGAAAGGAATGGCGAAAGGTATTCATTTTTAAAATGGGGACAACAGGCATTTGATAATTTTAGAATTATTCCACCAGGAACAGGAATTTGTCATCAGGTTAATTTAGAACATCTCTCAAAAGTCGTTTGGTCTACTAAAAATGGAAATAAAAATTATGCTTATCCTGATACTTTGGTTGGTACGGATAGCCATACAACAATGGTGAATGGGCTTTCGGTTTTAGGATGGGGAGTTGGAGGAATAGAAGCTGAAGCTGGAATGTTAGGACAGCCCATCTCCATGCTTATTCCTGAAGTTGTTGGTTTTGAAGTTAAAAATAAACTGCCAGAAGGCACAACGGCAACTGATTTAGTTTTAACAATTGTAAAAATGTTGAGAGAGAAAAAAGTAGTTGGAAAATTTGTAGAATTTTATGGAGAAGGCTTAAAGAATTTGTCATTAGCCGATCGTGCAACAATTGCAAACATGGCACCAGAATACGGAGCAACTTGCGGTTTTTTTCCAGTAGATGAGGAGTCTATTAAATATTTAAGACTATCAGGACGAGACGAAGAAAACATAAAACTGGTTGAAAGATATTCTAAAGAGCAGGGCTTGTGGGCAAGCGGTGATATAAAATTTACAGACACTTTATCATTGGACCTGTCTACTGTTGTACCAAGCATCTCAGGGCCCAAACGACCACAAGACAAAATAAAACTTAACGAATCAAAAAAGAATTTCGAATTAATTTCAAAAAATTTAACTAAAAGAGAAAAAGTTAAAGAAGTAAAAGTTGATAAGGCAGAATATTCAATCAAGGATGGCGACATAGTTATTGCGGCAATTACTTCATGTACAAATACATCTAATCCAAAAGTTTTAATAGGCGCAGGATTGTTAGCTAAGAAAGCTATTGAACTTGGGCTTCAAACTAAGCCATGGACAAAAACTTCTTTAGCCCCAGGATCACAAGTGGTTACAGACTATTTGAAAAAAGCAGGGTTAAATACTTATTTGGATAAACTTGGCTTTAACTTGGTTGGTTATGGATGCACAACTTGTATTGGAAATTCTGGACCATTACCAGAGAATATTAACAATGCAATTTTAGAAAATGATATTCTTGCAGTTTCAGTTTTATCAGGAAATAGAAATTTTGAAGGAAGAATAAGTCCAGTTGTAAAAGCAAATTATCTTGCCTCACCTCCTTTAGTTGTTGCTTATGCAATAGCCGGAACAATGAATATTGATTTGTACAAAGACTCCCTTGGTAAAGATAAGAACGGAAAAGATATATTCTTAAAAGATATCTGGCCTTCAAACAAAGAAATAGAAGACACATTACTTAAATCATTAAATGCAGAAATGTTTGTTTCTAGATACTCTAATATTTCAAAAGGCCCAAAAGAATGGCAAGAAATAAGAACAAAAGCGAGTAGCATTTATAATTGGGACGAAGGCTCAACCTATGTAAAAAAACCTCCATTTTTTGAAAATTTGCCAGACAAACCTCCTGGTTTTAAAAAAATAAAAGATGCAAGACCGTTATTGATTTTAGGAGACATGGTAACAACGGATCATATTTCTCCAGCAGGCTCAATTCCTAAAGATAGCCCAACAGGAAATTATTTTATGAAATATCAAATTTTACCAAAAGAATACAACTCTTATGGAGCAAGGAGAGGTAATCATGAGGTGATGATGAGAGGCACATTTGGAAACATTAGAATTAGAAATGAAATGGCGCCAGGAACAGAAGGAGGTTTTACTAAAATTTATCCAGAAGGAAAGACATCAACGGTTTTCGATGCTGTTATGGAATATAAAAAAAGAGGAACTGATTTAGTTGTTATAGGCGGTCAATTATATGGGACTGGCTCCTCAAGAGACTGGGCTGCAAAAGGAAGTTTGTTATTAGGAATAAAAGCAGTTTTAGCAGAGAGTTTCGAAAAAATTCATAGATCAAATTTGGTAGGCATGGGAATACTACCACTGCAATTCAAAGAGGGAATGAATAGAAAAAAACTAAATTTAATAGGCTCAGAGCTTATAACGGTGAAAAATATAGAAAAAGGATTACAACCAAGATCAGATGTAAATGTTGAGATTAAGTATGCAGACGGAATGAGCAAAACTATTCAAGTTCTTTGCAGAATTGATACCAAAAATGAAGTTGAGTACTATAAACATGGGGGCATACTTCAATACGTTTTAAGGAATATGTTGTCGTAAAATCATGAGAGAAATAAAAGTCAGAACACACAAGTCATCAGATAATTTAAAAAAAGAAAATCAATTGGCTTGGAAAATTGCCGAAATTGCTTCTGATAAATCAAAACCTGGAGAAGATTGTATTGAAATGGTTATCAATAGAATTATTGATAATGCTTCTGTAGCTATAGCTTCTTTTAATAGAAAGCCTGTTGTATCCGCTAGAGAAATGGCCCTTGCTCATCCTAGAAAAAACGGCTCAACTATTTTTGGTTTAAATTCAAAAATAAAAGTTCATTGCGAGTGGGCAGCTTGGGCAAATGGAACAGCAGTCAGAGAATTGGATTTTCATGATACATTTCTTGCTGCTGACTATAGTCATCCAGGAGACAATATTCCTCCAATTCTTGCTGTGGCTCAACAAAAAAGATGTAACGGAATGGATTTAATAAGAGGTGTTCTTACCGGTTATGAGGTTCAAGTAAATCTTGTTAAAGGAATATGTTTGCACGAACATAAGATTGATCATATTGCTCACTTAGGACCTAGTGTTGCTGCAGGCATTGGAACTTTATTAAAATTAAAAACCGAAACTATATATCAGTCAATTCAACAAGCGCTTCATACTACTGTTTCCACAAGGCAATCTAGAAAAGGTGAAATATCAAGCTGGAAAGCTTTTGCACCATCTCATGCTGGTAAATTAGCTATTGAAGCCGTTGATCGCTGCATGAGAGGTGAAGGTGCTCCAAGTCCCATTTATGAAGGAGAAGATAGTGTAATTGCTTATGTTCTTTCAGGACCCGAAGCCGAATACAACGTTCCACTTCCAAATGTTAATGAAGAAAAAAAGGCAATCCTTGAGACTTTTACAAAAGAGCACTCAGCAGAATATCAATCACAAGCACTTATAGATTTAGCAAGAAATCTAAATAAAAAAATCAACAATATTTCAAACATTGAATCTGTTGAGATATATACCAGTCATCACACTCATTATGTTATAGGAACCGGAGCTAACGATCCTCAAAAAATGGATCCAAAGGCTAGCAGAGAAACACTAGACCATTCTATTATGTATATTTTTGCTGTTGCCTTGGAGGATGGCGAATGGCATCATATCAATTCTTACACCCCTAAAAGAGCAAGTAGAAAAAGCACCATTGAATTATGGCAAAAAATTAAGACTTTTGAAGATAAAGAATGGACAAAAAAATATCACGATCCTGATCCCAATAAAAAATGTTTTGGCGGGAGAGTTGTCATTAAAATGAATGATGGGAAACAAATAGAAGACGAGATATCTGTGGCAGACGCACATCCAAGTGGAAAACGACCTTTTACAAGATCAAATTATATTGAAAAATTTAATTCACTAACCGATGGAGCGGTAGATACTAAAGAAGCCAAAAGGTTTATTAAAGACGTTGAAAATCTCAGAAAACTTAAATTGAATGAACTTTTTAAACTTAATATTGAGGTTAGAAAAAAAATAGCGAGAAAGAGTAAAGAAAAATCCTATATTTTCTGATTGGCTTTATCACTAATTTTAAATCTAAAGGTTTAAAAAAATAAACAATTAAAGCCAAGATTTAAAAGGCTCAGGTATAGTACCGGGATACTGAGATTCTACACCACCGCCAATTAGTTGCAGAGCAACTAAAAAAATTACAATCAAACCTACAATGCCAACCCAGCTGTGTTTTTTTATATATTCTGCGAAGAATGTTGCAGCTGTGGCAATTAAGAATACAGATAACAACAATCCAAATATTAACAAATACGTGTGTTCTCTTGAAGCGGCAGCCACACCTAAAACGTTATCAAAACTCAAAGTAACATCTGCGATTAAAACTGCATAGACGCCACTAACAAAGGAAGGTTGTTTTTTTGGTTTAACAATTTTTGGTTTAGAAGTTTTGAAAACATCTAAAAGTTGTAGGTCATGTAATAACTTAAGAACTATCCAAATTAAAAGGGCTCCACCTATTATTTTTAAGATAGGGTATTGTAGGAGCTGAACTGTTATCAATGCAAAAATAACTCTGAAAATAAAAGCAGCAAAGACTCCAAACATTATTATTCTTTGTCTGTCCGCTTTAGCGAATGATGCGGCTATAAGACCGATGATGATTGCATTATCAGCAGCCATCAAGATATCGATAAATACAATCTGAAAAAAAATTGTTACCTGTTCGAAGCTCATTATTTATATTTTTTCATTTTATCTAATGGTTTTAAAATCATTCCAGCTTTTATAAACCCCTCCTTAATTTGTTTTGCAGTCCCAACTGCACTCTTTCCATCACCATGTACACATACGGAATCAATTTCACAAGGAATTTGTTTTCCAGAATAACAATTAAGCGCTTGATTTTCTACCATCTTAGTAACATGTTTTTTAGCTATTTCTGGATCAGTAATCATCGCGTTACTTTTTGATCTTGAAACTAAACTTCCATTATCTTCATAGTTCCTGTCAGCAAATATTTCTACGGCAATTTTCATATCAAGTTTTTTTCCAGCTTTTTCCATTTGTGATCCTGTTGGAACTAGAAAAATTAAATCTTTGTTTACTTTAATGATAGATTCCGAAATGACTTTAGCCAAATCATAATCTTCGCAAGCCATATTGTTCAAAGCTCCATGAGGTTTTACATGCGTAACTTTCATTCCAAACCTGCCTGTAATTTCAGACAGAATATTTATTTGATCAATAATTAATTTTGTTATTTCGTTTGATGGTAAGTTAATTCGTTTTCTTCCGAAGTTTTCTCTGTCATTAAACGATGGATGCGCTCCAATACTGACAGCGTTTTTTTTTGATATTTTTACAGTTTGTTCCATTGTGGGCTTATCTCCAGCATGATAACCGCATGCTATATTTGCTGAGTTAACAATCTCTAGCAATAAAGGGTCATTTTCTGTAGAACAAAATTTTGAACTTTCTCCAAGATCACAATTAATGTTAATTTCCATTTTTAAATCATTATATAATATTTATTATAGCAATTTATGCTTAAAAAAATAAGTAATATAGGGGACTGCGGTATCGCTTGTGATTTTGGAGATGAAATTAGCAAAGATACTAACAAAGAGGTAATTAAATTTTTTAGTTTTGTACAGGACTCTACAAAAGCTAAAAAGATTAAAGGAATTTTAAACTGCACGCCATCTTATAATAAATTAATAATTAATTTTGATCTAGAAAAAATAAAATCTAGTGAACTTATTCAATTTATTCAAAAAAGTGATTATTCTAAAATAACACTACCAGAGAAAAATAAGCTGATTGAAATTCCGATATGTTATGACGAGGAATTTGCTTTGGATATTAAAACTTTGGAGCAAAAAACAAAATTGAATTTTAAGGAAATAACAAAAGAGCATCTTAAAACGGACTTTTTTGTTTATATGATAGGTTTTGTTCCTGGGCATCCTTTCATGGGCGACCTAAATAAGAAATTGTATTTAAACAGATTAGAAACACCCAGAGTTAGAGTGCCAAAAGGTTCAGTTGGGATAGTTGAAAAGTTTTGCAATATATACACTTTTGATTCTCCTGGAGGATGGAATATTATAGGCAAGACACCTTTAGAGTTATTTAACATTAATAAAAAAAATCCAAGCATTTTATCGCCAGGAGACAGCGTGCAATTTAAATCAATAACAAAAAAAGAATTGTTATCTTTTAAAAATGAGTAATTATTTTAAAATTCTAAGACCTGGTATTAATTCTACTTTTCAAGATCTAGGAAGATTTGGATTGCAGCATCTTGGTATTGTTCCGAGCGGATGTATGGATCGGTCTTTATTTTATCTTGCCAACCAATTGGTTGGCAACGAAGTTTTCGAAGGAGTTTTAGAATTTGCTTACCAAGGACCTTTGCTTGAGCTTGAAAGTGAAAGCGCTGAAATAGCTATAGCAGGAAAAGTTAATTTCAATGTTATTGATAAAAACGGAAAGATAAAACAAGGCGTATGCAATCAAAACTTTTGTATCTACAAAGGTGAGAAGATTGACATTATTTCAACAGTAAAATCCGTTTATGGATACCTGTCAATTTCTGGTGGTTTTAAATTGGATAAAGTCAAAGAAAGTATTTCTACCCTAGTTAGAGCAAAGATCGGTTCCAACGATGGTGAAAAATTAAAGTTAGGAGAAAAAATTTTTTATAATCAGATTAAATCAGCCAATTCAAAAAAAAAGATAGAATTTAATTTTGACGAAAATAACACTATAAGAGTCATGGAGGGATTACAGTTTAGTTATTTTTCAAAAGAAAGCCAAAAAAATTTTTTCTTAAAAGAATATGAGATTACAAAATTAACCGATCGAATGGGTATGAGGTTGGAAGGAGAGAAACTTCAAAATGTGATAAGCTCAAATATAAAATCAGAAGGGATCACTAAAGGATCAATACAAGTTCCAGGAGATGGCCAACCTATTATTCTTTTATCAGATCATCCTACAATTGGGGGTTATCCCAAAATTGCCAATGTTATTACTGCCGATTACGATAAATTAGTGCAAAAAGCACCAGGAACAAAAATAAATTTCAAATTGGTCGACATATCAATTGCAGAAAGTGCATTTGAAGAATATCTAAAAAGACTAAATAATAATTTAAATGCAATTCGTTTATAAAATTCCAGGATATATTTTGTGTCTTCTCGCAGGTTTCTGCTTGAGTTTTGGAGGACCTCTTATTAGATCTTATGAAAGTGCTAGCCCATGGCAAATTCTTTTTTGGAGATCTGTATTTTTTGTGTTGGCCTTGGTTGCATTCTTACTTTTAACTTATAAAAAAGAAGCCTTTAATATAATAAAAAAATCTGGATTCCCAGGAATTCTTGGAGGGGTTTTTTTATCTATTAGCTTTACCGGATATATTTTTGCCATGACAAAAACCACTGTAGCCAATGTGGCTTTTATGTTGAGTACTCAAACTCTCTTCCTAGCAGTCTTTGGATATTTTCTTCTTAAAGAGAAAATTTCAATAAGGGGATTTGCAGCTATCATTATAGCAATGTTAGGAATTTTTTTAATGATTGGAGATTCTCTTTTCCGTGGATCTTTAACTGGGAATTTAATTGCTCTTCTAATATCCATTAGTCTTGCAGCGCTTATAATAACAATTAGAAAACACCCTAACCTAGATATGATTCCTGCAATTTTTTATGCTGGAATTTTAAGTTGTTTATATGCTTTTCTTATGTCAAAGAGTTTAGTTATTTCCTATAGAGATTTTGGTCTTTCTTTTCTTTTTGGTGTTCCTCAGTTAGCTCTCGGATTCATTTTTCTTACTATTGGCTCAAGAACTACGCCAGCAGTCACGGTTGGTCTGTTAATGTTAGTCGAAAGTATAGGCGGACCAATTTGGGTGTGGTTATTTTTTAACGAAATACCACCAATGAATGTATTTATTGCAGGTTTACTAATAATGACAGCCGTTATTATTAAGAGTTTGGAAAAAGTAAAACCCGGTGTAAATTAATTACAATTAGAATTTCACATAATAAGAGATGAAAAAACCATCACAACATCTGATGTTTTCTCAGTAGAATCATCATTTATAAATAAGAATAAAAATTTTGCATTTTTAATTAACTCATATGAGAAGTAAAATTATTATATACACAGTTTTGTCAAAAATCGATATAAAATCCAGTAAATAAGTATGAAAAAAACAATTAACAAATTTTTTATATTATTAATTATAATATTAGTAAGCATATTTACTGGCTATGAAAATCCAAATTTAGTAGAGGTCCCAAAAAAATATATTAACTACACTCTAAAAAAAATAGGTTTGAAAGATAGTTTTGTTAATAAAAAAGCGGACAATGACAAATTAAATAAATTAGAAAATAAAAAAGAAGATTTTAAAGAATTATCTGCAAACTCATTCTCATTAATTTTTTCTAAAGTTAAGTCTTACTCTGGAAAAACCGCTTCTTTAATTATAAATAATAATAATAATAAAACAGATTATGAAATTTTTACAAGAAATGGCTTGTTAATTAAAAATGAAAATACATCAGAAATAAATTTACCTCTATTATTTTATAATGAAAGAGATGGTGGAGTTAAAAGTGTATTTACAATAAATGATGAATATTTTGCTTTAATTTCATTAAAAAAATTCTCATGTTTGTATGCTGCTTTAATTCATTTAAAAAGTGGGAAAAAAATAATTGAAAGCAAATGTCTGCCAGACAAAAAAAAAGTTGATTTTGGTGGTTTGGGAGGAGCCTATGTTAAAAATAATAACAATATTTTGCTAACTATAGGTACACCAACTCATCAGTCAGAAGAAATATCAGCGCTCGCTCAATCAAAAAATTCAATTTTTGGGAAAGTGTTATTAATTAAAAATGAAACTTTACTTTCGCCAGGAGATAGTGATCAAAATTATGAAATTTTTTCTTTGGGTCACAGAAACCCGCAAGGTTTAGTCCTTTACAAAAAAAATATATTTTCTTTGGAACACGGACCTCAAGGTGGAGATGAATTAAATGAAATAATAAAAGGGAAAAATTATGGTTGGCCAATAGTTTCTTTAGGAACAAAATATAATAATGGTAAAAGTTTTTCTAGAAGTCACAGTAAATATAATTTTAAAGAACCTATATATGCATTTCTTCCTGCGGTAGCGCCGTCCTCTCTGAACGTATGTCCAGAAAATTTATCTACTTACTATCAAAATAATATTTGTTTAATGGGCCTAAGCCTAAGAGGCGGGTCTATAATAATTTTTATAATAAATAAAAATAATATTCTTAATATTGAAAAAATTTCTTTTAAAAAAAGATTGAGACATTTTGGTTTAGATAAATCTGGAAAACTATTTTTTGATAAAGAAAGTTATTTTTACATCACTGCTGACAACGATGGTTTATATAAAGTTAAATTTAGTAAATTTAGATAAAATTAAAATTCTATCTTGATAGCTCTTTATTTAATTTGTTTATAAAGTCATTTATTAACTTTGCATCAAATAGTCCATTTTTACGGAATTTTTTTGATCACACTTGGGCATACTAAATTGTTGCTACAGCTTAAAGGATTATGATATGCTTCCGGTGTGTTAGAAAGATAGCGTAACGGGAGAGACCATTTTTTGGCGCCGAAGGAGCAACCCCCCGGAAACTCTCAGGCAAAAGGACCGTTACCGTAATAACTCTGGAAAGCAGGCGTTAGCCTCACCGAAGGGGTAAATCTCTCAGGTAATCCGACAGAGGGGGACAATGAAGAGTTATTATGCAAACACAAAAAACAATTTTATATAATTTTCATAAAAATTTAGGAGCAAAGTTTGTTCCTTTTGCAGGTTATGAAATGCCAATTCAATATAAGGATGGCATTGTCAAAGAACATATTAGCACAAGAGAATCTGCCGGTTTTTTTGATGTTTCACATATGGGGCAATTATTTTTATCTGGAGACAAAGCATTGGAAAACAGTTTAGAAAAAATTATTCCTTTGGATTTGAAAGAAATTAAATTAAATCAATCAAAATATTCCTTTTTAATAAATAATAAGGGCGGTGTTATTGACGATCTTATTATCACTAGAACAGAAAAGGGATTTAATATTATTTTGAATGCCGCCTGCAAGGAGAACGATATCAAAGAAATAGTAAAGTGTTTAAAGCCAGAGCATAAATATGATTTAAAGAACGATCTTTCACTTATTGCTATTCAAGGACCAAAATCAGAATCAATTCTAGAATCAATTGTTTGCGGCGTAAATAAACTTAAATTTATGAACGGAAATCATTTTCAATTTGAAAATAAAAGAATTTATATAACCCGTTCAGGATATACGGGTGAAGACGGGTTTGAAGTTTCAATTACAAATTCAAAAGCAGAAAGTTTCACAAAACTTTTAGTGGAAAAAGGAGTTAAGCCAATCGGCCTTGGAGCCAGAGACACTTTAAGATTAGAAGCCGGACTTTGCTTATATGGACACGACCTTAATGAAAATATCAATCCCATCCAAGCAAATTTAAAATGGGCCATTTCAAAAAGGAGAAGAGAAGAAGGAGGATTTAATGGTTGGGAAAATATAAGAGAAGATTTGAAGAATGGCGCATCTAAAATTCGAGTTGGTATAAAACCGTTAGGACGAATCATAGCTAGGGAAGGGACTAAAATATTTTCATCAAATGGTGAAGAGATAGGAGTTATTACTAGCGGGACTTTTGGGCCAAGCGTTAACAGCTCTGTTGCAATGGGTTATGTTAAAAGCGAATTTTCTAAGATTAATAACAAGATCCTCTTAGGGGTTAGAGGAAAAAAACACGATGCAGCAGTTTCAGAACTGCCGTTTTATAAAAAAAGTTATGTTAAATGAAAAGGAGGACGCATGAGTGAAAAAAAATTTTCTAAACAACACGAATGGCTAACGGTAGATGGCGAGATAGCTACTATTGGTATTACAAAACATGCAACAGAAATGCTTGGCGATATTGTTTTTGTTGAGTTGCCAGAAAAAGGAAAGAATGTTGAAAAAGATGGTCATGCAGGAGTAGTTGAATCTACAAAAGCAGCCAGCGATATTTACATCCCTATTTCAGGCGAAATTACAGAAGGCAATCAATCCATAGTCGACAATCCCTCGGCAGTTAACAAAGATCCTGAAGGAGGCGCCTGGTTTTTTAAAATGAAAATTAAAAATAAATCAGATTTAGATTCACTTATGAGCAAAGCTGATTACGATAAATTTGTTACTGAGAATCCAAATTAATATGATTGATAATACGTCAAAAGAATTTATTGGAAGACATATAGGTCCCTCAGAAGAAGAGATCAAAAAAATGCTGAAAGTGGTGGGAGCAGATTCTTTAGATGATCTAATAAAAAAAACTGTTCCAGACAATATTTTATTAAAAGATGAACTTAAAATTGGCAATCCAACTTCTGAACACGAATCTTTAAAGCAATTAAAAACTATTTCTGAAAAAAATAAAGTGTACACAAATTACATAGGAATGGGCTATTCCAACACTTATATGCCCAATGTTATTCTGAGAAACATTTATTGCAATCCTGGTTGGTATACTGCTTATACACCGTATCAACCCGAAGTAGCTCAAGGAAGATTAGAAATGTTGTTGAATTTCCAACAAATGATTTTGGATTTTACTGGTATGGATATAGCAAACGCATCTTTGCTAGACGAGGCTACGGCGACAGCAGAAGCTATCGGATTAAGCAGAAGATTAGATAAAAATAATTTAAATAAAGTTTTTGTTTCAAGCGATTGTAATCCTCAAACTATCGATGTAATTAAAACAAGAACCGAAGTGTTTGGTTTAAAATTAATAATAGGAGATCAAGAAAAAGATTTAAAAGACATAAAAGGTGATATTATATGTGGAATTCTTGCGTATCCTGGAACGCTAGGAGATATTAGAGATCCTAGTGAAGCAATTAGCGTAATTCATAAAAAAAAAGGGAAAGCAATTTTAGTTTGTGATCTCTTGGCTTTAGCAAAACTTAAAACACCCGCAGAACTCGGAGCCGATATTGCCGTTGGTAGTTCACAAAGATTTGGAATTCCAATGGGATATGGAGGTCCTCACGCTGCGTTCTTTGCAACAAAAGATGAATATAAAAGAGCAATGCCAGGAAGGATCATTGGAGTTTCTGTTGACCGTTTAGGAAAAAAAGCTTTGCGTATGGCATTACAAACTCGTGAGCAACATATAAGGAGAGAAAAAGCAACTAGCAATATTTGCACCGCACAAGCTTTGCTTGCAATTATTTCAGCCGCATATGCGATTTATCATGGACCCGATGGTATTAATAAAATAGCAGAAAGAATTTCTAAATTAACAAAAAGCTTTGCTGATAAAATTAAAAAATCGGGTTACGAACTTTATTCTGATAATTTTTTTGACACCGTTACTATCCTTACAAAAAATAAAACAAAAAATATTTTTAAAAACGCACTAAACAATGGAGTAAACATAAGAATGGTCGATGATAATATGTTGTCCATTGCTTTTGATGAAAGAAAATCGGTTGAAAAAACTAACGATCTCTTAAAAATTTTTAATAGCTCTGAATCAATCAATGAAACAGGAAAAGTTATATTAAGCAACATTCCAAAAAAATTAGAAAGATCATCAAAATATCTTACACATCCTGTTTTTAACTCTTATCATTCAGAAACAGAAATGACTCGTTATTTAAAAAAATTAGAAGATTCAGACATCGCTTTAAACAGATCAATGATCTCTCTGGGTTCATGTACCATGAAATTAAATGCAGTATCGGAAATGATCCCGGTTACTTGGGGAGGATTTTACGAACCCCATCCGTTTGCTCCTTTAGAACAAATGGAAGGATATAGAAACTTATTTACAGATTTAAAAAATTGGTTGAGAGAGATTACTGGTTTTTCAGGTGTTTCTCTACAACCAAATGCTGGAGCACAAGGTGAGTATGCGGGATTGATGATAATTAGAAAATATCATTTAGAAAATGGAGATAAAGATAGAAACGTTTGTTTAATTCCGAGTTCAGCTCATGGAACGAATCCGGCAAGTGCTCAAATGGCCGGTATGAAGATAGTGGTTGTTGGTTGTGATAAAAATGGAAATATTGATATTGAAGAATTAAAATCTAAAGCAAAACAGTATTCAAAAAATTTATCAGCTCTAATGGTTACGTATCCATCAACCCACGGTGTTTTTGAAGAGAAAATAAAAGAGATTTGCAACATTGTTCACGATAACGGAGGTCAAGTTTATATGGATGGAGCTAATCTTAATGCGTTAGTTGGAATTGCAAAACCAGGTAAATTTGGTCCGGATGTATGTCATATCAATTTACATAAAACATTTTGCGTTCCACATGGCGGGGGAGGACCAGGAATGGGACCCATTGCATGCAAAAAGCATTTAGATCCTTTTCTTCCAAAACACGAAGTGATCAAAGACTGCGGACCAGCAACTGGTATCGGGGCAGTTTCTGCAGCACCCTGGGGAAGCGCAAGTATTTTGGTAATTTCTTGGATGTATATAAAGATGATGGGAGCTGAAGGTTTAAAGAAAGTTTCTCAAGTGGCAATATTAAATGCGAATTATATTTCAAAGAAATTAAAAAAACATTTTTCTGTTCTTTATACGGGCAAGAATGGAAATGTTGCCCACGAATGTATTATTGATATTCGCCCTATTAAAACAGAGACAGGAATTACCGAAGAAGATATTGCAAAGAGATTAATTGATTTTGGTTTTCATGCACCAACAATGTCTTGGCCAGTTCCAGGAACAATTATGATTGAACCTACCGAAAGTGAAAGTTTATCTGAAATTGATCGTTTTTGTGAAACATTAATTAAAATAAAAGAAGAAATTGATAAAGTTAAAAGCGGAGAATTTGATAAAAATGATAATCCGTTAAAAAATGCTCCACACACTCATGTCGAGCTTACGGCTAACGAATGGAAACATAAGTACGATAGAGAAACAGCAGCTTATCCTTCTGCAACTTTAAAATCTTATAAGTACTGGCCACCTGTTGCCAGGGTAGATAACGTCTATGGCGATAAAAATCTTTTCTGCTCTTGTCCGTCGATAGATGAATATAAAAAAGAAACAGCCGCTTGAATTAGTTATGGACGATATAGTTATAATTGGTGGTGGAATAATAGGGGCGGCCACAGCTTATTTTTTGTCCAAAGAAGGTAGAAAAGTTAAAGTTATAGAAAGAGATCCAACTTACAAAAAAGCATCATTTCCTTTATCTCTTGGCGGTTTTAGAAGGCAATTTTTTCAAAAAGAAAATATTTTATTAGGAAAATTTGCCCAAGAGTTTATTTCTCAAATTCCTCAATTATTAAAGACAGAAAAGAATCCCAATCCTACCGTCAGCGTAGTCCCAAATGGATATTTGTTTTTATTTGGACCTAAAGATGCAGAAGAACAATACAAAGCTTTGAAAAATCATCAAGCATGTGAGGCAGGAACAAAAAATATTAAAGGGAAAGAGTTAACAAAAATATTCCCCTATATTAATGACGAAGGGATAGAAACCGTAACCTATACAGACAGCAAGATAGAAGGTTGGATCGATCCACATATGTTTCATGGCGCAATCAAAAACAAAGCAATTGAATTAGGTGCTGAATTTGTGAAAGGAGAAATAAAAAGCATATCAGAGATAAAAGCAAAAATTATTATTTCTGCTGTAGGCTATTGTACGAATGAATTGTTAAACGATATACCGGTGGTTCCACAAAAACATACTGTTTTTAGAGTTAGCTGCCCCAAACACATACCTGAAATGCCTCTTACATCTGACTTTACTACTGGAGTTTATTGGAGACCAGAAGGCAAAGAGTATTTAGCAGGCTCACCAAATTCAAAGTTTAATGCTAAAGATTTAGAACCAGAATGGAATGATTTTGAAGAATTAGTTTGGCCAGCGCTTGCAAAAAGAATACCAATTTTTGAAGAATTAAAATTAACAGGTGGTTGGGCAGGGTATTATGATTGCAATAGATTAGACAATAATGCTGTTGTAGGAAAACACCCCAAGTATGAAAATTTATATATAGCTTCAGGCTTCACCGGAAGAGGCCTAATGCAGGCTCCAGGAATTGGTAGAGCTTTAACTGAGTTAATTACCACAGGCTCTTACCAGTCAATCGATTTAAATTGTTTTGCTATAGAGCGTGTATTGGAAAATAAAAAAAGACCAGAACCCTACGTATTATAACCATTGCCACAGACATCCCTGATACAATTAGCTCCAAATTTTTTGGTATTTTCATATATATTTTTCCTTTAATTAGTTTATATACATCTATGGAATTTAAAGAGTCATTTAAACTTCTTGAAAATTTACCAAAAAAACTCAACAGTTTTACGAAAAGATATATATGGTTTTAATTTTTATAAACAGAATTTTTCGAGCCATTAAGATAGATCCAGATTTATATGAAGAAGTTGAGCACGATAAATCAGCTACCATTCAAGCTGCCGGAGTAGTTGTTTTGTCAAGTTTAGCCGCTGGAGTTGGTGCAATACATCTAGGTGCTTCAAATTTTCTTTTGGGCCCCTTGTTATCTCTAGCAAGTTGGTATTTTTGGGCCTTCATCATTTATATAGTTGGCACAAAATTATTTCCTGACAAAGAAACAAAAAGTGATCATGGAGAATTATTAAGGACGATTGGTTTTTCGAGCGCTCCAGGATTAATTAGAGTTTTTGCTTTTACTCCTGAATTAATGACCGTGACTTTTGTTGGATCAGCACTTTGGATGCTTGCTTGTATGGTAGTGGCCGTTAAGCAGGCACTTGATTATAAAAGTTTATGGAGAGCTTTAGGTGTAGTAATAGTAAGTTGGCTTGTTCAAGCTTTTTTATTACTTTTAATTTTGCTTATTTTTAGATAGGAAAAATAGTTTTTGATAGTTTGCAGCTGTCACAAATTTTATATCCATGCACAATAAGATTTTGAGTTACACTTTCATCTTCTTTTTTACACTCTTCGCAAATTTCATTTAGGTCTTTATCTTCATTTTGTAACATAATAATTCAAATCTTAGTTGGATTAGTTTTATTTTTATAAACTATATTAGGATCAAATCTTTTCTTTTTTTCTTTAAATTCCATTTCCACTTTTTCAAAGTTCTCAACTTTTCCTAGAGGCATAGATCTATAAAAACATGATTTATACCCCACGTGACAACTAGCACCATTTCCAATGTCCACACTCATCCAAATAGAATCCTGGTCGTCGTCGATTCTAATTTCAATAACTTTTTGTATAAAGCCACTAACCTCGCCTTTGTGCCAAACAGACTTTCTTGATCTACTCCAATAGTAAGCTTCTTTGCTTTCGATAGTTTTTTTCAACGCTTCAGCGTTCATGTAACTATGCATCAATACTTCTCCTGTTTTACAGTCAGTAGTTACAACGGGTATCAAGCCATCTTTATCAAATTTGGGGGACAATAATTTTCCTTCTTCTATAGCAGCGACATTTTCTCTTTTTTTAAACATTTGATTAAATTAATAAAAAAGTAGTAAAATAGCAATTTGCATTAACAAAATTTGTAATATATGAAAGAAATAAAATCATGAAAATTGTCAAGAACCTAGAAAAAGTCAGAGAAAACAGTAAAGTTAAAGTCAATGACGACGAAGCCGAAGAGGCTTTTAGAACAATTATTAGATGGATTGGCGAAGACCCAAGTAGAGAAGGTTTAATCGAAACTCCTAAAAGAGTTGTAAAAGCATTCAAAGAATATTTTAAAGGATACCATCAAGATGCCAATTCAGAATTAAGCAAAACTTTTGGCGATGTCCAAGGTTATGATGATATGGTGTTAGAAAAAAATATATCTATTTCAAGTCATTGCGAACATCACATGGCACCAATAGTTGGCTTTGCTCATGTTGCTTATTTGCCCAAGAAAAGGATAGTGGGTTTAAGCAAACTAGCAAGAACAGTCGAAATTTTTTCAAAAAGACTTCAAACTCAAGAGCGACTTACAATGCAGATAGCCAATGTTTTAATGAAAGGACTTGATGCTTATGGGGTGGCGGTCACTATTGATGCCTCACACCAATGCATGTCAACGAGAGGAGTAAAAAAAGAAAAGGCAACCACTGTAACAAACTATTTCCTAGGAAAATTTAAAGACGATCTAAGCTATCAAAATAGATTTTTAAGATATATCGCCGATCAAAACTAATTTTGATTCATGGTAAAAAAATTTAAAGCTATTGTTATAAACAATGAAAGTGAAAACTTTACTCGCGAAGTTAAGGAGCTTGATACGAGCGCACTTAAAGATGGCAATGTTTTAGTAAAAGTTGATTATTCGGGTTTAAATTATAAAGATGCGCTCATTTTAAACAATGGTGGAAAATTAGTAAAAAAATTTCCTCATATACCAGGAATTGATTTTTCAGGCACTGTAGTAGAAAGTGAAAATAACAATTTCAAATCTGGTGATGAAATTATTTCAACTGGTTGGAGGGTTGGAGAAATATTTTACGGTGGATATTCTCAGTATGCAAAAGTTAATGCAGACTTTTTAGTTAAAAAACCAAATTCTCTAACAACAAAACAATCAATGATATTAGGTACCGCCGGGTTTACAGCTTTACAATGTTCTTTTGCTATTAAGGCTAGAGAAGAATTATTATTAGGAGAGAAAGTAAAAGATGTAATTGTTACTGGCGCATCAGGTGGTGTAGGCAGTATTGCTGTGATGATATTAAATAAGTTTGGATACAATGTAACTGCAGTCACAAGAACAGCTGATAATAGCGAATACTTAAAATCAATAGGCGCAAAAAACATTATAAATACTAAAGATTTAGATAAAGATTTAAGACCATTAGAAAAAGGATTGTGGGACGGAGCAGTTGATACTGTTGGAGGAAAAATACTCGCAAATGTTCTTGCTCAAACCAAAGATAATGGAATTGTAGCAGCATGTGGTTTAGCAGCAAATATAAAATTAGATACTACTGTAATGCCGTTTATAATAAGAGGAGTTAAACTTTGGGGTATAAATTCCGTTAATGCCTCTATAAAAAGAAGACAATTTATTTGGAATGAGGCAGCAAACCTAATTGATTTTGAAAAATTAAATAAATCAATTAAAGAGATTGGTTTAGACGAAGTATTAAATATTTTTCCAAAAATGTTAAAAGGCGAAACATCAGGCAGACATATAGTAAATCTTAATAAATAATGGACTGGGATAAATTAAAAATTTTTCATACCGTTGCTGAGATTGGAAGTTTTACAAAAGCATCTGTTATTCTAAATTTAAGTCAATCAGCTATTAGTCGACAAGTTCAGTCATTAGAAAATGATTTAAAAATCCATCTATTCGAAAGACATGCTAGAGGTTTGGTGCTTACAGACAATGGAGAATACCTATACAAAACTGCACACGATGTAATATCAAAACTAAAAGATATTGAAACAACACTAGGGGATGAAAAAGATAAACTTCATGGCAAATTAACCATTACTACCGTCGTAAGTTTTGGAACTACTTGGCTTACTCCTAGAATTCAAGAGTTTATGAAAATGCATCCAGAGATTGAAATTGAATTAATTTTTGATGACAAAGAATTAGACTTAAGTACACGTCAAGCGGACATCGGAATTTTTATGAGAAGACCAAAACAGCTAAATTATATCCAAAGAAAATTAATCGATCTTCATTATCATATTTATGCTTCAACAAAGTATTTGGAAAAATTTGGTCATCCAAAAAACATAAAAGATTTAAATAAACATAAATTTATAACTTATGGAAAAGGAGCTCCTTCACCTGTATTTAATCCTGATTGGGCACTAAAATTAGGTACCAAAGATAACAAGAAAAGAAAACCTGTTATGAAAGTAAATAGTGTTTATGGATTACTTCTTGCAGTTCAAAGCGGAGTTGGCTTAGCTGCATTACCAGATTACATGACTGTAGATATCCCAAATATTATTAAAGTTCTTCCAGATGTGGAAGGCCCTTTAACAGAAACACATTTCGTATATCCTCCGTCACTAAAAGATTCTGCCAAAGTCAAGGCATTTAGAAATTTTTTGTTTAGTAAAATAAGTGAATGGGAATTTTAATTTAATATGTTTCGGTTTTTATTTTAAGCTTGGCTCCATCTTCTACTGAAAGATTTTTTTGATTTAATACCCCGTCAACATCTGCAGTTGATCTGATTCTAATTTGATCTGCATTTATATTTCCTTTGGACAAGCCTCCCAAAGTTACCTTTGAAGAACTGATGTTACCAGTTATTTTTGCTCCCTCGTGAGTTTGTAATTGATCTGCCGTTATATCACCTTCAATTTTTGAGTCCGTGACTAACCTCTCCTTTTCCACAATATCTCCCTTTATTGTGACATCTGAAAGAAGCGTTGATGTTTTCTCACTCATAACGATAATTTTACAATTATAAGTTGATAAAATCAAATATTTAAAATATTACAAAAATGCATAATTTTAGGCATAAAAGCATGATAAAAAGCCTAATTTTATGTAATAGATAAAAAAAATGATACCGTTAAAAGACGACAATCCAACAAAGAAAAAACCAATTGTAAGTTACTGTATTATTGGTTTTTGTGTTGTCATATTTTTATCTCAACTAGGACTGAGTGAAAGTGAACTGCGTGATTTTACTTATTCATATGGACTAATACCATCAGTTTTAATGGGCATTGATCAATTGCCAAATGACCTTTTTAAGATTTCACCCGTGGGAACTATTTTTACATCAATGTTTATGCATGGAGGATGGATGCATCTTATAGGCAATATGTTATACATGTGGATTTTCGCTGATAATATTGAAGACGATTTAGGAATCTTAAATTTTGTAATTTTTTATCTTATTTGTGGAATAGGCGCAGCAATGTCTCAAGTATTAATGGATATTAATTCCCAAATTCCGATGATAGGTGCTAGCGGAGCAATTGGCGGTGTTCTGGGCGCATATTTAATTAATTATCCAAACGCAAAAGTTTTGGTTTTGATTCCGTTTGGTTTTTTTAGCCAATTAATAAAAATTAGAGCACTATATGTTTTGGGCTTTTGGTTTGTTTTACAATTTATAAATTCTTTTTTATCCTCTTCTTCTGGAGGTGGCGTGGCATACGCAGCACATATAGGCGGTTTTATTTCAGGTGTAATTTTGATATTATTTTTTAATAAAAAAATTAATAAAAAAAGTTACAAACCAAAAATTAAAGGAGTAAAAAAAGTAAATAAAGGGCCCTGGGAACAATGAATTATGTCGTTGCTTTTGTTATACTAATTACAGTAGTAGTATTTATACATGAATATGGGCACTATTATTTTGCAAAAAAATATGGCGTTGGTGTAACTGATTTTTCTATAGGATTTGGAAAAGAAATATTTGGATTTAACGATAAAAATGGAACTAAATGGAAATTTTGTCTTATTCCTCTCGGAGGATACGTTAAATTTTTTGGAGATAGAAATGTATTTAGTCAAGCAGAGCAAGCAGAAATTTTAAAAAAATATAATAAACAAGATCAACAAAGATTATTTATTACAAAACCACTTTACCAACGTGCTTTAATTGTTGCTGCTGGACCATTTGCAAATTTTATATTAGCAATTGTAATTTTTTCATTAATCTATATGTTTGTTGGAAAAGATTTTACGCCAGCAAAAATAGACGAAGTAGCGTTAGAGAGTCCAGCAGAGAAATCAGGATTGAAGAAAAACGATATTATAGTTTCTATTGATAAAAATAAAGTTGAAAGTATATTGGAAGTTTCTACTTATATAAATACTGCTTCTTCAGATAAAATAAATATCAAAGTTTTGAGAAACCAAAAAGAAATTACAGTTATCACTGAACCTACAATCATTGAATCAAAAGATGCTTTTGGCAATTCTGTTAAAAAAAAAATCATTGGAATTAAAATTGCACCAATAAATAACCAATTTAATAAAAAAAAATTAGGTCCTACCAAAGCAATATACTACTCGATTAAGGAGACTTGGTTTGTATCAAAAACGACTATAAAATTTATTGGATCGTTATTTAAAGGGAAAGGAGATGTATCTCAGCTCGGCGGACCAATAAAAATTGTTAAAATTTCAGGACAGGTTTTAGAATTTGGAATCGTAGCCTTTTTCAGTGTTATAGCTTACATATCTATTAGTCTTGGCCTCATAAATTTATTTCCAATACCGTTATTAGACGGCGGTCATTTAATGTTTTTTTTATTTGAAAAAATACTAGGAAGACCTTTAAAACAAAAAACCCAGGAAGGTTTTTTTCGAATCGGTCTTTTTTTACTACTTTCACTAATGATTTTTGCAACCTTTAACGATCTAAAAGACTGGGGTTTATTTCAATAAATAGGTAAAAATCTTAAAAAAACCAATAAAATCAACATTTTTTTAATATATACGATATGTTGTGTTAATATGTGTAAAGGGTACTAAATTATCGTTGATTTTATTGAATTTTTATAGACATTCAAAAAAAGTAATAAAAAGAGGCTAAAATGAATAAAAAACAACTGATTACTAAGATCTCAGCTGCACTGAACCAAAGCAAGGTTGATGCTGAAAGGATGTTTGATACTACTACGCAAATTATCCTGGATTGCCTTAAAAATGACGAAGCTGTAAAAATAGCAGGTTTTGGCACTTATAAGGTTGCTAAGAGGAAGGCCAGAATAGGTCGAAATCCTAGAACTGGAGAACAAATACAAATTAACGCTTCTCAGAAAGTTAAGTTCCTTCCAGCCAAAGGCTTAAAGGAAATGTTCAATAAATAATTGGAATTTAAACAATCCCTAAAATCATTATTTTTAGGGGTTGTTTAAAGCCGATTTGTTTTATTTTTGTGATTTTACAAAATCAAGGACTTCTTGTGCATGATTTTTTACTCTAACGTTTGACCAAACTCTTAAAATTTTTCCGTGTTTATTTATTGCAATAGTTGATCTTATTGTTCCCATAAATTTTTTACCCAAAAAGGATTTCATTCCCCAAACGCCATATTTTTTTTGAACTTGAACTTTCTCATCTGATAAAAGTTGGAAGGGTACTTTATATTTCTTCTTAAAGCCCAAGTGACTTTTTATATCATCTTTTGAAATACCAACAATTTCATATTTCAAACTTTTAAACCTCTTGTAGAGTTTAGAAAAATCTTTGGTCTCCACAGTACATCCCGGAGTGTTGTCTTTTGGGTAAAAATAAATTATCAGGGCATTTTTTGATTTTGATAATTCGAATGGGTTTGAGGCTGTCGAATCTAACTTAAAATTTGGAGCTTTTTTGTTTGTTTTAATTTTCATTTTCTTCCCATAATTTTTTCCAATTTACATTTGGAGACAAACCATAAATTGAATTTATATTTGTAAAATGTACTGCCAATGATGGAATTGGAGATATACATGTTTCAACTTTGTAAATATTATGCAGGGGTTTCTCAAAAGGATAGTGTTCAAATTTGCACATACTTGTGAGTTGATTCCAATATTTTTCGATTATTTTTTTACTTGTTAAAAAAGTGCATAAAGTTTGGTCTACCTGACGCCAATGTCTTCTTTCACCTAAAAAAATTTTCGTATTTTCACTTTGCGTATATAAATAAGGATAATCGGTTGGACAAATTATCAACTCTTTTTTTGTGAGCGAAGCTATTCTTTCATAAGTGTATAACATTTCTGAAATACTATCTTTTTGATGGATATAATCATCTTCAATCAAATAGACCAAATCTTCACTTTTTTCTTTAGAAAGTAAAAGAGATTTATGAATATTTGACATATTTGACTTTTGATTTGACGTTACTTCCTTGTTTTCCTCATTTATTTTTTTAATTTGGTTTGAAAATTCTTCTAATTTTAAATTCAAAATTTCAAAATTAATATCTGAACCATCCAATATATTCCTCATATTTTCGATTTGGTTTTTTTCAGAATTATGATCAATAACAAAAATTTTAAATCTTACATTTTGAAATATATTCTTTGCATGATTTATGCTTTTGATTATTGATATTAAAGTTCGCTTAGTATATTCGTCTTTGCTTTTTTCAAATATTCTTTTTTTTGATTGCGTTAACATATTGACGGACATGCAAGTTCTTAAAATAACATCTAAAGACTTGACCGGTCTTGTAATATTAACTTTGCCCAAAGGTAAGTTTATCGATCTTTTTCCAGGAATACTTATGCTCTGATCAAGAGATTTATTTGAAGTTGGGATATAAAAGTTGCTTTGATCAATAATTTCAAAACCAAAGATTCTACATAATTTAATAAATATTTTTTTTAATGGGTTGTTTTTATTAGATTTAATTTCTCTCATTTTATTTATTTTTCAGCTTCATTTACAGCATAAGATAATCTATCTTGCCCCCAAAAGATTTTATTACCTACCAGAAAGGTAGGTGCACCAAATATTCCTTTTTGGAGCGCATCATCTGTTAGTTTTTTTAACTTATTTTTTATTTTTATATCAGCAGCCCTTAAAAAAAATGTTTTGGGGTTTATATCCATATTTTTTATCACTTTATCTATTATTATTTGATCGTTCATATTGAGGCCATCTTTCCAAATAGCATCGAAAATTTTTTTAATATACAATTTTTCGAATTTATCCTCTTGTGATATTAGCGTGCCTCTCATTAAGTTTAATGTTTTGATTGGAAAATAAGAATTAAACTTAAACGTAATATTTTTTTTTTCGGAGACTAACTTAGTGTCTCTTATCATAAATTTGGCTTTAATAGGTATGAAAGCCGGAGCTGTTACTCCTGCAGAATTATGTAATCCACCTAAACAGATAGGCATATATTTAATTTTGAATGTATTTTTTTTTTCTACTTTTTGGATTTGTTTGTGAGCTATATAAGAATATGGACTACCGAAGTCGAAATAAAATTCTATAGATTTACTCATAATAATTAATTTTTTTTGAATAAAAAATTCTGATCAACCAATAAAAAACAAGTCCTACAGGTCCGGTAAAATAGGTAACAGTTAATGAGATAATTACAAAGATTTTTGAAATCGAGTATGTTTGTGAATCGCTAGCAATCCAGTTACCCACAAAAAGACCTATTGATAAAAAATGTAACCAGAAGATTAAAAGAAATGCCTCATTAGAAAATAGAGCATAAAGTTCATCCAAACCTAAATAAAGGTTAAAAATTTCAAAAATATTTTCAGTTATGTAAATCTGATAAACTATAAAAATATAAGCTGTGGATAGCAAAAGAGGAATTATTACAGATTTGACAAAAAATTTAGTAATTATGTGATTTGGAAAAATAATTAATAACAACCAACAAGGAACAACACCTATATTTGCTATATAGTAGATATTTTCATAAGTTAAAAATTGTAGCAGGTCATTAATCATAAAAAACTTGTATAATATAAAAGCAATGGATCCAATATCAAACAAAAAAGAATTTGAGGATTTAACCGCTAATCTCAGGGATTTGGCTTACTCATATATTGAAAAATATAATCCATCAAAACAACAAATAAAAATCTATCTGTTAAAAAAATATTTAAAAAAATTCCAGGGTTCTAAAGCAAAAAAAGAAATATCAAAAATAATAGATAATATTATATTGAATTTAGAAAAAAATCGTTTTTTAAACGATGCTCTGTATTCCGATTCTAAAGCCAGAATGTTTTTTCGCAAAGGTTATTCTTTGAGGAAAATTATTTATTCTTTAAAGAGCAAAGGGATAGATCAAAAAAATATTAAACTTAGTATAGAAAAAATAAAAAATGAAAAATCAGATCCTGATTTTGTATCAGCAGTTAAAACTTGTAAAAAAAAAAGAATAGGACCTATGCGACCTGAAAGTAATAGGGAGCTTTTTTATAAAAAGGATATGGGAATTTTAGCTAGATCTGGATTTGGCTACGATATCTCAAAGAAAATTTTGGCTATGAGCAACAAGGAATTTAATCAATTCTTGAAACTTATTTAGATTTTCTCTTTTTTTTATTTAGTTTCAGATAATAATCAATTCTTTTTTTCATAGAATTTTTTACGATGATAAAAAAAATTAAACCAAATAAGGATACCGAAAGAATGATTATAGATATTGTTTTAATCATTTCTCTTCAGATACAAAGCGTCATCTAATAAACGGCCTGAAAGTACATTATTGGGATCATGATATTTATCTTTTAATACTTTACTACGTCTAATGAGAAGACTTAAATTCTTATAATCTTCTTTTCCGTATTTGAATTCTTTATTTTCGAGAGTAGTAATAATCGCCCCAGCATGTTCAGCTATTGCATGACCAGCAGCATAATCCCACTCATGAGCTCTTTCCATGGAAGCATAAAGGTCAACCTCTCCTGCAGCAATGACACAAAATTTATATGAGCTACTTAATTTATACCAATTGGTTACACCATATTTTTGTAATAAATTTATAATTTTTGGTGGCTGACTCATACCATTTACTACTGCCACCACTTTCCCTTTTGGAGTTTTTTTTTCACAGCTCAATCTTATAGTTTTACCTTGGTCAATTAAATATGAATTACTTTTCCCATAAGAGTAAAATAATCTTTTTTTTTTAGGCACACCAACCAAACCAATAGCTGGCAAATTATCAATTATTAATCCAGCATTTAAAGTGTACTCATCTTTACCTGCAATATATTCTTTGGTTCCATCGATAGGATCTATGAGCCAAAATGTATTTAATTTATTTTTCTTTTTTAAATCAACTGTCTCTTCAGATATAATAGGAATACCAGGTGTTAACTGACTAATTTTTTCTGTAAGAATTTTATTAACTTCCAAATCACCATTGGTAACTGGAGATCCATCTTTTTTAATGGTGGTTTTCAAACCTTCATTTTGAATTTTAATAGATTTATTTCCAGCGCTTTCCATAGTCGCGATAAGACCTTCAGCTATAACTTTTAAATCTTTATTGTTCATCATTCACTTTTTCTAGTCTAATATTGTCCGAATTAATTACTTTTTTGCCAGAGTGTTGAAAATTAACAGTTACCCTATTTTTTATGATTGATTGAACTTGGCCGATTCCCCAACTTCTTTCTTTTGGGTGTCTAACGAAATTTCCTGGTTCTAGATCATATTGCATAATGGAAAGTTTTATTTTTTTATAATATATAACAGGTTATGATTAACTCACTAGGTATAAAAAAATTACCTAAAGACACAAAAGTAGTCGTGGCTATGTCAGGTGGAGTCGATTCGTCCGTTGTTGCAGGCTTAATGAAAGAGCAAGGATATAATGTAACTGGAATAACGCTTAAATTATACGATGATGCCAAATCCCCGAACAATGGAAGGCAGTGCTGTGCTGGACAAGATATTGTTGATGCTAAAAGAGTGTGTGAACAATTAAATATTCAACATAGAATTTTATACTACCAAAAAAAATTTAAAGCAGAAGTAATAGACTCTTTTATTGATAGCTATGTAGCTGGAGAGACACCTATACCCTGTGTTCAATGTAATCAAACGGTTAAGTTTAGAGATTTATTTCAATTTTCGAAAGAAATGAAGGCAGATGCTTTGGTAACAGGTCATTATGTACTAAGGCGCGAAGATAATGGCAAAGGTTCAATGTATCGCGCAGAAGATAAAGATCGGGATCAAAGTTATTTTTTGTTTGGTACAACGCAAGAGCAACTAGATTATTTAAGATTTCCACTCGGATCAATCAGCAAGTCTGAGACTAGAAATATAGCGGAAAAACTTAATCTTAATGTGGCTACAAAACCAGACAGTCAAGATATTTGTTTTGTTCCTAATGGGGATTATAGTTCTGTAATAAAAAGATATAGACCAGAATCTTTTAAAAGTGGCGATATCTTTGATTTAAAAGGAAAAAAATTGGGTTCCCATGATGGAATTATAAACTATACGATTGGGCAAAGAAGAGGCATTAAGATTTCAAATCAGGAACCACTTTATGTTGTTGATATAAAAACTAAAGAGAATTCTATTATTGTAGGTCCGCAGGAATATTTAAATATAAAAAAATTATATTTAAGAAATATGAATTTTCTATCTGATAAAAAAATATTTGATAAAGAAATTTTTATTAAAGTAAGATCTACTGGAAGATTGCTTAAAGCCAAATCCATAATTAAAACAGACTCAGCAATAATTGAAATCTTACAAGATGAAAAAGGTATATCTCCAGGACAAGCTTGTGTGTTTTATTATAAAGATAATTTTGGAGAAAGAGTTCTTGGAGGAGGCTGGATTGATAAAACCGTAAATAAAAATTTATCCACACAACTAACAGAGCATTAAAAAAACAACCAAAAAGTGATAGTTATTTTTTATCCCGTATGATTTAATAGATACTAATTGAGAGGCAACTCTTAACTGGCCAGTTGGGGAAAGGCCGAGAGGTTTAAGCTCAACGGGCAGAAAACGGGGGACAGCAGTACTAAACATTCCTCGTGGCGAGACGAAGGTAGTACTTCAACAGCGTCTCAAACTTGAAGGTTCGGTCACGAAAGTGACTGGATCTTTTGGTTTTTTTAGGGCTACCCATTCAACCCTTATATCTTTTATCTTTACTAAACTCACTTAATAATGGCAAAAAAATCAAAGGTCGATGTAGTAGCAAGGGTTTTAGTTTTTTTCCAAAGAGAAAAGTTAGCACGTAGAAGACAGCACTCCAACAAAATAATTCCATTCAAGCGCATGTTTAAAATGCACGTTGCCGATGTTGTTATTATAGGCACACTTGCAATAGCGACCATTGTTAAGATACTAACTAAAATTATTTTAAGTATTAAAACGTGACCATTAATATCTCGATATATTATTTTTTTTAATTTGAAGAGTCTGTAAACCAAGATAGATTGGGCAACAACTTCAAAAATAATAAAAGCTAATAAAATAAATCTTCTAAAAAATTTATACAGATCATAATCAAATTTTATACCTAAAAATATAGTGTGCATTATGAGAAATACTGCAGACAGTATTCCAAAAGTTTTAAAAATATTATTTTCATTCTCTCTATTTAGGTAAAGATTTACAATTTTATTTGTTTTTGCCCAATAAACCATAAGTAAAACCGAAGTAACAATCATGCCTGGTTTAAATATCAAATATGTAGGATATGTTCTAGAAACTCTACTTATGGAAACTCCGCCATCGATATAAGGTAACGTAAAAGCCGAACGACCAATCTGATCAACGCTTAAAAATGTGTTTTCGAAAATGTGAAAATTAACAGAGATGAATAAACATAAATTTATAGAAATAAAAGGAATAAGAAATATCCACAAACTCAATTTTTTAATCTGAGTTCTTAACTCCATTTTAAATAAGATTATTTCTTCTTATTTCTTTTTCTAGCCCTTCTTTTTTTTGAGCCGATTTTTCTTCTTCCTCGATGCTTTTTTGGGTATCCCATAATTAAGTTTTCATATCATTTAAAATATTTATTATCAATTTAAATAATTGGCCTAATAAAATTTTTCTTTATCTAGCCAATTTGTATCGAATTCTGACGAAATGAACTTTTCATGAGAAAGTATTTTTTTATGCAATTCAATGGTAGTTGTGACTCCTTCTATTACAAACTCGTCTAAAGATCTTAAAGTTCTTTGTATAGCCTCTGTTCTATTTCTTCCATGGCAAATTAATTTGCAAATTAAACTGTCATAATAAGGTGTGATTTTGCACCCCTGAAAAATAGCTCCATCCACTCTAGTTCTAAAACCCGAAGGTTGGTGACATACTGAAATTATTCCTGGGCTAGGTTGGAAATTTTTAGATGGATCTTCAGCATTTATCCTACATTCAATAGCATGTCCTCTTGGTTCGATATCTTCTTGAGTTAGAGCGGTGTTACCAGAGTATGCAATCCATATTTGTTCTTTAACAATATCTATTCCTGTGGCAACTTCAGTCACAGGGTGTTCAACTTGTATTCTTGTGTTCATTTCTAAAAAATAGAATTTTCCAGATTCATAGATATATTCAACTGTTCCAGAACCTTCGTATTCTAATGGCTCAACCATCTTTACAGTTTTATTAAGCAAATCTGATCTCATTTTTTCATCCAATACTGGACTTGGAGATTCTTCTATTAATTTTTGATGGTTTCTTTGAACACTACAGTCTCTTTCACAAAGGTGAACGGTTCTATTTTTTCCAGATAAAATTTGCACCTCAATATGTCTTGGGTTCTTGAAATATTTTTCAATATAGACCTCATCATTTCCAAAATATTTTCTTGCTTCTAAACGTGCCAATGAAAATAATTCTTCTAATTTTTCTTCCCCCTCAACAACTTTCATTCCTTTACCTCCACCTCCACCCGAAGCTTTAATCAAAACAGGATAACCGATTTTTTTACAAATAGATTTTGCATCGCTTGTATTTTTAACCACACCTTCCGAACCTTCTATTACTGGCAAGCCATTTTGTTTAGCAATTTTCCTTGCCTCAATTTTGTTTCCCATCTTTTTTATAATATCTGCTTTGGGACCAATAAATTTAATTCCATGCTTTTCAACAATTTCTGCAAATTTGTGGTTTTCAGATAAAAAACCATAACCGGGATGAATTGCTTCTGCACCAGTAATATCGACAGCCGACATTATTGCAGGAATATTTAAATAACTATTTTGTGGTTGGTGAGATCCTATACAAACGCTTTCATCAGCTAAGCGAACATGCATTGAATCATTATCAACATCTGAATGTACTGCAACAGTTGCAATACCCCATTCTTTACAGGCTCTTATTATTCTAACGGCAATTTCTCCTCGACTTGCAATTAAAACTTTTTTGAACATTAATTATTCAAGGATAAGCAAAGTTTGTCCAAACTCTACCGCCTGACCATCTTGTACCAAAACTTTTTTAACAACTCCATCAGCAGTTGAAGGTACATGGTTCATTGTTTTCATCGCCTCCACAATTATTACGGTTTGGCCTTTTTTTATCTGACTTCCCACTTCAACAAATTTTTTTGCACCCGGCTCAGGCGATAAATATGCAGTACCAATAATCGGAGAGGTAATTTTTGTCCCAGATTCTTCTTTAACCGAAGTTAAGCTTGGTTTATGAGCGGTTAGACTACTGTCAGCAATTTTATTTCTGGCTACTTTTATTTTTCTATCACCGTCTTGATATTCAATCTCTGATAAATCAAATTCTTCTAAATAATCCTTAAGTTCTTTTATTAATTTTTTATCAATTTTCATTATCTATGATCTTCTTAATTCCGTCGAGTGCCATAACATATCCATCAACACCCAAACCACAAATTATTCCATCAGCAGCTTTGCTAATTAGTGATTTATGCCTGAAATCTTCTCTTTTGTAAATATTTGTTATATGTAACTCAATAGTTGGTTTTTTAACCGCAAGTAACGCATCAAGTATTGCTACAGATGTGTGGGTGTATCCACCAGCATTAATGATAATGCCCTCATAGTTTTTACTACTATCTTGGATAAAATTTACTATTTCACCTTCAACATTTGACTGTCTAAATTCGACTTCTAAACCAATCTTTTTAGAATATGATTCACATTTATTTTTTATATCCTCAAGTGAAGATTTTCCGTACTTTTCTTTTTCTCTTGTTCCAAGCAAGTTCAGATTTGGTCCATTAATAACAAGAATTTTTTGATTCATTTTGATATAGTAAAATTTTAAAATATCTCAATTATGGCAAAAATACAATTAAATGGAAAAAAAGTAAAAATTCAAAGAAATTTAAGCATTAAAGATCTTATAAAAAAATATAGACTAAAGGAGAATAAAATAGCAATCGAACTTAATGGTACAATTTTACCTAAGGATCATTACAAAAATAAAAAGGTCAAAAACAATGATAAAATTGAAATTGTTCAATTTATTGGTGGCGGGTAAATGAAAAAAGATGATTTCAAAATAGGAAAACGTATTATTAAATCCCGTTTAATTGTGGGAACAGGCAAGTATAAGAATTTTAAACAAACCGCAGATGCTGTTAAAGCTTCAGGAGCAGACATGGTTACCGTTGCGGTAAGAAGAGTTAATATTCTAGATAAAAAAAAACCTATTTTAATGGATTACTTAGATCCGAAAAAAATTATTTATTTACCAAATACCGCAGGATGCTTTACATCAAAAGACGCTCTTAGAACTTTAAGACTGGCAAGAGAAATGGGAGGTTGGAAACTCGTAAAATTAGAAGTTCTTGGTGACAAAAAAACTTTGTATCCAAATATGATTGAAACTTTGAAATCAACAGAGGTACTTGTTAGAGAAGGTTTTGAGGTAATGGTTTATTCTTCAGATGATCCTATAATTGCAAAAAAATTGGAAGATCTAGGTGCATCAGCAATCATGCCTTTGGCATCTCCAATAGGTTCGGGTAGAGGAATTAAAAATAAACTAAATTTATCAATTATTGTTAGTAATGCAAAAGTTCCTGTTATTGTTGACGCAGGTATAGGAACGGCTTCCGATGCAACGATTGCTATGGAACTTGGGTGTGACGGGGTATTAATCAATACAGCAATCGCTAAAGCCAAAGACCCAATTATGATGGCAACTTCAATGAAGCATGCCGTGTTAGCTGGAAGAAAGTCTTATTTAGCAGGAAGAATTGGACTGCAAAAATTCGGTTTAGCCAGCAGTCCCAACGAAGGATTAATTTGATCTAGCTTTTCTTCTTGTCCATAAGATTTTACCCAAGTCTTCAGTGGTTTTTTTTTTATTTTTTTTACTTTTATCTATATCTATAATATTACTATCTTTCGCTACAATTGTTTTAAAATTTTCTATTTTTTTTAGTATTTTTTTGTTTTTATTGAGCAGATGTATTTTATATTCCGGGATAATTAAAGTATTATCAGGAATTATATTTATTTTAAATTTATATTTTTTTTCGAAAAAAAGCATCTCTTTTCTAAAATGGCGGTTTAAAAAAGAACTAACTTTATTCGGAATAAACGCAGAGACTATTTTTGTTTTGTTTGAGAATGCCAATGTTTCAATTTTTTTTAAAATTTTTTGAGCGAAAGATTCTAGAGATAAATTTATTTCCCACTTTATAGAACTTTCCTTAAGTCTTTGACGAGTCATTTCTAAAAGTCCAAAATTACTAATTCGACCAATTTGAATTCTGGCCCTATCTAATTTAAGTTTTTCTCTTATTTTTCTCTCAACTATTCTTTTGTTATAAAAATTCATCATATCAATAAAGTCTATGACAATTAGTCCAGACAAATCTCTAATTTTAATCTGTCTTGCAATCTCTTCAGCTGCTTCGAGATTTGTATTTAGTGCAGTTTTTTCAATATTTATCTGTTTTATAGATTGTCCAGAGTTTACATCAATGGCCACTAAAGCTTCAGTTGGATTTATTACTAAATAACCACCAGATTTTAACTTTACCACTGGTTCAAAAATTTTATTCAAATCTTTTTCAATACCTTCCTTATGAAACAGTGGGATTTTACCTCTATATTTTTTAATATATTTTGTGTTTCTTGGCATAAACTGGCTCATAAAAAATTTTGCTTTTTTATAGCCTTCATTACCTTCTACGTGGACATATTTTGTATCGTTGTCATATATATCTCTAAGAGCTCTCTTAATAACATCACCCTCTTCATGAATCAGAATTGGTGCAGTTGAATTTATCGTATTATTTTTAATTTCTTCCCAAACAGCAATTGTATTTTGTAGGTCATTATTTATTTCATTTTTGGTTTTTCTTGATCCTGCCGTTCTTACTATCAGACCCATATTTCCAGGAATCTCTATATCTTTGAGTATTTTTCTGATTTTATTTCTATCTTCATAGTTAAAAATTTTTCTTGATATCCCACCTCCCTTTGCAGTATTTGGCATCAAAACAATATATTTTCCAGCTAGAGATATAAATGTAGTGAGAGCAGCTCCCTTTTGACCTCTTTCTTCTTTTATTACCTGAACCAAGATAACTTGACCAGGTTTAATCACTTCTTGAATTCTGTATTTTCTTACCCCGTATCTATTTTTTAATTTTTCTCTAATTTCTTCTGATCGATTAGTATTTGAATTTTTATCTTCAACAATACTTTCGTTTGTATTGTTATTTGCACTTTGGCCATCTTTAAAATTTTCTGGAGTTTTTATTTCGTTATCTTCAGTCTTTTCTTTTAAATCTTCTCTAATTTTTTCCTCTGTCTTTTGTAATTCTTTTTTGTCTTCAGTTGGAATTTGATAATAATCAGATTGAATGTCATTAAATGCTAAAAAACCATGT
>JAGFWA010000030.1 GCA_017640245.1 Pelagibacteraceae bacterium
CAAGAAAAAATGGGAGAGGCTTTAGGGAGACTGGCTAGAGAAGATCCTTCATTTAGAGTTACCTCCGACGAAGAATCTGGTCAAACAATAATAAAAGGTATGGGCGAACTGCACCTAGATATTATTGTCGATAGAATGAAAAGAGAATTTAAAGTTGAAGCAAATATTGGAGCTCCACAAGTTGCCTACAGAGAAACGATTTTAAAATCAGTAGAAAATACATATATACATAAAAAACAAAGTGGTGGAGCAGGACAGTTCGCAAAAGTTGAATTGAGCGTTGAACCCTTGCCAGCAGGAAAAGGAAGAGAAATTGAAAACAAAATAAAAGGTGGGGCTATCCCCAAAGAATTTATTCCAGGAGTTGAAAAAGGAATTGAAAGTGTAGCAGATACTGGAATATTAGCTGGATTTCCTTTAATAGATTACAAAGTTGTTATTCTAGACGGATTACACCACGATGTAGACTCAAGCGTTTTGGCATTTGAGATTGCATCAAGATATTGTTTTAAAGAAGCATGTACTAGAGCAACTCTTAAACTCCTTGAACCAATAATGAGAGTAGAAGTGGTAACACCAGAAGATTATATGGGAGATGTTATAGGCGACTTGAATAGTAGAAGAGGTCAAGTATCAACTACCGACAAAAGAGGAAATGCAACCGTCATAAGTGCAATGGTGCCTTTAGCAAATATGTTTGGGTATATAAATAATCTTAGATCAATGTCTCAAGGCAGAGCTCAATATTCAATGTTTTTTGATCATTATGAAAAGGTTCCTCAAAATGTTCAGGACGAAGTAACTAAAAAAATGGCTTAGAAATGGATAAACAAAATATTAGAATACATCTTAGAGCTTATGATAATAAAGTTTTAGATATATCAACTCAAGAAATTGTAAATACTGCAAAGAGAACTGGAGCACAAGTCAAAGGACCAATTCCTTTACCCACAAGGATAGAAAAATTTACAGTACTGAGATCACCTCATATTGACAAAAAAAGTAGAGAGCAGTTTGAAACAAGGACTCACAAAAGGTTAATTGATATTGTTGAGCCTACACCTCAAACAGTAGAAGCTTTAATGAAATTAGATTTGGCATCAGGAGTTGATATTGAAATAAAAATATAATTATGACATTAGGATTGATTGGAAAAAAAATTGGAATGACAAGAGAGTTTTTTAGCTCAGGCACCTCTGTTCCTGTCACAGTTCTTAAAATTGAAAAGGGAAGAGTTATAGATATATACACTAAAGAGAAAAATGGTTATTCCGCTGTAAAATTAGGTTTTTTAAAAATAAAAAATTCAAAACTTACTAATCAAATGAAAGGTTTTTTTTCAAAAAAAAATACTGAGCCAAAAAAAATATTAAAAGAATATAGAATTGATAAGATCGAAGATTACAAAATCGGAAATGAAATAGGGTTAGAGCTGTTTAAAGATACTAAGTTCATTGACGTTAGATCAAAAACGATCGGAAAAGGATTTGCTGGAGTAATGAAAAAATATAATTTTGCAGGATTGAGAGCCACTCACGGAGTTTCGGTTTCTCATAGGTCTCACGGTTCTACTGGGCAAAGACAAGATCCCGGGAAGGTTTTTAAAGGAAAAAAGATGGCAGGTCATATGGGAGCCAAATATAGGACAATATTAAATTTAGAAATAGTGAAATCAGATCCAGAAAATAATTTAATTTACATAAAAGGATCAATACCAGGATCAAAGAATGAAATAGTTTATTTAAGAAAATCAGTTAAATCTTTCAACAGAAAAACTATTTTGGAAAAAGAGCAAATATGGAGAAAATGGCAGCTAAAGAAATAGAAAAACCCAGCAAAAAAAAACAGCCCCAAAAACAGAAGATAAGAAAAAAGACATAAAAGATATAAAAAAACAGAGAATAAAAAGAAATAAAATGGATATTAAAGTTTTAAATTTAGAAGGCAACAAATCTCAAAATCTAAAAATTTCAAATGATTTAACGGGATTAAAAGTTAACAATAGACTTCTAAAGTATGTTATTGATTGGCAAATCAATCATTCAAAAAAAAGATTAGCAAAAACTAAACAAAGAAATGAGATAGTAGGTTCTACCCGTAAAATTTACGCTCAAAAAGGAACTGGTGGTGCTAGGCATGCTAGTAGAAAAGCGCCAATTTTTGTTGGAGGCGGAATTGCTCATGGTCCAAAAGGAGATAATTATAAAATTAAGAAGATTAACAAGAAAATAAGAAAAATTGCATTGGCACAATCTATTTCAAAAAAAAATATGAATAAAGAACTTTACATTTTTGAAGACATAAAAAAAGAAATTAAAAAAACAAAAATATTTAATAATTTTTTGATAAAAAATAAATTAAACAATGTGCTCATTGTTTCTGACAAAGAAACGCATAAAAATATTTTTAAATCTGTAAGAAATATTCGAGATGTTAAGTTGATAATTGATGAAGGTGCAAATCTTTATGACCTTTTTAAATTTAAAAATGTTTTATTTACCGAAACTTCAATTAAAAATATTCAAAAGAGATTAATAGATGAAAAAAATTAATTATTTAGATTCAATCAATTCACCTGTAATAACAGAAAAAGCTACAACTTTATCAGATCAAAACAAGGTAGTATTTAAAGTTCATAAAAATGCATCAAAAAATTCTATAAAGAAGAATATAGAGAAAATATTTAAAGTAAAAGTTGTTAAAATAAATACTATCAAAAAAAAATCAAAAAATAAAATTGTGAAAAACAAACGTTCTAAAAAAAAAGGATTTAAAAAAGCTATTATCACTTTGAAAAAAGGACAAAATATTGATTTGTCTACAGGAGTTTAAATAAAAATATGACTTTAAAAACATACAAACCTTATACCAAATCTACGAGAGGAACAGTTCTTGTTGATAAAAAGAATATTTGGAAAGGATCTCCTTTCAAATCTTTAACAAAAGGAAAAGCATCGTCTGGCGGTAGAAATAATTTAGGAAGAATTACATCTAGAGCAAGAGGATCTGGACACAAAAAAAGATATAGAGTTATTGATTTTTTTAGAAAAAAATATGACGTAAAAGCGAAAGTAGAGAGAATTGAACACGATCCAAATAGAACCTCATATATTGCTTTATTAAAATATGAAGACAATTCAAGAAATTACATTATTTGTCCTCAAAATTTAAAAATTGGCGACGAAGTAATTTCAGGAAAGAATAAAGAAATTAAAATCGGTAACTGCATGCCTTTAAAGGACATCCCTCCAGGCACACAAGTTCACAATGTGGAATTAGTAGATGGAAATGGTGGAAAATTAGCTAGATCAGCCGGAGCGTCTGTGACCCTGTCTGGTTTTGATGGTGATTATGCAATTATTAAACTTTCTTCAGGAGAGTCTAGAAAGGTAAGGGCAAGCTGTAAAGCTACAATAGGTGTAGTTTCAAATTCGGATCAAAAAAATATTAAAATTGGTAAAGCTGGCAGAAATAGATGGAAAGGTAGAAGACCTTTGGTCAGGGGTGTTGCTAAAAACCCAGTTGATCACCCGCATGGTGGAGGTGAAGGAAAAACATCAGGAGGAAGAAGTCCGGTTTCTCCATGGGGACAATCATCGAAGGGATTAAAAACTAGAAAACCAAAAAAAAGCGATCAATTCATAATTTCAAGGAGAAAAAAAAGGATTAGAAAATGACCAGAGGTGTTTGGAAAGGACCATTTGTTCATCCTAGTTTATTAAAAAAAGTTGATAGACTTAAAGGTCAAACTGGGAGAAAACCTATTAAAACGTGGTCAAGAAATTCCACAGTTATACCGGAATTTGTGGGTCACAGCTTTTTAATTCATAATGGAAAAACATTCATTCCAATAACAATTTCAGAAGAGATGGTTGGGCATAAATTGGGCGAGTTTTCACCAACAAGAAAATTTGTTGCCCATACCTCTGCTGATAAAAAAGCTGCGCAAGCAGTTGTACAATCGGGAGCAAAAGCACCACCAGGCGCTGCAACTCCAGCAGCTAGCCCAGGAGCCGCTCCAGCAGCGTCAAAACCAGCTGCTCCAGCAAAAAAGGATAATAAATGATCGAAAAAGATAATTTAATAAAAGCGGTAAACAAAAATGTTAGAAGTGGCTCAAGAAAAGCAAATTTAATTTTGAACTTCATTAAAGGGAAAAAAGTAGATGTTGCGATTAGAGACTTAGAATTTACAAGAAAAAAAGTTGCTGAAGATATTAAGAAAACCGTTAAATCTGCTATAGCTAATGCAGAAAATAATTATCAATACGATATCGATAACTTATACGTAAAAGAAGCGTACATTGGAAAGTCTATAGTTATGAAAAGATTTAGACCTCGTGCAAAAGGAAGAGCATCTCCAATAAAAAAGCCTTTTAGCAGGGTAACTATAATTTTAGAAGAAAAAAAAACTGAACTTAAAAAGGAAAGTAAAAAATAATGGGACAGAAAGTAAATCCAATAGGTTTTAGACTTGGGATTAATAGATCTTGGGATTCTATTTGGTATGCTAAAAAAAACGATTACAGTAAATTTTTAATAGAAGACTATAAAATTAGGCAATACATAAGAAAAAATATTATAAACTCAGGTGTTTCAGAAATAATTATTGAGAGATCTTCAAAAAAATGTTCTGTATCTATCCATACCTCTAGACCTGGCTTTGTCATTGGAAAAAAAGGATCCGATATAGAAAAAATAAAAAATAAAATTTCTAAAATTACAGACAGCGAAGTTTATGTGAACATTAAAGAAATTAAAAAACCTGAATTAAATGCTTATTTAGTTGCTGAAAATATTGCACAACAATTGGTTAAACGGATTGCTTATAGAAGAGCAATGAAAAGAGCCATGCAATCGACAATGCGTTTGGGAGCAAAAGGTATAAAAGTTTGTGTAAGCGGAAGACTTGCTGGAAACGAAATTGCTAGAACCGAATGGTTAAGAGAAGGAAGTATTCCTTTGCATACTTTAAGAGCAAATTTAGATTATTCAGAAGCAGAAGCTTTAACCACTTATGGAATCATTGGTGTTAAAGTATGGATATATAAAGGCGAAATTTTTGAAAAAGAAATTGAAAAAAAATATAAAAAGGTAAAAAATGCTGCAACCAACAAGAACTAAATATAGAAAAGCACACAAGGGACGAATTCACGGTAAAGCGTCTAGAGTTACATTGTTGAACTACGGTGCTTATGGCTTAAAAGCTATTCAGCCTGAAAGAATAATTGGAAAACAAATAGAAGCAGCCAGAGTAGCATTAACAAGACATATGCAAAGGACCGGAAAAGTTTGGTCAAGAATTTTTCCAAATATTCCAGTCTCTAAAAAACCAGTAGAGGTACGTATGGGTAAAGGAAAAGGTGCCCCAGAATTTTGGGTGTGTAGAGTAAAACCTGGTAGAATATTATTTGAAGTAGATGGAGTTTCAGAAGAGATTGCAAGAGAAGCTTTATATAAAGCTTCTACAAAACTTCCTATTAAAACTAAATTTATAAAAAGATAAAAATGAAAAAAAAAGATATAAAGAAACTAACTAAAGATCAGTCCATTAGGGAAATTACAAAATTAAAAAAAGACTTATTTAATATAAGATTTAAAAAAATAAATGGACAATTACAAGATACTGCTGAATTTTTGAAGATAAGAAAAAATATAGCTAGACTTTACAGTAATATTGGAAATAAAAAATGACTAAAAGAATTTTACAAGGACATGTGGTCAGCAACAAAAACAACAAAACAATTGTTGTTAAAGTGAAAAGGAGGTTTAGACATCCGTTTTATGGAAAAGTTATATCTAGATCAAAAAAATATCATGCTCATGATGAAAAAAATAAATTTAAAAAAGGAGATCTTGTTAAAATAATTGAAACTAGACCAATATCAAAGCTGAAAACTTGGGAGGTTATAGACAAATGATACAGGTGCAAACAGAGTTATTGGTCGCTGATAATACAGGAGCTAAAAGAGTAGAATGTATTAAAGTTCTTGGAGGTTCAAAAAAAAGATATGCTGGTGTAGGGGATTTAATCGTAATAAGCGTTAAAGAAGCGCTTCCAAATGGTAAAGTAAAAAAAGGGTCAGTCCACAAGGCCGTTGTGGTTCGAACAAAGAAAGAAATTTTTAGAAAAGATGGTTCAAAGGTACAATTTGACAGTAATTCAGTAGTTTTAACCGATGAAACAGGAGAACCTATTGGAACGAGAATATTTGGTCCCGTAACTAGAGAATTGAGATTTAGAGGACAGACAAAAATAATATCTTTGGCACCGGAGGTTATTTAAAAATGATCTTAAAAAAAGGAATGAAAGTTAAAGTTTGTGTTGGAAAAGACAAAGGAAAAAGTGGAGAGATTATAGAAATAAACAGGGTTAGAAATTTAGCGAAAGTTAAAGCTGTAAATATGGTCAAAAAACATAAAAAACCAACTAAAGAAAATAAAGGCGGAATTATATCAAAAGAAGCATTTATTCATTTATCAAATCTGAAAAATTTAACAGAAAATAAAAAGGTTAAAAAATGATACCTAGATTAAAAGAAAAATACAAAAACGAAATAATTAAAAATTTAATGTCCAAATTAAATTATAAAAATATTTATGCTGTACCAAAAATTGAAAAAGTTGTTATTAATATGGGTTTAGGAGCCGATGCTTCAGATCAAAAAAAAATTAAATCATCTATACAGGATATTTCTGCAATAACAGGTCAACATCCAATTGTAACGAAGTTCAAAAAATCAATCTCAAATTTTAAATCAAGAAAAGGTGCAAGTGCCGGTTTGAAAGTTACATTAAGAAATAATAGAATGTATGAGTTCATTGACAGAATGGTTAATATTGCTCTACCAAGGATTAAGGATTTTAAAGGTTTAAAAGAAAGTAGCTGTGATAAATTTGGAAACTTTAGCTTTGGTATAAAAGAACACATAATTTTTCCAGAGATAAATTTTGATAAAGTTGACAGCATTAAAGGTTTGGATGTTACAATTGTCACAACAAGCAAATCTAAAGAAGATACGATTTTGTTACTTAAAGAATTTAATTTCCCAATAATTAAAAATTTTGAAAAGAAAGTAAAGAAGGTAGAGATAGTAGAGAAAGGAAAAAATGGCTAAAACAAGCGCTATTCAAAGAAATCTTAAAAGAATAAAATTATCAAAAAAATTTGATAAAAAAAGAAAAAAACTAAAAGCAATAGTAAGAAATAAAAAATTACCATTAAACGAAAGATTTCTTGCTCAATTGAAACTTTCAAAACTTCCAAAAAATTCATCAAAAATTAGAATAAGAAATAGATGTGCAATTACTGGAAGACCACATGGTGTTTATAGAAAATTAAAAATTTCAAGAATTGCTTTAAGAGAAATGGCATCTAGCGGGAAAATACCCGGGATGACGAAATCAAGTTGGTAAAGGAGGAATATGACTTTGGTTGATCCAATAGGAGATATGTTAACGAGAATAAGAAATGGTCAAATGAGATCATTAAATAAAATCAATATACCTTTTTCAAATTTTAGACTAAAAATTTTAGAAGTTCTAAAAAAAGAAGGTTATATCATTGATTTTAATATTGATAACGGCAAGAAAAAGATAAAATTTCTTTCCGTAGATTTAAAATATTATGAGGGCCAACCAGTAATTAAAGAAATTAAAAGAGTATCAAAGCCAGGCAGAAGAATTTATTCGAAAGCCACAAGTATTCCAAAAGTATTAAATGGATTAGGACTCGCAATTTTGTCAACAAGCAAAGGCGTTATGTCTGATTCTGACGCAATGAAAAACAATCTCGGTGGAGAAATAATTTGCAAGGTGTTTTAATGTCTAAACTTGGAAAAAAAATAATTTTAATTCCCAAAGAGTCCACTATAAAAGTGGAAGGTGATGCATTATTAGTATCTGGCCCAAAAGGTTCAAAAAAAATTCTATTTGATAACAAAACGTTTTCAACTAAAATAAATGAAAAAAAAGAATTTGAAATTTCACCAGTTAATAAAAAAGACAAAAACTCTTCAGCCATGTGGGGAACCTATAGGAGCCTAATAAATAGCGCTGTATCAGGAGTTACAAAAGGTCATGAAAAAAATTTAGAATTAAACGGCGTTGGTTTTAGAGCCAATCTAAAAGGAAAAGAACTTATTTTAAGTTTAGGCTTTAGTCATGAGATTAAATTTAAGGTGCCCGAAGATATTAATATTAAAATTGAAAGGCAAACTAAAATAAATATAAGCGGCGCAGATAAAGAACTCGTGTCAAAAATTGCTTCCGAAATTAAGGCGATAAAACCTGTTGAACCTTATAAAGGCAAGGGAATCAAAGAAAAAGATCAATATGTTTTAAGAAAAGAAGGAAAGAAGAAATAAAAATGAAAAGATTAAACAGCAACAAAAGACGTGTAATTAAAAATAGAAATAAATTAAAAAGAATAAATGTTGATCGATATAGAATTACAGTAGTAAAATCACTAAAAAATATTTCAGCTCAGATTATAGATGACAAGAAAAACCAAACTATTGTTTCTGCCTCTTCGACCGAAAAAGATATTAAAAAGAATAAAAATAAAAAAACTAATTTATCCATAATTATTGGTGAAATTTTAGCAAAGAGAGCAGCAGAGAAAAAAATAAATAAAGTTTATTTCGATAGAGGTGGATACAAATATCACGGAAGAATTAAAGCTTTAGCGGACTCTTTAAGAAAGAATGGTTTAAATTTTTAATGAGAGAAAAAAGTGAATTCACAGAAAGACTAATAGCAATTAATAGGATAACTAAAGTTGTTAAAGGAGGTAGGAGATTTGGTTTTGCAGCCTTAGTGGTGGTTGGGAATCAGAAAGGGTCTATTGGTATAGGTCAAGGAAAATCAAAACAAGTTCCTGATGCAATTAAAAAAGCTACTGAGACAGCAAAAAGAAACATGCATCAAATACCGCTAAAGGATGGAAGAACTTTACACCATGACGTATATGGAAAAAATGGAGCTGGCAAAGTGTTAATGAGATCAGCACCAACGGGTACAGGAATTATAGCCGGGGGACCAATGCGGGCTGTGTGTGAAGTATTAGGTATTCAGGATATTGTTGCAAAATCTTTAGGATCCTCAAATCCACACAATGTTCTTAAAGCTTTGTTGCAAGGTTTAAAAAGTCAAAGTTCACCAAAGCTTTTATCCTCTATAAGAGGTAAAAAAATTGCAGAAATCATTAAAAAAAGAGGAAATTAAAAATGAAATTAAACACTCTAGAAAAAACAAATTTTCCTAAAACTAGAGTAGGTAGAGGCATTGGTTCAGGTAAAGGAAAAACTTCTGGGAGAGGTGTAAAAGGTCAGAAATCTAGATCGGGTGTTGCCATTAAAAGCTTTGAAGGCGGACAGATGCCTTTGTACAGAAGACTGCCCAAAAGAGGTTTTAAAAAAATAAATAAAAAAAATATTGCAATTATTAATCTTGTAGATCTAGAGCTTTTTTTGAAAAATAAAAAAATTAAATTAGGAGATGAAATTAATATAAACTATTTAATAGAAAAAAGATTAATTAGAAAAAAATGCAATAAATTAAAAATTCTTGGCAAAGGAGATTTAAAAAATAAATTAAAAATTACCACTGATTTTATTTCTAAGTCTGCCCAATTAAAAATAGAAAAAGCAGGCGGATCTGTGATTATTTCAAAAAATAAAATTAATATAGGCAAAAAAAATGTCTAGTGAAGCAATAAAACAAAAGGCTTTTTCACACTCAAGTGATTTAAGAAATAGAATTTTTTTTACAATCATTATTTTGTCTATTTATAGACTCGGTACTTACGTTCCGCTTTCAGGGATAGATCCTTTTGCTTTACAAGAGGTAATGGCATCAAGTCAAAAAGGCCTTATGGGTATGTTTAATGTTTTTTCCGGAGGCGCAGTTAAGAGAATGGCAATTTTTGCTTTAGGAATTATGCCCTATATTTCAGCATCAATAATCGTGCAATTGTTAACAGGAGTTTCAGATTACTTTAAAAACTTGAAAGAGCAAGGAGAAATAGGAAGAAAAAAAATTACTCAAATTACAAGATATGGAACAGTTTTTATTGCTGCCATGCAAGGGTATGGGGTTTCTGTTGGTTTAGAAAATGCAGGTAATCTCGTTTTGACTCCAGGTATTTATTTCAAATTGATGACGACAATTTCCTTAGTTGCTGGCACAACTTTTTTGATGTGGCTTGGAGAACAAATAACTTCCAGAGGAATTGGAAACGGTATATCACTCATAATATTTTCAGGCATTGTTGCTGAAATACCAAGGGCCTTAGGTTCAACATTTGAACTTGGAAGAACTGGCGCTTTATCACCAATAATGATTATTTCAATTTTTATTTTAATTATTATTACCGTAATGTTTATTGTTTTTGTTGAAAGAGCTATGAGAAAAATTTTAATAAATTATCCTAAAAAACAGGTTGGAAATAAAGTTTACGGCGGTGAGTCCTCACATTTACCACTAAAAATAAATACAGCAGGCGTTATACCAGCCATTTTTGCTTCTGCGTTGTTATTGTTGCCAATTACATTTTCAAATTTTGGTTTGTCCGAATCAGATTTTTTTATTAATTTTGCATCTTTGTTTTCACAGGGTAAACCGCTCTATATGTTATTGTATGCATCTGGAATAATATTTTTTTCTTTTTTCTATACATCCATCGTATTCAATCCAAAGGAAACAGCAGAAAATCTCAGAAAATATGGAGGATATGTACCAGGCATTAGACCAGGAGAAAGAACTGCGGTGTATATTGAAAATATTTTGATGAAACTTACTACAATTGGTGCCTGTTATTTAACATTAGTTTGTCTTATGCCGGAATTTTTAATCGCAAAATATCCTATACCTTTTTATTTAGGAGGTACCTCTGTGTTGATTGTTGTAGTGGTAGCCATGGATACCGTAACTCAAGTACAAACCCGTTTGATGAGCTCACAATACGAATCTTTGATTAAAAAAGCAAAATTTAGTAAATAATTATTTATTATATGAATATAATCATATTTGGCCCTCCTGGTGCTGGAAAAGGTACTCAATCAGACAAAATTGTAAGTAAGTATCAATTATTTAAAATTTCTACCGGTGATTTGTT
>JAGFWA010000031.1 GCA_017640245.1 Pelagibacteraceae bacterium
AAGCTCCTAAACAGGAAGCTAAAAAAGAAGAACCTAAAAAAGAAGCTCCTAAACAGGAAGCTAAAAAAGAAGAACCTAAAAAAGAAGCTCCTAAACAGGAAGCTAAAAAAGAAGAACCTAAAAAAGAAGCTCCAAAATCGGACCAGAAAAAAGGATGATTCAAAATGTTAAAAGTAAAAATATTTACTCTATATCCAGATTTGTTTCCTGGCCCTCTAAACTCAGGACTATATAAAAAAGCACAAGAGAATAAAATTTGGCAGCTAGAAATTATTGATATTAATAAGTTTGCCATGGACAAACATGCTACCGTTGATGACACTCCATTTGGCGGAGGCAGCGGAATGGTAATGAGAGCAGATGTATTAGCGAACGCAATTGATAAAAATGTGAATTTAAATAAAAAAGAAAAAATTATTTATCTTTCACCTAAGGGAAAAAAGCTAGAACAAAGTTTTGCAAAGGACTTAAGCAAATTAAAAAATTTAAATATTATTTGTGGCCATTTTGAAGGAGTTGATCAGAGAATTTTAGAAACTAGAGGCATTCAAGAGATTAGCATAGGAGATTATATTCTTTCTGGAGGCGAGACAGCAGCCTATGTTTTTTTGGATTCCATTATAAGATTATTACCAGGTGTGATAGGTAACCCTAACTCTTTAAAAGAAGAAACTTTTGAGAATAATCTTTTAGAGTATCCTCAATATACAAAACCACAAAAATGGGAAAAAAAAAGCCCTCCAAAGGTATTATTATCCGGAGACCATGGTAAAATTAAAGACTGGCGTTTATCACAATCTAGAGCTATAACACGTCGCCAGAGACCTGATCTGTGGAAAAAACATTTAAGTAAAAAGAAAAAATGAAAAATATTGAAGATATAAATAAGGCACAAATAGAAAAATTAACCTCAAAAAAAAAGATTACTAATTTTTTTCCGGGAGACACTATTCGAGTAGGCGTTAGAATTGTTGAGGGGAAAAGAGAAAGAATTCAGAATTTTGAAGGAGTTTGTATTGCAAAGAAGAATAGAGATATTAACTCTTCATTTACAGTGAGAAAAATTTCATTTGGCGAAGGTGTTGAAAGAACATTTGCCCTTTACAGCCCTATAATTGGCTCAATAAAAGTTATTAGGTCAGGAAAAGTAAGAAGAGCCAAGTTATATTATCTAAGAGATAGAAAAGGAAAATCAGCAAGAATTGCTGAAAAATTAAGAAAAAATATTGGAGTAGACGTAGAAGTTAAAAGTTCAGTTCCAGGGGATATTAAACAAGACACCTCTATCGCTGAAGAAAAGGAAACATCAAAAGTAGAAGCAAAAAAAGAAGAGTCTAAAAAAGAAGAAGCTGTTCAAGCTAAAAAAATTATAGAGAAGACAACTGGTAAAGAAAAAGACAATCTTAAATAATTTTTTAATGCCAAAAACTTTGTACGATAAAATTTGGGACGAGCATCTTGTCTATGAACGACAGGACGGAACATCACTTCTTTATGTTGATAGACACCTAATTCATGAAGTAACAAGTCCACAAGCTTTTGAAGGTTTAAGATTAGGTAAAAGAAAAGTTAGAAAACCAAATCTAAATTTAGCAGTTGCAGATCATAATGTCCCGACGACTGATAGGTCTAAAGGAATTGACGATAAGGAGTCAAAAATACAGGTTGATGCTCTTAGGAATAATTGCAAAGAATTTGGAATAGAATTTTTTGATATGAATGATAAAAGACACGGGATAGTTCATATTATTGGACCCGAACAGGGCTTCACTCAACCAGGGACCGTTATAGTTTGTGGCGATAGTCATACAGCTACTCACGGAGCTTTCGGGGCATTAGCTTTTGGCGTTGGAACATCCGAAGTCGAACATGTTTTGGCTACTCAAACACTTATACAAAAAAAATCAAAAAATTTTCGTTTAATAGTAAATGGTAAATTGTCAATTGGAGTTACAGCAAAAGATGTCATATTAAAAATTATTGGAACGATAGGTACCGCTGGCGGAACTGGTTTCGTCATAGAATTTGCAGGAGATGTGATAAAAAATTTAAGCATTGAGGAAAGGATGACAGTTTGCAATATGACTATAGAAGGGGGAGCTAGGGCAGGATTAATCGAGCCAGATAAAAAAACTTTTGAATATTTAAAAGGTAAACCAATGTCTCCCAAACATAACAATTGGAATAAAGCATTAGAGCATTGGAGCAATTTAAAATCTGATGATGATTGTAAATTTGATAAAGAAGTTGTTATTAAAGGAGAAGATATTGTTCCTCAAGTTACCTGGGGGACCTCTCCACAAGATGTTGTGCCCGTTAATGGTTTTGTTCCTAATCCAGATCAAGAAAAAGATAAAGATAGAAAAGTAGCCATGGAAAGATCACTAAATTATATGGGATTGCAACCTAACACAAAAATTACAGATATAAAAATTGATAAAGTATTTATTGGAAGCTGTACAAATGGGCGTATTCAAGATCTTAGAGAAGCTGCCAAACTTTTGAAAGATAAAAAAATTGCTAAACATGTGAATGCAATTGTTGTTCCAGGATCAGGTTTAGTTAAAGGTCAAGCCGAAGAAGAAGGTTTGGATAAGATTTTTAAGAATTCAGGTTTTGAATGGAGAGAACCAGGCTGTTCGATGTGTTTAGCGATGAATGCAGATAAATTGAATCCGAAAGAAAGATGTGCCTCCACTTCAAATAGAAACTTTGAAGGCAGACAAGGAAGAGGGGGAAGAACACATTTAGTTAGTCCGGCAATGGCAGTTGCAGCAGCAATTAATGGGCATTTATCTGATGTCAGAAAATTTTAATAATTAATATTATGGAAAAATTTAAAAATATAAAAAGCATACCAGCATATCTTCCTTTAATTAATATTGATACGGATATGATAATTCCTAAGCAATTTTTAAAAACTATAAAAAGATCTGGTCTTGGAAAAAGTTTATTTTATGAAATGCGATTTGATGAGCAAGGAAATTCTATAAAGAATTTTGTATTAAATAACGATCCTTATAAAAATTCAAAGATACTTATATCTGGAAAAAATTTTGGTTGCGGATCATCAAGAGAACATGCTCCCTGGGCATTGCTTGATTTTGGGATAAGATGTGTAATTAGCCAGAGTTTTGCCGATATTTTTTATAATAATTGTTTCAAAAATGGCATATTACCAATTATTGTTCAGGAAAATATTGTTAAAGAATTAGGAGAATGTTCTGGTAGAAAAGAAAATATCGAGATAAAACTTTCAGAGCAAGAAATTATTTATGGCAACAAATCACATAAATTTAAACTGGATCTTTTTAAGAAAAAATGTCTGATCGAAGGTCTTGACGATATTGCATTATCTCTTGAAAAAACAAAACATATAGAAACTTTTGAAAATAAATTAACTCAAAACAAACCATGGATTTTAAATAATGGCTAAGAAGCAAAGAAAAATATTACTATTACCTGGAGATGGTGTTGGACCAGAAGTGGTTGGTGAAACAAAAAAAGTTATTAATTGGTTTAATGAAAAAAAATCACTTGATTTTAAAATCGATCAAGATCTAATCGGCGGTGCTTCTATTGACAAGCATGGAATGCCTATTACAGATGAAGTTTTCTATAAAGCGCTTGAGAGTAATGCGGTAATACTTGGAGCTTGTGGTGGACCACAATATGATAAATTAGAATTTTCCAAAAAACCTGAGAGAGGGTTATTGAAACTTAGGAAAGAATTGAAATTATTTGCAAATCTAAGACCAGCGATTTGTTTTAAACAACTTGTAGATTCCTCTTCTTTAAAACCTGAAATAGTGTCAGGCTTAGATATTTTAATAGTAAGAGAATTGACAGGAGGAATTTATTTTGGCGAACCAAGAGGTATTGAGCCTATTGAGAATGGAGAGCGAAAAGGAATTAATACTCATAGTTATACAACGAAAGAAATCCAAAGAGTTGCGCGAGTAGCTTTCGAATTAGCTGCTAAGAGAAAAAACAAAGTAACATCATGTGAAAAATCCAATGTTATGGAAGCCGGAGTCTTATGGAGAGAAGAAGTGCAAGCACTAAGGGATAAAGAATATAAAAAAATTGAACTAAATCACATGTTGGCAGACAATTGTGCGATGCAATTACTAAGAAATCCTAAACAGTTTGATGTAATCGTCACAGATAATTTATTTGGAGATATGCTTTCAGATGAAGCGGCAATGCTTACGGGTTCGCTAGGATTACTTCCCTCAGCCTCTTTAGGAGAAAGAGATAAAAACGGTCGAATAAAATCTTTATATGAACCAGTTCATGGATCTGCTCCAGATATTGCGGGCAAGAATATCTCAAATCCAATTGCAACTATATTGAGCTTTTCTATGGCATTAAAATATTCTCTTGATTTAGAGAAAGAGGCAGTTCTATTAGATGAAGCTGTGCAAAAAGTCTTGGACAAAGGCTTAAGAACCAAAGACATAATGTCACCTGGAAAAAAAGAGATTTCTACTTCAGATATGGGTGATGCAATTATATCAAATTTACACTAAAATAATATTTAAATGAATTTAGCTATAATTGGTGCCACCGGCAATGTTGGAAGAAAAACCATTGAAATTTTAGAAAAATCTAAAATTGAAGTTTCTAAATTGTTTTTAGTTGCATCTGAAAAAAGTGTTGGAAAAAAAATTAATTTTAAAGGCAATCAAATAGAGGTTCAAAATCTTGAAAAATATGATTTTTCAAGTGCACAAATTACTTTTTTTGCTGCCGGAAGCAAAATCGCTGAAAAATGGGTTCCTTCTGCAAGTAAAAAAACAATTGTAATAGATAATTCTAAATTTTTTAGAATGGATCAAGACGTCCCTTTGATAGTTCCTGAGGTTAATTCAGATCAACTGACTATGTATAAAAAGAAAAATATAATTGCAAATCCAAACTGTTCTACTATCCAGATGGTTGTTGCATTAAAACCTTTACACGATCATTTTAATATCAAAAGAGTGATAGTATCGACCTATCAATCTGTTTCTGGAGCGGGAAAGGCACCCATGGATGAGTTGCTTGATCAATCAAAAAATTATTTATCGGGAAAAAATATTAAATCGAAAAACTTTACAAAACAAATTGCCTTTAATTTAATACCTCACATTGATGATTTTGTGGATGCGGGATATACAAGAGAGGAATGGAAAATGGAACATGAAACTAAAAAGATTCTTGATCCAAATATAAAATTAACAGCAACTTGTGTAAGAGTTCCAGTAATGATATCGCATTCGGAATCAATTAACGTTGAATTTGAAAAAAATTTTGATATTGAAAAGGTTAAAGATATTTTAAGTAAAGCACCTGGTTGCAAAGTTTTAGATGAGAGAAAAGACGGAGGCTATATCACACCTCTGGAAGCAGAAAATAGCCCTTTGACTTTTATTTCTAGAATTCGAAAAGACAATTCTAATGATAAAGCATTAAATATGTGGGTCGTTTCTGACAATTTACTTAAAGGAGCTGCTTTGAATACAATACAGATTGCTGAAACTTTAATAAAAAAATTATTATGAACAATAAAAATAATCCACTGTCACCCCATCTTCAAATTTATAGATGGCAAATTTCGTCATTAATTTCCATTTCTCATAGAATAACAGGAATCATTAATGTAATTGGACTGGTTATTATTTGTATATGGATTGGATTACTTTTTGCTGGCGAATCAAATTACGAACTTATTAATATTTTTTTTCAATCTTATTTTGGAAAATTATTTGCAATGGGTTTTGTCTGGTCTTACAGCTTTCATCTGTTAAGCGGTATAAGGCATTTTATTTGGGATTTAGGTTATGGTTATGAAATAAAAACAGCAAATATTTCAGGAATCATAGTCATTTTAGGATCTTTAGTTTTAACTGTTTTAATGTGGGGAATTGGAAGAGCATTAATTTAAATGAAGGCATCACGTAAATGGATAATCCAAAGGGCAACTGCCTTGTTAATGATCCCTATAATGGGATGGTTTATTATAAATTTTATTTCAATTTATGACGAAGGTTATTTTGAAGTTATGAACTTTTTTTCTTCGGATAAATCCAAAACTAGAATACCAATTTTAATTATAATTAGTTTTGTTCACATCATTTTGGGCTTGAAGGAAGTGTATCAGGATTATATTCAAGACGAAAAAATTAAAAGTATAGCTAATAAAATTACAAATGTTTTAGGCGTAACTATACCAGCAATAACAATTTTTATTTTATTTAATTTAAATATATGAGCTCATATAAAATTATTGATCATGAGTATGATGTAGTAGTGCTAGGCTCAGGAGGTTCTGGTTTGAGAGCTGCAGTGGGATTGTCCGAAGCTGGATTAAAAACAGCATGCATTTCAAAAGTATTTCCAACTCGAAGTCACACATCGGCCGCTCAGGGAGGTATTTCAGCAGCGCTTGGAAATATGGGCGAAGATGACTGGAGATGGCACATGTACGACACCGTAAAGGGATCCGACTGGCTAGGTGATCAAGATGCCATTGAATATTTGTGTAAAGAGGCGCCAAAAGCAGTAATAGAATTAGAAAGATACGGAGTTCCTTTTAGCAGAACAAAGGATGGGAAAATTTATCAAAGAGCCTTTGGAGGTATGACAAAAAATTACGGGAATGGCACAGTCCAAAGAACGTGTGCAGCCGCTGACAGAACAGGTCATGCAATTTTACATACTTTATACGGACAAGCACTTAAGCATAATACAGAATTTTTTATAGAATATTTTGCATTAGATTTGTTAATGAAGAACGGAGAATGCAAAGGACTTATTGCCTGGAATTTAAATGACGGAACAATTCATAGATTTAGATCTCACATAACTATAATTGCCACTGGAGGGTACGGAAAAATTTATTATTCAGCCACTTCAGCACACATTTGTACTGGAGACGGGAATGCAATGGTTTTACGTGCGGGATTGCCATTACAGGATATGGAATTTGTTCAGTTTCATCCAACAGGAATATATGGTGTAGGCTGCTTAATCTCAGAAGGCGTAAGAGGAGAAGGAGGCTACCTTTTAAATTCTGAAGGCGAAAGATTTATGGAAAGATATGCTCCGAGTGCTAAAGATTTAGCTTCCAGAGATGTCGTAAGCAGATCCATCGCTATAGAGATCAATGAAGGCAGAGGAGTTGGAAAAGAAAAAGATCATGTCAATTTACATTTGGACCATATAGATCCTATGATTATTGAACAAAGACTTCCGGGAATTGCTGAGTCAGCAAAGACTTTTTCAGGAGTAGATGTTACCAAAGATCCAATCCCTGTCGTTCCAACAGTTCATTATAACATGGGAGGAATTCCTACAAACTATAAGGCCGAAGTATTAAGTTCGAATGGTGCGGAAAAGACTGTTCCTGGATTGATGGCGATAGGAGAAGCAGCCTGCGTTTCTGTTCATGGAGCAAATAGATTAGGATCAAATTCTTTAATTGATTTGGTAGTTTTTGGAAAAGCTGCCGCAAATAGAGCTGCTGAACTTGTAAAACCAGGATCTTCTCACGAAGAATTATCAAAAAATGAAACGGATAAATCTCTAGATCGTTTTGACAAGTTACGTAACTCAAATGGTTCAATAAAAACATCTGAACTAAGATTATCAATGCAAAAAACTATGCAATCAAAATGCGCAGTTTTTAGAACAGAGAAAACTCTAAAAGAAGGAATGAATGAAATTAGAAAGCCATTTGAAGGGATAAAAAATATATCAGTTTCTGATAAATCATTATTATTTAATACAGATTTAGTCGAGACATTAGAATTTGACAATCTTATTAGACAAGCAATGACGACAATAGATTCAGCATATCATAGAAAAGAAAGCAGAGGAGCTCACGCAAGAGATGATTTTGCCAAGAGAGACGATAAAAGTTATATGCAACACACTTTAGCTTGGCAAAAAGGAAGTGAGGTAAAAGTTGCTTATAGACCAGTACACAACAAAACATTAACTAATGATGTTCAGTATTTTCCACCTAAAGAGAGAGTGTATTAATGGTTCAGTTTAGTTTACCGCAAAATTCAAAAATTTTAAAAGGCAAATATTACAAAGACAAATCTGGTTCGGATAATTTAAAAAAAGTTAATATCTACAGATGGAATCCGTCAAATAATGAAAATCCTAGAATTGATACTTTTGAAGTTGATATGAATAATTGTGGGCCGAAAGTTTTGGATATTTTATTTAAGATCAAAAATGAAATAGATCCTTCACTAACTTTTCGCAGATCTTGTGCTCATGGAGTTTGTGGTTCCTGTGCAATGAATGTAGATGGTACTAATACCTTATCATGTATTAAATCTCATTTAGACATTAAGGGTGATTTGAATATTTATCCTTTACCCCATTTAAAAGTTATAAAAGATTTAGTAGCTGATCTTACTACACTTTATAAACAGTATGAGTCAGTAGAACCATGGTTAAAGACAAAAATTTCTGGAAAAGAAAAAGAAGAAATAAAACAATCCCAGAAAGACAGAGCAAAACTTGATGGATACTACGAGTGTATTTTATGTGCCTGTTGTTCTACTTCGTGCCCAAGCTACTGGTGGAATGGTGATAAATATTTGGGACCGGCTGTACTATTACAAGCTTATCGATGGATAAGCGACAGCAGAGACGAAGAGAAGAAAGAAAGATTAAAAAAAATTGCAGACGAATTAAAACTATACAGATGTCATACAATCATGAACTGCACCAATTCGTGTCCAAAAGGTTTAAATCCAGCCAAGGCTATTGGTTCGATTAAAAAAATGCTTGCAACAAGTTAAAACCTTAATTAATCATTAAAAGCAATGAATTTAATTGAGCATTTCGTTGACGGCAAAGTCTTTAAAGGAACTTCAAAAAGAACTGGAAAAGTTTTCAATCCGGCCACGGGAGAAAAAAGCTCTGAGGTGAAATTTGCAACAACTGACGATGTTAATAAAACAGTATTAGTTGCTAAGAAAGCATTTATAAACTGGTCCCAGAAAACTCCTTTATTTAGAGCGAGAGTATTATTTAAATTTAAGGAATTAATAGAAAAAAATTCTGATGAATTAATAAAGATTATTGTTTCTGAGCATGGCAAAATTTATGAGGATGCCAAAGGGTCATTAATCAGAGGTTTAGAGGTGGTCGAATTTGCCTGTGGTATCCCTCAATTATTGAAAGGTGAGTTTACGGAAAATGTTGGTACTAATGTCGATAGCTGGTCAATGAGACAACCTCTTGGCGTTTGTGCTGGTATAACACCTTTTAATTTTCCAGCAATGGTTCCTATGTGGATGTTCCCGATAGCTATAGCATGCGGCAATACTTTTATTTTAAAACCTTCAGAAAAGGATCCTTCATGCCCAATGAGACTTGCAGAACTTATTTTAGAGGCAGGTCTACCAGAAGGTGTTTTTAATGTGGTTAATGGAGACAAAGAAGCGGTAGATGCTTTAATCAGCAATAGAGACATCGCAGCAATAAGCTTTGTTGGTTCAACGCCAATTGCAAAATATATCTATGAAAATTGTGCAAAAAATGAAAAAAGAGTCCAAGCATTAGGCGGAGCAAAAAATCACTGTGTTGTGATGCCCGACTGTGATTTAGATCAAGCAGTTAACGGATTAATAGGTGCCGCTTATGGCTCAGCTGGCGAAAGGTGTATGGCTCAGTCTGTTGCTGTGGCAGTTGGAAGCATTGGAGACAAGTTAGTAGAAAATTTGGCAAAAAAAGTTAAAGCTTTAAAAATTGGTCCAGGATTAGATAAAAAATCAGAAATGGGTCCATTAGTTACTAAAGAACACTTAGAAAAAGTTGAAGGCTATGTAGATATTGGGGTGAAAGAGGGCGCCAACTTAGTTGTTGATGGAAGAAAAATTAAAATTAAAGATTATGAAAACGGATACTATATAGGCGGATGTTTGTTTGATAACGTAAAAAAAAATATGAGAATTTATAAAGAAGAAATTTTTGGACCCGTGTTATCAGTTGTTAGAGCCAAAGATTTTAATGAAGCTATAAGTTTAGTTAATGATCATGAATTTGGAAACGGTGTGAGTATATTTACTAGAGACGGGGATACAGGAAGAACATTTACGAGCAAAGTCAAAACCTTCTTCATCGCATACAGAGAATCCATTGAGATCATAGTTCGTGATCAGTTGATCGGCTAATTCAACATCATCCTCATCCCTTACCTCTATCCTGCAATATTTCTCATCAATTTCATATATACCGATTTTGTCCCCCATTTGTCTTCCTTCCCTGAGAAAGCGAGGGAGTGTTACCAATCCTACTCCGGCAAGTCCTATATATAGCGGATCCTTCAATTCTCTGGGCATAAATCCTTCATCGATCTCTCTGATCCCTCCTTCCTCTTTTCTGAAATAAGATTTATATTCTCTATAAACGGGAATAAGTGTATCAACGCCAGTCTTTATCATCCTTTCAATCATCTTATCCAATAACCCTTTTGGCCTAAAAGGATATGTTTCTTTCAAAACAACTATAACATCCGGTAGTATTCTTAACTTTTCCAGTTCTTTAATGGTATACTGCATAACATGGTCCAATCCTCCATAAGCATCGAAAACGTCTCCGGCTCTTAAAAACGGGGCCTTTGCTCCATATTTTTCAGCAATTGCAGCTACTTTTTCATTATCTGTAGAGACAAAAACATCTTTTATGTATTTACTTTCTTTCGCACTTCTTATAGTATTTTTTATGAGTGGAGTAGAATTAACATAATGAGTCTTACCTTTAATAGGAATTATTGCCAATATATTTAACAAATCAATCCTGAAGTGATCATCACTTTTATTTTCAATCCCATTCATAGCTTCTAATATTCTTACCACATTATAACATCTTTCCCTGTCTCTGTGCTGATGTATCCCATGATAATGATAGACGCTTGCCTCAGGCTCATAAATAATATGACACCCTTCCTCAAGAACCTTTTTTGCCCATATACGATCTTCTATATTGGTTACATTCTCATCAAAAGGAAAACGTTCCCAAATATCCCTTTTAATCACACTATTCGCATTATGAAAAAAACTATCTTTTACCTGCACCTTTTTATC
>JAGFWA010000032.1 GCA_017640245.1 Pelagibacteraceae bacterium
TTTTAAATCCAAATAAGCTGAATTTGCATATTTTTTTAACGGTATTACAGATCCCATAATTTGATTATATATGTTTATTAAAATATTAAATTTTTATTTTATACATAGATGACGCATCTTAATTTCAACCAAAAGTAGCGTAATAATTAATTAAAATTTAGTTTAAGTACTGATATAAGAATTGACATTAATTATTTAATATATGTTTTCAATATTTAAAAAAAAAACAGTTGTTCCTCACGTAAGGCTAACCGGAATCATTGGTTCAGCCGGTAAATTTAAACAAGGTATTGATTTAGCTGGTCAACAGGAAATTTTACAAAAGGCCTTTTCAGTAAAAAAAGCAAAACATGTTGCAATATCCATTAATTCACCAGGCGGATCACCGGTACAGTCACATGCGATATATAGCTACATAAGACAACTTGCTAAAAAAAAGAAAACTAAAGTTATTTTTTTTGCAGAAGATGTTGCTGCATCAGGTGGATATTTAATAGCGTGTGCCGGAGATGAAATTTACGCGAATTCAAGTTCAATAATTGGTTCTATAGGAGTTATTTATGCTTCATTTGGCATGAAAGATTTAATAAAAAAAATTGGTGTTCAACGAAGAATTTATACAGCAGGAAAAAACAAAAGCACTCTAGACCCTTTTGTGGAAGAAAAAGAGGAAGACATAAAACGATTAAAAGATATTCAACTAGATCTTCATGCTGATTTTATTAAAGTTGTTGAAACTAGTAGAAAATCAAAACTCAAAAAAATTAATGGAAAAGATTTATTTACAGGTGAATTTTGGTCTGGTTCCAAAGCTTTGGAATTAGGATTAATAGACGGTATAGGAAATGCCGATCAAATATTGAAAGAAAAATTTGGAGAAAATGTTAAAATTAAAAAATTTGAAAAACCAAAAAGTTGGCTAGGCAGAAAGTTCTCTATGGAAAATCAATTTGATAGTTTAATTAATTACTTAGAAGAACAATCACTTTGGCAAAGATTTGGTTTATAATGCCAAAAAAAATAAAAAATAAAAAAAAAATATCACTAACTTTTCAAGATTTAGTTTTTAATTTGCAAAAATTTTGGAGCAAGTATGGTTGTGTTATTTTACAACCTTATGATTTAGAGGTAGGAGCAGGGACATTTCATCCAGCAACGACCTTACGATCTCTCGGACCTAAACCTTGGAAAGCAGCTTATGTTCAACCCTCAAGAAGACCAACAGACGGAAGATATGGAAAAAATCCAAATCGTTTACAACACTATTATCAATATCAAGTCATTATTAAGCCATCTCCAAATAATATAAAGCAAGTATATTTAAGAAGTTTATCTGCTATAGGAATTCAAGTTAAAGATCACGATATTAGATTTGTCGAAGATGATTGGGAAAGCCCCACACTTGGTGCGGCAGGACTTGGCTGGGAAGTTTGGTGTGACGGTATGGAAATAACTCAGTTTACATATTTTCAAAAAATGACCGGCACAGATTGTAAACCCATACCTGTTGAGTTGACTTATGGCTTGGAAAGAATTTGCATGTTTGTCCAAGGAAAAAAAAATGTATTTGACATCGATTGGAACGATAGCGGAGTAAAATACAGAGATGTTTATCTTCAATCGGAAAAAGAATTTTCCGCATATAACTTTGATCATGCAAATACAGAATCTTTATTAAAAAATTTTGAAATAGCTGAAAAAGAATGTAAGGCCTTATTAGAAAAGCAACTTGCGTTGCCGGCTTACGATCAATGTTTAAAAGCAAGTCATATATTTAACTTGTTAGACTCAAGAGGCGTGATTGCAGTTGCTGAAAGAACAGGATATATAAATAGAATTAGAGATCTTGCTAAAGGATCAGGATCTGTGTGGTTAGCAAATCAAAAATAGTAAATGTCCGAATTACTTATTGAACTTTTCAGCGAAGAAATGCCACCAAACTTGCAGATAAATGCAAGAAATCAATTTAAAAAATTTTTTGGTGAAGCTTTATTATCTCTGAACTTAAAATATAAATCATTTGAAGTTTATTCTACACCTACGAGGCTGACCGCCACTGTCTCAGGATTGCCGAGCAGGATTAAGATTTTACCTACTGAAATTAAAGGTCCAAAATTGGGAGTTCCACAAAGTGTGGTTGAAAGTTTTGCAAAATCAAAAAATATAAAACTCAGTGACTTATATGAAAAAAAGTTAGAAAAAGGAGTTTTTTATTTTGTAAAAACCAAAGGTAAAGAAATAACTATCGAAGAAGAATTAATCAAAAATATCCCAAAATCTCTAGGACAGATATCATGGAAAAAATCAATGAAATGGTCTAACCATGATTTGGACTGGGGAAGACCCTTAAGATCGATTTTATCAATTTTTAATAAAAAATATCTCAAATTTAACTACAGACATATTGAAACTGTTAACTTTACACTAATCGAAGACGGCCTAGAAATTAAGCAGAAAAGAATAAAAGATTTCAAAGATTATGAAAAATTTTTAAAAAAAAATGAAATCATTCTTGACCACAGCAAGAGAGAAAAGTTTATTTCAGATAGGATCAAATCAATATGTCAAACTAAGTCTTTTGAAGAAAAAATAGACCAAAATCTACTTTTGGAAGTAAGTAACTTAGTTGATCAGCCAAGAATAATTGTAGCAAAATTTGATAAAAATTATTTAAAATTACCGAAAGAAGTTATTAAGTCTACCTTACAATCTCACCAAAAGTATTTCACTTTAATTGATCACAAGGGCCGAATAAACAATGAATTTATTATTGTTATAAATAAAAAGGATGCTAAAAAACTTATTAAAATAGGCAATGAGAGAGTTGTTGAAGCCAGACTCTCTGATGCCAGTTTTTTCTGGGAGAGAGACAAATCACTAAATCTCATTAAGCAGATTAATAAATTAAAAAAAATTATTTTTTATGAAAACCTAGGAACGATTTACGACAAAACTCAAAGATTAAGACAAATGGCATATTTTATTTCAGATCAATTAAATTTAAACAAAGAAAAAATTGAAATAGCTGCATCGATTTCGAAGTCTGATTTGGTATCAGATCTTGTGGGTGAATTTCCAGAGCTACAAGGAGTCATGGGAAAATATTTTGCTTCAAATCAAGGATTTGGAGACGATATCTCTCTTGCCATTAGCGAACATTATTTACCAGTCAGTATATCTTCTTCTGTTGCTAAAAAACCAATCAGTTACGCCCTTTCAATTCTAGACAAACTAGATACCTTAGTTGGATTTTATTTAATTAATGAAAAACCCACTAGCTCAAAAGATCCTTTTGCATTAAGGCGTGCAGCTATTGGTTTGTTGAGAACTATAATCGAAAATAATTTAACAGTTCAAATAAGAGATTTAATAGATTATTTTATAAAAATTTATTTAAAACAAGGTGTTACTCAATCAAATAACGAAGTCAATAAAGAACTAATTACGTTTTTCAGAGAACGTATGAAAAATATATTAAAAGAGAAAAAAATTAGAACTGATATTATTGAGGCATCAATCAGTTCACACTTAAGTGACGATTTTCTTGAATTATATAAAAAGACATTAATCATGAATAAATTTATTTCAAAAGATTTAGGAAAAAATGCCGTCTCAACTTACAAAAGGGCTTCAAATATTTTAGACCAAGAAACACTTGATTCAAAAAATGGACCCGATGCGGTTCTTTTCAAACAGGATGAAGAAAAAGAACTTTTCGAAAGAATTAATAACATACGTAAGGTTTTTACGTTAAGAGAGGAAAGAAAAGATTACGAAAAGCATTTAAAGCTTTTATCTGAGACAAAATCGTCAACAGATAAGTTCTTTGATAAAGTCAAGGTTAATGATGAAAATCAGGATTTGAAAAATAATCGTTTAGAACTCTTGCAAATATTATGTTCTACCTTTAATAGTTTCATAGACTTTTCGAAATTAGAAGGAACTTAATGTCAAAATACATATTTAGTTTTGGAGACAAAAAAAATAAAAAAACATTAAATTCTAAAGAAATTTTAGGAGGTAAAGGAGCTAATCTAGCTGAAATGGCAAGATTAGGTTTGCCAGTGCCTCCAGGTTTTACTATTTCAACACAAATGTGTAAAATTTTTTATAAAGATAAGAAAAAATTACCTACGAAAATTTATAGTGAAATTAAAAAAGAATTAAAAAAAATTGAGTTAAAAACCAAAAAAAAATTTGGTGATAATACCAACCCCTTATTAGTATCAGTGAGATCTGGATCTAGAGCATCTATGCCAGGAATGATGGACACTATTTTGAATTTAGGCCTCAACGACAAAACAGCTGAAGCTCTATCAAAAAAAACTTCAAACAAAAGATTTGCCAGAGATAGCTATAGAAGATTTATACAAATGTACGGGAATGTAGTTTTAGGTATCAAAAGTCATTTATTCGAAGAAATAATTGACAATTATAAATTAACAAAGGGCGTTCTGCAAGATACAGAATTGGATTCTGAAGATTGGGACGGTCTGATAAAAAATTTTAAAAATTTAATATTAGAAAAAACTAAAAAAAATTTTCCTCAAGATGTTTACGAACAACTATTTGGGGCTATCAAAGCCGTGTTTTTATCTTGGGAAAGTAAAAGAGCAAAAACTTATAGAAAATTTAACCAAATACCTGACGATTGGGGAACAGCAGTGAACGTTCAATCTATGGTGTTTGGAAATATGGGCAATGATTGTGCCACTGGCGTAGCATTTACCAGGGATCCATCGACAGGAGAAAATAAATTTTTTGGCGAGTATTTAATTAATGCCCAAGGAGAAGATGTTGTGGCTGGAAGCAGAACTCCAAGATATATAACAAAAAAGGCAAAAGAAGATGCGGGTGCAAAAGAAGATTCGATGGAAGAAATAATGCCGAAAATTTTTAAAGAATTGAAAAATATATTTACTAAACTTGAAAAACATTATCGTGATATGCAGGACATTGAGTTTACAGTGGAAAACAACAAACTATGGATGTTACAAACGAGAACCGGAAAACGTACAGCAAAAGCTGCAATTAAAATTGCTGTAGACATGGTAAAAGAAAAGTTAATTTCAAAAAAAGAGGCCATTTTGAGAATAGATCCAAGTACACTTGATACACTTTTACATCCTACTTTGGATGAAAAGGCAGAGAAAAAAGTAATCGCAAAAGGTTTGCCGGCTTCTCCAGGGGCGGCAAGTGGAAAGGTAGTTTTCACTGCCGATGAAGCCGAAAAAATGAACAATCAAAAGGAAGATTCAATATTAGTCAGAGTTGAGACCTCCCCCGAAGACATTCATGGTATGCATGCTGCCAAAGGTATACTTACCGCTAGAGGGGGTATGACAAGTCATGCTGCTGTAGTTGCTAGAGGAATGGGTAGACCGTGTGTTTCTGGTTCAGGAGAGATTAATATAGATTACGAATCGAAAGAATTTAAAGCAGGAAACCTTACCATTAAAGAAGGAGACGTTATAACCATCGACGGCGGAACAGGCAGAGTAATACAAGGTTCAGTCCCAACAGTTAAACCTGATATTTCAGGTTACTTCTCAACAATAATGAAGTGGGCAGATGAGTTTAGAAAATTAAAAATAAGAACGAATGCCGAAACACCCCAAGATACTAAAATGGCTAGAAAATTTGGTGCCGAAGGTATTGGTTTATGTAGAACGGAGCATATGTTTTTTGACGATGAAAGGATTCTTTCTGTAAGACAAATGATTTTGTCAAAAGATTTGGACGATAGAAAAACAGCGCTAGACAAATTGCTTCCTTTTCAAAAAAATGACTTTAAAGAAATATTTAAAATCATGAAAGGTCTGCCAGTAACTGTTAGACTTTTAGATCCTCCGCTGCATGAATTTCTTCCCAAAACCGATAAAGATATGGAAGCAGTTGCAAGGGCCTTAAATTCAGGAATTAAGGAAATAAAGAATAGAGTTGCAGAATTACATGAACTAAATCCCATGTTGGGTCATAGAGGATGTCGGCTTGGCATTTCGTTTCCTGAAATTTATGAGATGCAATGTAGGGCAATTTTTACTGCACTTATAGAATGCAAAAAAGAAAAGATAGAATCAGTCATACCTGAGATAATGATACCTTTGGTTTCAACCGAAGATGAATTGGGAATAATGAGGAAATTAGTGAACAAAATAGCAGACGATTTGCAAAAAAAATATAAGATAAAAATTAATTATTTTGTTGGCACAATGATTGAATTACCAAGAGCAGCTTTACAGGCAGCACCTATCTCAAAATACGCAGACTTCTTTAGTTTCGGGACTAACGATTTAACACAAACAACATTTGGTATTAGTCGGGATGATTCTGGAAAATTCCTTGATGATTATTTGGATCATAAAATTTTTGATAACGACCCATTTGTTAGTATTGATAGAGACGGAGTAGGGGAGCTAGTTAAAATTGCTTCTCAAAGAGGAAGAAAACAGAATAAAAAACTTAAACTAGGAATATGCGGGGAGCATGGAGGAGATCCTAAAAGTATAGAATTTTGCTCTAAAGTGGGATTAAATTATGTTTCTTGCTCACCTTACAGAGTTCCAATCGCTAGATTAGCAGCAGCACAGGCAGAGCTTAGGAAATAAAATCTAATTTAAAATTGATACTCGGGGCACTATGAGTTATTTGCCCGATTGAGATTCTTTTTACTCCAGTTCCAGCAATTTTTCTTACATTTTTAAGTGTAACTCCACCCGAAGCCTCTGTTTCGTAAAATCTTTTTGACATCCTTACTCCTTTTCTGAGATTTTTGGGACTCATATTGTCAAATAGTAATCTACTGAATTTTAAACCTATGATTTTTTTGAGCTGATTTAAATTATCAACCTCTACAGTAATTTTTTTTCCTTTTTTGTTTTTTATAGCTCTTTTAACTAATTCACGAATATTTTGATCTACGGAAATGTGATTATCTTTTATCAAAATTTCATCACTAAGATTAAATCTATGGTTAATTCCACCACCAAGTTTGACTCCATATTTTTGTATTAATCTTAAATTTGGTAAAGTTTTTCTGGTACAACAAATTTTACAGGATTTCCCTTTAACTTTTTTAACAAATTTATTTGTAATTGTTGCTACACCTGAAATTAATCCTAAAAAATTGAGCGCTACTCTTTCGCTTTTAAGAATACCTAAAGCACTTCCTTTCAAAATTGCAACAACTTTATTCTTCCTTACTTTTTTTCCATCCCTAGTTTTAGCTTGAAAAGAAATTTTCTTGTCCGAAAGTTTAAAAGTCTCTTTTGCAAAATTTAAACCTCCAATTATAGCATTTTGGCCTGAAATTATTTTTGCAATGACTTGCTTTTTTCTATTTTTTAAAAATTTTGTTGTTATGTCACCCGAAGGTCTTAGATCTTCTTGAAGCGCTTGTTTGGCAATTGTTTTAATATATTTCTGACTTATTTTTTGCACTAAAAATTATCTGCCAATTTCAGCCATTCTCTGAACAGATTTTCTTGCCATTGTAGCTATATTATGACTGATTTTAATTTCATTACTTTCATTTCTTAAGCAATCATAAACTTTGTTGAGCGTAATTGTTTTCATATGAGGACAAAGGTTACAGGGTGTTATAAATTGAACATTTGGATTTTCAATTCGAACATTATCACTCATTGAACACTCTGTTACTAATAAAATTTTTTTAGGCTGATTTTTTTTAACATAACTAACCATGTTTGAAGTAGATCCGGCAAAATCTGCTGAACTTATAACATCAGGCGGGCATTCAGGATGAGCGATAATTTTAATATCTGGATTTTCTTTTCTAATATCTTGAACTTCTTTTGCTGTAAATTTTTCATGTACAATACACGTGCCTTGCCATGAAATGATTTGAACTTTTGTGTTTTTTTGAACATAGTTTGCCAGATAGTGATCTGGAATAAAAATGACTTTGTCTACACCAAGTGACTCCACAACTTTTACTGCATTTGCAGAGGTACAACAAATATCTGACTCTGCTTTAACTTCGGCGGAAGTGTTAACGTAGGAAACTACAGGTATCCCTGGATATTTTTCTTTAAGCATTCGAACATCTTTACCCGTTATGGATGATGCCAGTGAACAACCGGCGTTCATATCAGGTATTAAAACTTTTTTCTCAGGGTTTATTAATTTTGCAGTTTCTGCCATAAAATGAACTCCACAAAGCACAATGATATCCGCAGAGGTTTTTGCCGATTCTAAAGCTAAAGCAAGCGAGTCAGCAGAGATATCTGCAACGCCATGATAAATTTCTGGGGTCTGATAATTATGTGCAAGAATGACAGCATTTTTTTCTTTTTTTAATTTGTTAATTTTTTGGATTAGCGGAGCATGAAATTTCCATTCAACCTCCGGAATTACAGGCGAAATTTTTTTGTAAATTTCATTCAAAGAATTGGTTGTTAAATCCTTTACAGACATGAAAATAATTTATCAACTTGAAGACAAAAAGTCATTCATTTATTGTCGCACTATGCGGCCATGCTGGAACTGGTAGACAGGCTTGGTTGAGGGCCAAGTGGGGTTTCCCATGGGAGTTCGAGTCTCTCTGGCCGCACCAACCCTTTTAGGGTTACCACTTTCACCTTTGATTGAACCAGTAAGGTTTGAGCAAGTTTATATTAGAGTTATTGCATTTTAAATCTTCGTCTAGAAAACTTTCTATATTAGGATCATAAAGTTTGATTAACCCAAACGCTTTAGGCTTTGAGATCATAACTTTACCAATAACTTCATTTTTAAAAAATATTTCAGATCCGTCTTTTAGTTTATTTGAGGTTTTAAGAGGTAAAAGTCTCCTTCTTAATTTGTTTCCTATCTTCATTCTTGATGTGTTTTCTTGCCCAATATAACAACCTTTTTTAAAATTATTTTTGTCCAACGCTTTTCTTATTGCCCCGATTTCTTCAAAATTTAGCTCTAAAGCAAAAATTTGATTTTGTAGCTTTTCCAAACCTTTAATAGGCAAACCTAGAGCATGAGCAGTTTCAAAATACTGTTCTTCATCAGTTAATTTTAATTCTAATTTTTTTATAGCAAGATTTAGTTTTTCTAATTTTGATATTATTCTAGCTCCCATTAAATTAGTTCGAGGATCACTAAAAACTATATCAACAATATCATTTTTTTGAATTTGTTGAAATTTTTTGTAGGCAATAATAGCTACAGAGTTATCTGATGTAATGTTTTTAAACTCGATATTTGCATTAAGTTTGTATTTTTGAAAGCAAGATAATAAATTTTCTGCAGTTTCGCTTTCACAATCAATTAAATAATTTTTTTCGCGCTTTAAAATAAAAAAATCATAGAGATATTTTCCTTGCGGCGTTAATAGTGCAGAATAAAGTGAATTTGATTCATTCAATTTATTAATGTCATTAGTAATCACGTTTTGCAGGAAAGATGTGGAATCACTTCCCGATACGGAAATTATATCTCTATCCTTTAGAATTATAATAGAATTTTCTTCCATCATTGTGTATTTATAATATTATATTTGTTTTAGAATGTCACAAAATAGCAGCCTAATCATAAAAAATGGTAATTGTTTTATTAATGGAGAATTTAAAGACCAAGATATCTTAATTGAAAATGGTAAAATTAAAACCATAGGTAAAGTCAGTCATTTAAATTCATCAAACGTTTATGATGCCACAGGTCAAACCGTTATTCCCGGAGTTATTGATACCCAGGTTCATTTTAGAGAACCAGGGTCTAATGATGCTGAAAATTTAGAAAGCGGAAGTAGAGCGGCTGTATTCGGTGGAGTTACCTCGGTATTTGAAATGCCCAATACCGATCCACCAACAACAAATCTTAAAGAATTTAATAAAAAACTAAATTTGGCAAAAAATAGAATGTTTTGTAATTATGCGTTTTATTTCGGAGCAACTCCCGATAATGCAAAAGAGCTAAACTTAATTGATACTCTAGAAGGGTGCTGCGGTATAAAACTTTTCGTAGGATCTTCAACTGGCAATCTTTTAGTTAGTGAAGAAAAAGATATAGAAAAAGTTATTTCAAATAGTAAAAAGATTGTTTCCGTTCATTCTGAAGATGAAAATATATTGCTCTCAAGGAAAAAATTGATCAAAAACAACGATGTTAATTCCCATCTCATTTGGAGAAACGAAGAGTGCGCAATAGAGTCAACAAAAAGGGTAGTACGAATTGCACAAAAACATAAAAAAAAGATTCATATTTTACATGTAACCACAAAGCAGGAAATAGATTTTTTCTCTGAAAAAAGAAGCAATGTAAGCTTTGAGATTACCCCACAACATTTAACATTATACGCACCAGAGTGTTATGAGAAGCTTAAAACTTTTGCTCAAATGAATCCCCCAATTAGAACAAAAGATCATTACGAAAAACTTTGGCATGCAGTTAACAGTTCTTTGGTTAGTATTATAGGATCTGATCATGCACCTCACACTAAAGAAGAAAAAAATAAAAATTATCCTTCATCTCCTTCTGGCATGCCAGGAGTACAGACATTATTACCTATTATGTTAAATCACGTTAATAATAATAAATTAAAATTTAAACAATTAATTGAATTAGTGTGTGAAAATCCATGCAAAATATTTGGCATTAAAAACAAAGGTTATATCAAAGAAGGCTACGATGCTGATTTAACCATTATTAATATGAAAAAAGAAACCATTTTAAAAAATGATTGGATTCAAAGTAAATGTGGATGGACGCCTTTTAACAATTATAAAATAAAAGGCTTTCCTGTTGCCACCATCGTAAATGGAGAAATTATTATGGAAAACAACAAAATTCTTTCTAGGGCCTTAGGTAAACCGCTAACTTTTTAAATATGTTTTTTTATATATTTCTTAATTATTTTAAGCAGGGTAAATTTTATAACTTGCCCTATTTTTTTTTGTACTTATATTAATTATATGCCAAAAATTATATACAACGATTTTTCCGGTAACCAAAAAGAAATAGAAGTGCCAAACGGTTT
>JAGFWA010000033.1 GCA_017640245.1 Pelagibacteraceae bacterium
TTGTAATTCACCTCGAGTAAGATAGAGCATTAACAATACCGTCGATGCAATAACTGCTGGCAAGACAACCGATTTACTCAATAAAATTGAACCGGGTGGACCAGCAATAAGAAGATATAATCCCAATGAAGATGTCGCTAATCCAATTGCTAACAAACCTGAAATTTTTAAAAATGCTTGTATGGGATTGCCTGGATTAGGTGTGACCGTTTCATTTACAATATTGTTCATACCAAACCATCCAGCGAATGCGAGTGGAATTAACAATATAAGCCAAATATATCCTGCATTATGAATATAGGTTTCAGTTCCAGCAGGAATTTTTCCAATCAAAGTACCGCTGGTATTTTCTAAAATCATGGATGCACCACCAAATACTCCCATTGTCATCATTAACGGCACTAAAATCTGCATCGTGGTAACGCCAAAGTTTCCCAAACCTGCGTTAAGTCCCAAGGAGGTTCCTTGAACTCGCTTTGGAAAAAAGAAACTGATATTTGACATAGAAGATGCAAAATTACCGCCTCCAAAGCCAGAGAGTAATGCTAGAACTTGAAATACCCATAGAGGAGTTTCTTTATTTTGTAACGCAATTCCAGCACCAATGGCAGGAATCATCAATAACGCAGTGGTAAAGAAAATTGTATTTCTTCCACCAGCAATACGAATAAAAAAAGTACTTGGAATTCTTAACGTGGCACCAGACAATCCAGCTATGGAGGTGAGAGTAAAAAGCTCAGCGTTTGAAAAAGAAAAACCAAGATTAAGCATCTGCACCGCTATAATTCCCCACATCAGCCAAATGGCAAATCCGCAAAGAAGACTTGGAATAGAAATCCAAAGATTTCGTGTTGCAACTTTTTTTCCTGTAGATTCCCAAAAGATTTTATTTTCAACGTTCCATTTTAATAAATTGCCCGCACCTTCTTTTGGTTTTTCGAGATCAGGTTTTTTATATGCTGCTGGTAAAAAGGTTAATGTTGGAAATTTAATTTTGCCTGAAAAAATATTATAAAAAAAAGCAATTGAAAATCCTGCAAAAAAACCATGGGTAAATGCCCACACAGTCATCAATAACGTTTCGGCAAAACTTTCTCCCCATCCAGGATAAATCAAATTAATAAAATCTTTTAATAATATTATATTTGTCCAAGATGTTTTTTCACTGCTAAATAACATTGCCAACAATCCAAATACAAAAATCGTTGTTGACCAAGACACAGCCACGGATAGACCAAGTTCAACAGTAGATATTTTTAATTTTATTTTTTTCATTTACTCAAATATTCATAATTAATAACTAACTCTTTTTTTTTCGAGGGCGATTTGAAAAAACCGCAAGAGAGCAAGGACTAGAATAAACAAGCTTTGTTATCTTTGTTTTTTTTCTACGTCCACCAGCTCGTCTGTCAATACGTCTTGGAGATTTATTAACGTTCATTAATCTTTTTGTAAGAACCATCTATCGTTTTCTTTTTTGATATTTTTCTTTAGCGTCATTAAACCCTTTCATATATACGTTGGCACAACCTTTTGGTCTTTTGTAACCACGTTGTCTAAAAATAACGGTCATTGCCCCTAATGTTGGAGTTGCTATCTTTGTTGATTTTCGTCTCATGTTTATCTTTCAGTTCTTCTTCTTCTCACAGACACAAATGGTCTGTTAATGTACCCAAAAGGATAACTTGCAAAATGGACTAATTTGGTAAAAGGAAAATAAGCAAAAAATAAAAATGCAACAATGATGTGTAATTTATTGATAAACGGAGCTCCCGCAATTGCTGAAACATCTGGTTGTAACTTGAAAATGCTTGCCATCCAAGGACCTGCCAAAAAAGATATTCCAAAAACCATTTCTATAGCGGACTGATAAAGTCCTAAAGCAGCGATTAAAATCAGGAACAAAAGAACAATATAATCATCTGGTGTACTCATTGCCTTTACCTGTGGAATGATAATCCTACGTAGAAGAGCCCATAACGCCCCGTATAAAAAAATAATTCCTCCTCCAAGACCTGCCCATTTGAAAAATTCAATCCAGCTACCGAAATTGTACGATCCTCCTATAAATCCTACCAGATGCGAAATAAACAATATGATTAATCCCCAATGTAAACATAAAGATGCAGGGCCTATAGAAGCACGACCAAAAAATCCAGTAGAGCGAGTTGTCCATAGATAATCGCCGCGAACACTTAGGTCCCACTTGGCTCTATATCTGCTCATGATACCGCTAAGGCTACGATAAACTATACCCCCCACAAACATTAGGATGGCAATATAAGGCAATCCGATGAAAAAAAAATTATCCCACATGACTTTCTTCCATCTTTTGTTCTGATTTTTTTAACATTGGATTTGTTTTTAAATCAATGTTTATAATTTTGTCTAAAGCATCAATAAGATAAACGTATGGCGTTTTTAATTCTTTTAGTTTGGAATGGATTAGAGGCAGAAACGGTAACAAATATTCCTTAATAAATTTACCTCTTACTGAATCGTCTTTCAATTCAATCGTCAAAGAAAGAAAATCTATCATTAAAGGAAGATAGTCCGGCAACTCTTTCTCATCCGGTATTTTTCTAAAATGTTTATATATTGCTTTAAGTTCTATCATGTATTTATTTCTGTCAGAAACGGCGGCATTGGCACACATCTTGGGTTCATCATATTTATGACTTCCAAGATATAAGGCACATTGAGGATCCAATTCGAATAAATCTATATAACTTTCGTCGGATATAGTATTTTCTTCAAGAAACTTGCGTAACAACATTGCGCTTTCTTTATTTATATTCTCTAATTTTTTAATTACACCTTTGGTATCTTTCTTAATTTCATCCTTTTTTGCGTTCATTTCGGATGGACTGCACCACAGTTCAGCCATGAGGCTATAAACATCTTTTAATATTTGATTGCTTTCCATATGTTGTTTTAATTTAGATTCTGTACTGCTCATAATTTTTTTACCTCTTCATAGGCGACCATGGAGTCATATGGTCAAAACCTGCAAAACCACGCTCTGTATAAGGATCAATATTTTCTCTTTCACTTTTTTTCGTAGGAACAACAAAACGTTCATTTAAGAATGCATGCGACAATGCTCGGACAATTTCTTGTGCATCTTTTTCGCTCAATCCCACTTTATCAAGTACTTTAGGATCAGGTTTTTTATCTACTCTTATACTTCTTTGATAATGTCTAATTGCAAGCTGACGTAAAAGTGACTTCTTAACTACTTCTTCGTTTCCAGCTCCAAACATATTTGCAAGATATTTAAGAGGAACACGGAACTTATCCAACTCATCAAGACTGAGTAGGGGTCCTGTTGATGGTTTTTCCATATCAAAAATATCTTCGGTTGAAGGAGAGTTTTTTCCAGCACTAGTAAGAATAGGAGCTAAAGGTGGAATATAAAACAAACTTGGCATCGTTCTAAATTCAGGGTGAAGTGGTAATGCTAATTCCCATTTTTTAGCTAACTTATAAACAGGTGAACGTTGAGCCGCATCAATCCAATCATCACTGATACCTTCTTTTTTAGCTTCTTCAATTACTTTTGAATCAAAAGGATCTAGAATTACTTTTCTTTGTTCTTCAACAAGATTTTCATCATCAGCCAAAGCAGCTTCTTTTATTCGATCCATATCATAAAAAATTACTCCAAATGAACGAATTTTTCCTACACATGAATGGAAACAAACTGGTGGCAGGCCAGATTCAATTCTTGGATAACAAAGAATACATTTTTCCATCTTTCCACTAGTCCAATTGTAGTAGACTTTTTTATAAGGGCATGAGGAAATGCAATAACGCCAATTACGGCATCTATCTTGATCGATAAGAACAATGCCGTCTTCTTCTCTTTTATATGCGGCTCCAGATGGGCAAGCAGATACACAGCCGGGATTGACACAATGATTACAAATTCTAGGAAGATAAAAATAAAAAACATCCCTAAATTTGAGAGTTGCGTCAATTTCTCCTTCATTCATGTCTTTAAAATTTATATCCTGTTTACCGGTAATATGAGCGCCTCCAGCGTTATCTTCCCAGTTTACGCCCCAATCAATTGAAACATCTTCTTTTCCAGTAACCATAGATTTTGGTCTCGCAACTGGTTGTTGTTTGCTGCTTTCTGATGCATGTAGATCTTTGTAATTGAAAGAATACACATCATTTTTGCCATAGTAATCTTTCATTTCAGGTGTGTGTGGATTGTAAAAAAGATTGGAAAGCATATAGGCCTTGCTTCCATATCGAAGTTTTAATTTATCGCCGTCCTTTACCCATCCACCTTTCCACAAATCCTGTTTTTCCCACTGTTTCGGATAGCCAATACCAGGTTTGGTTTCGACATTGTTCCACCACATGTATTCTGTTCCTTTTCTGTTTGTCCATACATTTTTACAAGCAACTGTACAGGTGTTGCATCCAATACATTTTTCCAGATTGAATGACATACTTAGCTGTGCTTTTATTTTCATTCTCTTTCTCCTGTTGGAACCTTATCTAAATCTTTTTCCTGATAAATTGGTTTCTTTTCTTTTCCAAGAGGCATCTTACGGATGATTACTCCATGATCTCGTTCTGATGGACTTGGTCCCCAATAATTGGTGTAATAAGAAAATTGAGCATATCCTCCAATCATGGTAGCTGGATTCATTAAAATTCGAGTACTAGCATTATTATTTCCACCTCGTAGTCCTGAAAATTTATTCTTTTTTGCAAGGGGTGAGAATGGAACATTTACATGTCTCTCAACTTGATGATAACAGATAGCCATATTTCTTGGCACTTGGTGACTTACCACTGCTCTTACTACTTCGATTCCATTTTCGCAGAACATTTCCACCCAATCGTTATCGTTAACATCGATACCTTTTGCATCATCTGGATTTAACCAGACTGTTGGACCTCCTCGAGACATATGCAACATTGGCCAGTGGTCTCTAAAAGAACTGTGTATCTGCCATTTACCATGAGGTGTAATAAATCGAAAAACTTTTGATTTTGGACCAGCTTTATCTAAATTGATATCTCCGACGGCCACCATATCTATTGGTGGCTTGTTGGTAGGCAAGCCTTCTCCTAATTCCCTTATTCCTCGATGGTCATAATAAATTTCCTGTCTTCCTGAAAGTGTGTGCCAAGGCTTTAATCTTTCTACATTCATTGTAAAAGGGCCGAAAGTTCTTTGTTTTCCATTATTATCGTGCAACACAGCGCTCCACTGTGGCGTTGTATGGATTCTTCTGGGTTGTGAAATGATATCTTTATAATGAACTTTTCTGCCTTTAACTACTTCAACCATATCTGCAAGCGGAAGCCCTACTTTTTTTTCCATTTCTTTGAAAAAAAGCCACGACAATCTTCCGTTTAATTCTGGAGAAATTTGAAGCAAGAGTTCACAAAATTGTTCCGGTTTTTCAAAGTATACACGATCATTTTTTACATCTAAGGCTTCGTTATGTTTAAGTTCTTCCTCAACAATAGGTGTTAAATCTGTATATTGACCTTTAGAACCATAACCTTTGGGTTTACTAACAAGTGGACCAAGAGAAACTAATTTATCATAAATTTTTGTATAATCTCTTTCAACAATATTTACACTAGGGAAAGTTTTTCCTGAAACAGGTTCTGTATCACCATTTTTCCAATCTTTAATCTCTCCTAATGGTTGAGCAAGTTGACCAGGAGTATCCATCCATGTAGAATTGAACACAATCTCTTTTACAGGTTCAGGGAAATGTTTTTTTGCCATTTCAGAAAATTTTTTAGCAATAATTTTAAACGCTTCCCAATCATGTTTAGCTTCCCATGGTGGTTGTGTTGCTGGTGTTAAAGGATGAACATAAGCATGCATATCTCCGAAAGTAACATCGTATTTTTCATACCAAAAGGCAGCTGGTAGAATTACATCTGAATATAATGCGGTAGAGTCCATTCTTATATTTAGGTTTACTAAAAAATCTAATTTTCCAATTGGAGATTCTTCGTGCCATTTGATTTCTTTAACTAAGTCTTTTGCGGGCTCTTTGTCCCACATAACATTATTATGTGTTCCAAGGAAGTGTTTGAGTGATAATTCAGATCCTCTCATACTACATCCAATAAGATTGCCACGATATACTGTAAGCATTTTCAATCGATTTTCTGGAGCATCTATATCGTTAATTGCAAAATTCAATTTGTTTTCCTTAAATTGTTTCACAACCCATTCTTTTACTTCATCGTCATTTTTGCATCCTGCATCAATTGCTTCTTTATAAAGTTTAATCGGATTTTTTTTATCAACTTGAGGAAATGAAGGTAACCACCCTAGCCTAACTGCAAGAGAGTTCATATCTGCAGGAGTATTGAATTTTGGAAGTTTTTTAGCTCCCGTAGCCCATTGTGTATCGAGCGACATACCATCATATCTCCATTGACCAGTTTGAAAATACCATAAAGAGGTACTATTCATTAGTCGTGGAGGTCTCTGCCAGTCAAGAGCTCCACTCATATTAACAAATGCAGCATTTAAACGAGTATGCTGTGTACCAACATAATGATTAAAATTACCACCATTAACTCCGTTGCAACCACACAGAGCTGTCATTACTGCCATATTTCGGTAATACAAAGAAGCTCCATGATAAAAGTGTTGTACACCCGGTCCAGTTATGAACATGGATTTCCCTTTTGTCTTTGCAGCATTTTCTGCAAATTCTCTTCCTATCTGAATAGCAAGATCTTTGCTCACGCCTGTTTGAGATTCTTGCCATGCTGGAGTGTAAGGTTTTGGATCGTTATAATCTTTAGGATAATCTCCGTTTAATCCTCTTGATACACCTGCTTGTGCCATTGTAAGATCAAAAGCAGTTGTTACAAGTAGTTCTTTTCCATCTTTTGTTTTAATTTTTTTTGCTGGAACTTCACGTAAAATTTCTTTTGCTTTATTGCCTTTGCCATTTGTCTTGCCTATATTTATATTAAAAGTTTCAGTAAAGTCGCTGAATGAGACCATTGCTTTTTCTTCATCATTTTTTAGTAAAGTTAAAAGTGGATCAAATTCTTTTTTAGTAACTGCGTTTTTTAGTTGAAGATTCCAATTTCCTGTAGGTTCTTTCTCCCATCTGAAACCAATAGAGCCAGTAGGTATATGTAGTTCTCCTTCTTTATCGGTCATAATAAGTTTCCAATCAGCATTCTCTTCTTTGCTATATTCTTCAATATCGGATGCTCTAACAAATCTTCCCATCTGGTATTTGTCTCCGTCTTCTTCTAAAACAACAAGGAAAGGTAGATTGGTGTATTGCTTTACGTAATCGGTAAAGTATGGTGTTTCTTTATCAACATAAAATTCTTTTAGAATGACGTGGATGCATGCCATTAAGAATGCTCCATCGCTACCAGGAACAACCGGAACCCATGTATCCGCATATTTCGTTACATCCGAATAGTTGGGAGACATTACTACTATTTTTGAACCTCTGTATTTTGCTTCAGAAACAAAATGAGCATCAGCAGTTCGGGTCATATTTATGTTTGAACCGGCTACTATCCAATAGGTACCAAGGTACCAGTCTGAGCTTTCACAATTTTCTGTTTGATCACCAAACATACTTGGAGAATTATGTGGAAGGTCATGATACCATTCATAATAACTGCAATAAATTCCACCTAATAAATTATTATACCGATGGCCCGAAATAAAACTGAGTAAGCTCATAGCTGGAATAGGTGAAAAGTTTGCCATATGATCGGCTCCATATTTTTTAATAGTGTAAATTTGGGCTGCCGCAACTAGCTCGGTTGACTCGTCCCAACTAACTCTTTTCCAACCTGATTTGCCTCTTGCTGATTTATATTTCTTTGATCTTTCTTCGTCTTCAACGATACTTGCGTAAGCTTCTACTGGATCTTTACCATTTTTTCGTTCTTCGGCATAAAAATCCCATAGCACTTTACGTACGTATGGATACTTAGGTCTTAAAGGACTGTAAGGATACCAGGAAGCACTAATGCCTCTTTGACAACCTCTTGGTTCAATATTGGGAATATCAGGATCAATCTGTGGGTAATCAGTTTTTTGAAGTTCCCAACAAATTAGTCCGTCTTTTACAAAAACCTCCCAACTACAAGCCATGCCACAGTTAACACCATGACCTGTTCGCACGCTGTAGTCATAGTTCCAACGCTTTCTATAAAATTCCTCCCAAGATCGAGAGTCTTCGCTTACATGAAACCATTTGCTACTGTCTTTACCGTTGGCACCATTTTTCATAATATTTCCTTTTCTTTTAAAATCATTTAACTTTTTTTCTTCCTGCTATGAGTGCTATCAATGTTAAGGCAATGAGTATTAATATGCTTATAAGTACCGTAGGTATATACCGAGAAGGAAGATCGGTTGTTGAGGTTTTCCCTTGATCAGTATTTTTATTTTTATCAATATTTTTTAAATATGAAATTATTGCCGCTATCTCGGTATCGCTTAAACCAAGCGCCACCATTGGCATGTTGAAATCTTTTAAAAGTTTCAATGCAGCTGGATCTTTTTCAGCAATCAATCCGTCTGGATCTTTGATTTGCCTTATGAGCCAGTTCTCTTCTCTACGTAAGGTTACTCCAGATAAATCAGGCCCCACCAAGGTTCCTTTGCCGATGGTATGACAACCGGCACAATTACTTTGAAAAATTTCTTCTCCCTTTTCTGCTGAACCAACATATTCAATCGAAATTAGGCAAAAAATAATAGAAAAAATTGTTATAGAAATATTTTTTTTACCGGATAAAGAATAGAAAAAAGGAAACATGTAAAAGACAGTACACAAAGAAAAACTTATTCATTTGATATAGATCAAATATTCTTTTGATATAGATCAAATGTTATTAGTTAAAATTAGCTATCAAAACTGAGACAAAAGTGACCAGATGTTAGTCAAAAAATTTTAGATTAGATTTTCAATCTTCTTTACTTGTTAATCAAATTATATAACCAAGCAAAAATAGCGCCTGCAATTCCCCAGTCAACAAAACCCCATACAGCACCTATAATGCTTCCTTTTGGAGTAAAGCTATAACCTATATACACTCTCTCAAGCAGAGTTGGGGGGCCTTCTGCATTACCGATTAATATTAACCACCATGCTAAAAAAAACATAGTACAGGCACCAAATATACCAGCCGTTAACGCTAACGAACGAACAGACATTTATCCTCCTATTTTTTTCTTTAAATTTATGATCTTGTCTTTAATTTGTAATTTAAATTTCTTTAACTCTCTTAAATTTGTCCAAGAAGCAGAGGTGCGATCGTTTAATCTTTTTTTCTTTAATTTCTTTACTGCGGCTTCTAATTCTTTGTGCTTCTTTTTAAGCTCATCGAGTAAATTCACGTCAACACAAGTATAATCACTAAAACCAAAAATTACTAATAAAAAATAAAAAAACTTTTTACCGAGTGACTTGTTTAAAGTATTTTTTCTATAAACATTACATATGAAAATATAGCTGCCAAACCAAAGAGATATGAAACATTTCTTAGCGTCTTCCCTGTTTTACCTCCTTTGACAATTGACATTCCTTGTAACGCAACAAAAGGAACATACGTGGCCGCAAAATAAATTTGTGGAGTCATAGTTACAAACTATAATTACAGAAAAATTTCTTATTGATTTAGAACAAAAAGTTTTGTTATTGATTTAGAACAAAAAAAAATCAGAACCTTAGATTGAAATGCTACAATTGATTTAGGTACAAAGTAAAGACAATTTCGTCCTATCGTTGATGTAAATTTGACTTGCGCTAAGAACTTTGATGATGTTGGAGGTTTTTAATCGCGTGATCTCACGACTAACCGTTGCAATAGTAAGACCTAAATAATCAGCAATATCTTGCCTGTTCATTGGCAAACTCACAGGATTATCCTGCCATTTAATTCTGGCCCTCTGATCTGAAATATTTAAAATAAAATTAGCCATTCGTTCGGTAGCCGTCAGTTTTCCAAGCACTCTGATTCTGTCCTGAGCAAGAGTTAATTCGTTTGCGGTTATATTTAATAATTCTCTTGATAATTTTGGATTTTTCTCTAGATGTTTATTTAAAGTAGTTTCGTTAAATACACAGACTTTAACATTTCCTATAGCCTGAGCTGAATAGTTATATTTTCCTTGTCGGTAAGAACCAAAAAAATCTCCAGGATAAAGAAAGCCTATAATCTGAAGTCTTCCGTCTGTTAATAGTTGATAAATTTTTATATTACCTTCGGTAATATTATATAAATTTTTTGACTTCTCTTGCTGCAAAAAAATATTTTGCTTATCAGAAAACATTCTTTCTGATGAAATCTTAGAAAAAACTTTAAGTTCATCCTCATTTAAACAACGGCAAAAAGAATAAGGTCGTATTCCACATAGTGCGCATCTGGTATGCCCTAGATCATCACCCTTTGCTAGTTCACAACGCACATTATCTCTTTTTAATTCAACGGCCATAATGGATAGTTTTAACATAGATCAATTCTTTTATACAATTGATTTAAATCAAATGTTCTAGCAAGAAAAATGGGTATAAATTACAGATGCTTACAAATGGCAATGCGAAAATGAGTTATACCTGGGGTGGATTGCAGGTTGCTCGGTATAAAAATAAAGATATTGCTCCCCTGTTTCCTTTGTTAGAACAAGAGTTTTCAAATTGGACGACAAAGAAAATATCTTCGTATATGGATCTTGTAACAACAAAGGCAAGTGA
>JAGFWA010000034.1 GCA_017640245.1 Pelagibacteraceae bacterium
CGATTTTTTATTTTTTTTGGTAAATTCTTAATGCTACCAATAATATTTATTTTTATATTGTTTTTAACGATACGATCAATTTCTTTAACAAAGTAATAATCTATTAATTTAAATAGAAAATTTATTTCACTTTTTGGTCTTTTCCAATTTTCGGTAGAGAATACATAGAATGTTAAAATTGGAATTTTAATCTTTATTGAATCTTTTACAAGTTTTTCAATTATTTTTATCCCGTTTAAGTGACCAAAATTCCTTGACTTCCTTTTCTTTTTACCCCATCTACCATTGCCATCCATAATAATGGCGACATGGTTAATTTTGTTCATAGCTTAAGAATTTCTTTTTCTTTTTCAGTTAATATTTTTTCTATTTTATTAATATTCTCATCGGTATTTTCCTGGATTTCTTTCTCGTAATTTTTACTTTCATCTTCACTAATTTTTTTTTCTTTTAGTAATTTCTTTACAGTATCGTTCGCTTCTCTTCTTATATTCCTAATAGAAACTTTACTTTTTTCACCTAAGTTTTTTAATACTTTCGTTAACTCTACTCTTCTTTCCTCAGTAAGTTCTGGTATTCGAACTCTTAATATTTGTCCATCAATTTGAGGATTAACACCAAGATTTGATTTTTTAATTTCGCTATCAACCAAATTCACATTAGATTTATCCCAAACTTGAATAGAAATGGTTCTAGGTTCTGGTATGGTAATTGTTGCAAGTTGGTTAAGCGGCATTTTCTGTCCATATACTTCTACTCTAATTAAATCGAACATGGCTGGATTGGCTCTACCCGTCCTTAAAGTTCCTAGATCTTTTTTAAAAGACATAATTGTTTTATTCATCTTTTGGGAGATTTCATTTTTATTAAAAGTTGCACTCATAAATAATTAGACCCCTTCACCAACTTTAAATCTAACAAAATCTAACACTTTTATCTCTTCTTCGCCCGAACATGATTTTAATACTTCTTTTACCTTTTTTTTAGTGTCCATTATCCAAATTTGATTTAATAAAGTATTGTCTGAAACAAATTTTTTAAGTTTTCCATTGGCAATTTTTTCAATCATTTCTCCTTTTTTTCCGCTATTTTTCACCTCTTCCCTAATAATTTCAAGTTCTTTATTTAAAATGTCTTGGCCAATTTCATTTTCATCAATCGCAATTGGAGATGAGGCGGCTATGTGCATTGCTAATTTACTGCCAATTTCTTTTAGATCAATTTTTTCATTTTTTTCCAACTTAACCACCGAAACAACTTTGCCAATATTTTTTTCTAATGAATTATGAACATAGCTAAAATTAGTTCCTTTATTGTCAAAAAATTTACTTCTCCTTAAGGTAATTTTTTCACCTATTTTTGAAATTAGTGCAATAAGTGTTTCTTCCGCTGTTTTTTTATTTTTCATAATTGAAGACTTAATTTTTTTAATATCTCCTCGTGTTTTAAAATTGATCTCCGAAATTTCTTTGCAGAATGTGATGAATTCTTTGTTTTTTGCTACAAAATCTGTTTCGCTATTTATTTCAATCGCTGAAATCATGCCGTTTTTTTCATAAATTAAAACGAGTCCATCCGCAGCTATACGGCTCATTTTTTTAGAGGCTTTAGCGATGCCTTTTTTTCTTAAATACTCTATAGACTTATTTATGTCCCCGTTATTTTCATCAATGGCTAATTTACAATCTTTAAAACCCACTCCGGTTATTTCTCGAAGTTTTTTGATATTTTCTAAGTTTTGTTTATTAGACATTTGTCTACCGAAATAAAATTTATGACTTATTTTTTTTTGAAATATTTTTCACTTTTTCGTCAATCTTTTTATCACCTTTTACTTCATCTTTTTTTTCATTTACTTGTACTTGTTTTTTTGCAATGTATTTCTTAGCATCCAAAATAGTATCCCTCAAAAGCTCACAATAAAGATTGATTGATCTTCTTGCATCATCGTTACCTGGAATTGGAAAAGTGATATTTGTTGGATCCGAATTTGTATCTAAAACTGCAGCTATTGGAATTTTTAATTTAACAGCTTCTTTTACTGCTATGGACTCTATATTGGTATCAATAATAAAAAGCATTTCAGGAATTTTTTTCATTTGTGAAATTCCTCCTAATGATCTTTTTAATTTATCTCTCTCTTTACCTAATTTTAACAACTCTTTTTTGGTAAAACCACTATCTTCTTTTGATAAATTTTCATCTAATTTTTTTAATCTTTTTATCGAATTTTGAATAGTTTTCCAATTGGTCAACATTCCTCCAAGCCATCTATAATTTACGTAAAATTGATCTGTTTCTTCTGCTAATTTTAAAACCGTTTCTGTAGCTTGTTTTTTTGTTGATACAATCAAAATTTTTCCTCCAACAGAAATACATTTATGAACCTCTTTCATTGCATTTTTAATGAGAGATACTGTTTTAGTTAAATCAATGATGTGAATAGAATTTTTTTCTCCAAAAATAAATTTCTCCATTTTTGGATTCCATCTTAAAGTCTTGTGACCTAGGTGAACGCCTGCTTCTAATAATTGTTTTATCGATATATTTGGTATATTCATAATTTTTCCGGTTCATCCTCCACAGCTTTCCTTTCGGACCGGTGAGCCTTCGCTCTTTTGCTGTGTGCGAAATTTATAAAGTACTTATAGTTTATTGCAAAAAAAATCAAGTTGTTAAAAACTTATTTTTTTTACATATTCTTTATTTTTAATATGGTTAAAAGTGCTTAAACTAAATTTTCTAGTATTTTTTAAAGAAAATGTATAGATTTTCGATTTTTTACGAACTTTGATTTGAATTTTTGTAATTCCATTTTCCTTAAGAATGTTTCGTAATTCATTTAAATCTGACTTTCCGTTAACCTCTATAGTTACTCCCTCGAAGGTTTTGTCGGTAAAATTGCTTAAGCTATTTATATTTCTAATGTTTATTCTTCTCGTAATCGCGCTATTGCTAGAATTATCCTTTTGCAAAGTAAGTATAAAAGAATTTGCCATCTTTAACTTATCTCTGTTTGTAATTAGCAGATCTGAAAATAAGAATAATTCAAATTCACTTTTAAGATCGCTAAACTTAACTATTGCGAAAGGTGTTCCTTTTGCACTTTTTTTTTCTTGTATAGACATGATAGTTCCTGCCACAAGAGCACTATTTTCTGAACCATTAACAAAATCCTTAAAAGAGACAACTTTTAACTTATTAAAATAGTCTTTATAGATTTTTAGAGGATGATCTGACATGTAAAATCCTATTGAATGAAACTCATTCATCAACAATTCATTGTTTGACCATTGTTGGGTTTTTTCTAAGTTAAAAATTACAGTTTTTTCATTAGAATTTTCTAAAAAAAGATTGCTTTGATTGCTATTTTTTTCGTCAAAAATACTTTTGTTCATTTGTATCAACCTTGGAATTGAATTTAATAAAGAGCTTCTGTTTGTTTCAAGTTCATCAAATGCACCTGCCTTGACTAAACCTTCTAATTGCAATTTATTAATATCTTTGGGGCCTGCTCTATTTATAAAATCATCCAAAGATTTAAATGTTCCGTTCTTTTCTCTTTCTCGAATAATATTTGATATTGCTTCATAGCCAACACTTTTAATTCCTGATAATGCATAATAAATTTTATTATGTTCGGCTTTAAAATCTGCAAAACATTTATTTATATTAGGTCTAACAATTTCTATATTAAGTCTTTTTAGTTCTTCAACGAACTCTCTTAGTCTATCTGTGCTGGATAGCTCTGATGACATTGTAGCAGCCATAAAATTTTCTTTATGATAATATTTTAAATATGCTGTTTGATAGGCAATCATAGCATATGCTGCTGCGTGACTTTTGTTAAAGCCATATTGTGCAAATGGTTCAATTTTTTGGAAAATAAATGAAGCAATATCTTTACCTATCCCATTGTTTACAGCACCACTTATAAATCTTTCTCTCTGTTTTTCTAATTCTTTTCTCTTCTTTTTACCCATGGCTCTTCTCAAGACATCTGCTTCTCCGGCTGTAAAACCTGCTAAAACTTGAGCTATTTGCATAACCTGTTCCTGATAAATAATTATTCCATAAGTTGGTTTTAGAATTTTTTCTAGACTTTCGTGAATATAATCAGGTTTTTTTAATCCATTTTTACAATCATTATAAATTGAAATATTATTCATTGGCCCTGGTCTATATAAGGCTACTAATGCAATTATATCTTCAAACTTATTTGGACGCATTTGCTTTAAAGCAAGTCTTACACCTGAACTTTCCAATTGAAATAAACCTGTAGTTTCTCCAGTTGATAATAATTCAAAAATATTTTTATCATCTAGTGGAATTTTAGTGATATCTAATTTAACTTTTTTAGCCTCTAACATTTTAATTGTTTTAAAAATTACCGTTAAAGTTTTTAACCCCAATAAATCAAATTTCACTAAACCAGCATTTTCGGATGAATGCATATCAAATTGAGTAGAGGGTAGTAGTAAATCAGAGTTGCTATCTTGATATAACGGAACTTGCTCTGATAATTTTTCTCCAGCTATAACTACTCCAGCGGCATGAGTGGCTAGATTTCTATTTAAACCCTCAAGTTTTAATGAAAGTTCGATTAATTTTTTAACTTTCAAATTATTTTTTTCTTCTTCTTTTATTCTAGGTTCTCTAGCAATAGATTCTTGAAGATTTAATGGTCTTGATGGATCAAAAGGAATCATTTTACAAATTTTATCAACATGTCCATAAGATAGGCCTATAACTCTACCAATATCTCTTAAAGCCATTCTGGTTTTGAGTTTTCCAAAAGTAATTATGTGAGCTACTCCGCCCTTATATTTTGACTTTAAATATTTAAATACGAGATCTCTTTTTTCCTCACAAAAATCAATATCAAAATCAGGCATGGATATTCTATCTGGATTTAAAAACCGTTCAAAAATTAAACCAAACTCAATTGGATCTAAATCAGTTATATCTAAAGAGTAGGCAACCAAAGAGCCTGCTCCTGAACCTCTGCCAGGACCAACTGGAATATTGTTCTTTTTTGCCCATCTAATATAATCAGATACAATTAAGAAATAACCAGCATATTCCATTTTTTTAATAATATTTATTTCGTGCAACAATCTATTTTTATAAATCTTTTCTATTTTAGATTTTTCATGACTTATATTTTTTTTGAAAATAAAATTTTCAAGTCTATTTTGAAGACCTTTTTCTGATTGAAATATAAGCTCTTTATTTTCGGTAAAACCGCTTGAGATTTTTAATGAAGGAAGTTTTGGCTTTGATTTTTTTAATTTGTAATTAAATCTTAATGGAAAATTATAATTATTTTCAAGAGATTCTGGAATATCTTCGTATAGTTTTTTTAATTCTTCAGAGGTTTTTATATAGTGTTGGTCGGTATATTTTTTTCTGTTCTTTTCATCAACATAAGTTTTTTCGCCAATACATAACAAGGCATCATGTGCCTCATACATATCTTGATCTATATAAAAGATTTCCTGCGATGCTATTAATGGTATTTTAAATTTTTCAGATAGATTCATAAAAACATTTTCAAGGTTTTTTTCGCCTATATCGTTATGTCTCTGAATTTCAAAATAGAACAAATCTAAAAAATTTTCTTTAAATTTAGCTGTAATTTCTTCTAGTTGTTTAATTTTATTTTTTTTGACTAAATTTGAAAAAAGTGAGTCAATTCCACCACTTAAAATTATAAGATCCTTATTATTTTTTAGTAAATCGTCAATTAAGCAATGCGGTTGATCACCTTCATTAACCTCTAAATAACTTTTAGAAGATAATTTTGTTAAATTACTAAAGCCTAATTGTGTTTTTGCAAAAATTGGTATTTTTCCAATTGTATCAAAATACTTAAAATTTATTTGTGATCCAATAATTGGTTGAGTTCCTACCTTGCTGATTTCCTCTGAAAACTCTAAAGCTCCACAAAGATTGTAGTTATCGCTTAGTCCAATTGCTGGTGTTTTTTTTGTTTTGCAATATTCTGCGAGATCTTCGATTTTAATAGCACCTTCGCAAATAGAATACTGGGTATGTACCTTAAAATTTGTGAAGTTAGCTTTGCCATTGGTCATTTACTCTTTCTTTTTATATTACCATTGACTAAGCTTAAAGTATAATCGGCTTTCTTAGCAAGTTCTCTATTATGAGTTGCAATTAAAATTGTTTTATTTTTTTCTTTTAATTTTAGAAAATATGAAAAAACTTCATTAGAAGTTTTATAATCTAAATTTCCTGTTGGTTCATCGGCTAATATAATTTTTGTATCTGCAGCCAGTGATCTGGCAATTGCAACTCTCTGTTGTTCGCCGCCCGATAAATCTGAAGGAAAATAATTTAACCTATGACTTAAATTTACTTTTGCTAAAACTTTTTTTGCTTTTTCAATAGAATTTTTATAATTTTGATTTCTAATGATTAAGGGTATGGCCACATTTTCTAAGGCGGTAAAGTCAGACAATAAATTATTATTTTGAAATATAATAGAAATATAGTCCTTAATTATTTTATTTTTTTTGTCTTCAGAGATATTTGTTATCGAGTTTCCAAATAAAAAAATCTTCCCTTGGGTGGGTTCGTCCAATAAAGCAAGTAAATGTAAGAAGGTTGATTTTCCTGAACCGGAAGGTCCAACTAGCGCTACTAATTTACCGGACTCTATATTTATATTCACGTTATTTAATACTTTTACAACTGAATTATTATTTTTAAATTCTTTTTTTAACTTTTTTATTTCGATTAAATTTTTACTCATATTTTAATGCTTCGATGGTTTTAATTTTCGTTACTGCCAAAGAGGGAAAAAAAGAAGCCAAAGTTGTAATAATAATTGAAAAAATGGAAATAGATAAAATGGATTTTAAACTTATTTCACTAGGCATTTTACTTAAAAAATAGACATCCGTTGGAAATATTTCTAGATTAAATACTAAAGAAATAAATTGTCTAATATCTTCAATATATATAGAAAAAACTATACCTAAGATTAGGCCGGCAATAGTAGCAAAAAAGCCAATTAAAAATCCTGTTAAAAAAAAAGATTTGATAATAGATTTTTTTGCTAATCCAAGTGATCTCAAAATAGCTATTTCTTTTGTTTTATTTTTTATAAGAATTGTAAGTCCTGATATTATGTTAAAAGCGGCCACGACAATAATTAGAGTTAATATTAAAAACATTACATTTCTTTCCACTTTTAAAGCTGAAAAAAATGATTTATTTAAATCTGACCAAGAATACACATAAAAGTTTGCATTCATATTTTCTATTTCTCTTTTATAAAGATCGGCACTTAAAGGATTGTCTAAAAAAATTTCTAAATTAACTTCATCGATAGTTTTTTCAAAAAATGGAAGTGAGTCGTTTAAATTAAAGAAAGCTACATTTTTATCAAATTCATACAAACCACTACTAAAAACTGCTCCAACTATATATGGTGATTGCTTTGGCATTGTTCCAAACGGAGTAGAAACCAAAGATGATGACATAATATTTATTTCGTCTCCCACCACTACATCCAATTCAATTGCCAACTGCTTTCCTAAAATTATTTTTCCATTTCCAAAATTAGATAATTTACCGTCTATAATATTTTTTTTAAAAAATTCTAATTTATCTAATTCCTTACGATCAATACCTCTTATTAAAATTCCTTTTGCAACATTTTTTATTAAAATAATTGCTTCCCCGTTATATGTTTTGATAATTTTTGCATCTTTATATTTATTTTGTAAATCGTAATAAAATTGATCGTTAATATTTGCGCTATACGGTTTGATGGTAATATGAGAATTAAAACCTAGTATTTTTTGAGTTAGTTCTGATCTAAAACCATTCATAACTGACATAACAATAATTAAAATTGCTACACCAAGCATAATTCCTAAAAATGAAAAAATTGAAATTACTTTTAAAAAACCTTCTTTTTTTCTAGGTCTTAAATTTCTTATGGTGATTAATTTTTCTATTGTAGTAAACAATTTAATTTTTTAAAAGTTTGATAATTTTATTTAGGTTTAGCATTTGAGATTTTTTATCTATTTCCTTAAACTCAAATTTATCTTTCGTTGCTTTTGAGCCAACAATAATTTGAAATGGTATTCCTAAAAGATCATGTTTTTTAAATTTATTTGCAATATTATCATCGGCATCGTCAAGTAACACGTCAATTCCTTTTTTCTTTAATTCTTTATAAATTTTTAAAGCTTTAGTCATATTTGATTTATCATTTTTATTAATTGCGGGAATTATTACAACATCAAAGGGAGAAACTGAGATTGGCCATTTCATTTTTTCATTTACATATTTTGCTTCTATTATAGCTGCTACTAATCTAGAAACTCCGATACCATACGATCCCATTTTGACGAAAATCTTTTTCCCATCTCTACTATCAACGGAACAATTCATGGATTTAGAATATTTGTCTCCAAAATAAAATATATGGCCTACTTCAATACCTTTGGTTTGTAATTGATCTGATTTTCTTACATTCTTATCAAAATCTTCTGCTTTAAACTTATTATCGGTTACAGCGTAAAATTTAGAGAAATCGTTTCTCATTTTTTTTAAAGAGCTTTCATCATTTTTATATTTATCTATTGGAACATTAAATATTCTTTTATCGGTATAGATTTTGCTTTCTCCGGTATCAGCTAGAATTACAAACTCATGTGATAAGTCTCCCCCTATTGGTCCTGTTTCAGCTTTCATTGGTATAGATTTTAAACCCAAACGTTGGAAAGTTTTTAAATATGCGTAGAACATTTTATTGTAAGATAAAATGGCATCATTTTCACTCAAATCAAAAGAATAAGCATCTTTCATATAAAACTCTCTACATCTCATTACGCCAAATCTTGGTCTTAGTTCATCTCTAAATTTCCACTGTATGTGATACAAAATTTGCGGCAATAATTTGTATGATTTTATCGAGGATCTAAAAATTTCTGTAATTTGTTCTTCGTTAGTTGGGCCATAAAGCATTTCTCTATTCTGACGATCAGAAATTCTAAGCATTTCTTCTCCATAATCATCATACCTACCACTTTCTTTCCATATATCTGCGGATTGTATAGTGGGCATCAACATCTCTTGAGCACCTATATTATTTTGTTCTTCCTTTACAATTTTTTCAATTTTTTTCATTATTTTAAAACCCAATGGTAACCAGGAGTAGATCCCTGCTGAAGATTGTCTAATCATTCCAGTTCTCAACATAAGTTGATGTGACTTTATTTTTGCTTCAGCCGGCAAATCTTTTGTTATGGGGATAAATAGTTTAGATAATAACATTACAGCCTTGCTATATTTATATTGGTAAAAGGTTTTTTTCCAGTTTTATCTCTAATTATTCTTCTACAATTTTGTTTTAGTGATTCGATTAAATTTTTTTCTTGATTTTTATTCTTCATTGAAAACATTTTGCAAGTGTTGAATATTTCATCTTCTACTTTAAAAATAATTTTTTCATCAAGCAAATTTTCTGGAATGCCTCTGTAAGATATTATCGGTTTGTTAAGTTTTCCGCTGTTATTTAAAATCAAAGTAATTTCTAAATATCCGTTTTGCGATAATTTTCTCCTCTCTTTGATTGATTGAGAATCTTCTCCAACGCCCACGCTTCCATCTAAATACATTCTGCCCGATGGAGCTTTATCGATTATGCTAGGATTATCGCCTGGAAAAATTCTTATAATATCTCCATTTTCAACTCTTAGGGCATGGGGAATCTGCATCTCTTTTGCAAATTTCATATGTTCGTTCATATGTCTGTGCTCACCATGTACCGGTATGATTGAATTTGGTTTTACCCAATTATACATATCTTTTAAATCTTCTCTGTTTGGATGACCAGAAACATGAACAAAATCTGTTTCTTCGGTTACAAGTTCAATATCCTGTTTAATAATATCGTTATGTAACGAATATAATTTTTTTTCATTTCCTGGAATAATTTTTGATGAAAAAATTATCACATCATTCTTTTCTAAAAAAACATCGGGATGAATGCCTTTTATTATTCTTTTCATTGCTCCCATTGGTTCTCCTTGAGAACCGGTACATAGGTAGACAATCTTTTCCCTAGGAAATTTCTTGGCCTCTCTAGGGTCAATTGGATCCTTTATATTCTTTAAATATCCGCACTGTCTTGCAGCTTTGAAAATTCGATTCATCGAACGACCAACTAAAGAAATTTCGCGATTTATTTTTTCTGCACAATAAAAAATACTTTCCATTCTTGCTACATTTGATGCGAATGAAGTAACTACAATACGTTTAGATTTTAAAGACATTATCTTTAAGAGACTGTCTCTAACATCGGATTCTGAACCGGCTCTACCTAGATTAAAAACATTCGTTGAATCACAAA
>JAGFWA010000035.1 GCA_017640245.1 Pelagibacteraceae bacterium
AATTAATGGAAAAAAAATTAGACTTTTTGGTATTGATGCGCCAGAAAAAAATCAAATTTGTTTAAAAAATTCTGATTCTTATAATTGTGGCTTAACATCTACAAAATTTTTAAAAGAAATAATTAAAAATGAAAAAATAGAATGCACTTACAAAAATCTAGATAGATATGGCAGGATCTTAGGAATCTGTGGTGATATTAACGGCAAGATGGTTGAGTTTGGACATGCTGTTGCCTATGTAAGATACTCCAAGAAATATCTCTTTCTTCAAAGAAAAGCCAAGAATGAAAAACGAGGAATTTGGTCTGGCAAATTTGACATGCCTGAAGATTGGAGAAGAAAAAATAAATGATTTATAATCATTAAGTGATTCGAAAAACAAATTTTTATTTATTAATTTTATTATTCTTTATTACCGCTTGTTCTTCTGTTCCCAAAAATACCAAAAATAGCTGTGCAATTTTTGAAGATCGTTACTTGTGGTACAAACATACCAAGAAGGTTGAAGAGAAGTGGGGCGTTCCGATTTATATTCAGCTAGCATTTGTAAAAAAGGAAAGCGATTTTAATTGGTTGGCAAAACCCCCTAGGCACAAATTGTTTAAGGTGATTCCTTATAAGCGTAAATCAAGTTCTTTTGGCTATTCTCAGGCTGTTAAAGGTACTTGGGAGCAATATAAAAAGGAAACTGGAAACAAATTAGCCACCAGAGCAAGATTTAAAAACTCCGTAGATTTTATTGGATGGTATGTAAATAAATCTCATAAATTACTGAAAATACCTAAAAATGATGCGTACAGATTGTATCTCTCATATTATCTTGGGTGGGGGAATTACAAAAATTATAGCAAGGATAAAAAAGCAATCATTTTTGCTAAATCTGTAAGAGATACCGCTTCGATGTACAGAAAACAGCTTACTCTATGCCAAGATCAATTAAATAGAAAAAAATATATTATTTACTAAATTCTTTGCTCAATTGGATATCGACTTCATCCATTCTTTTAGAATTTTTGCATAGTAGCAAATAAAATACCGGGGTAGTAAATAAAGTCAGAAAAGTACTAATTAGCATTCCGCCAAAAATTGTACAACCCACTGCTAGTCTTATTCCTTCACCAGCGCCCGGGCCAATATTTCCTACTATTAGTGGCACCATCGCAATGAGGGTAGATAGGCTTGTCATCATTATCGGTCGAAATCTTCTTTTACAAGACTCAACAATTGCATTCTCAACACTTCTTCCTTTAACTCTTAGTTGATTAGCCCAATCCACTATAAGGATACTATTTTTTGTGGCGATTCCTATTAAGACAACTAAAGCAATTTGTGAAAAAATATTTATTGTACTGTTAAATAGGAGAATAAAAATTAAACCACCTATGGCAGCCAAAGGCACTGTTAACATTACCACAAACGGTTGTCTCCATGCATTAAAAGTTCCAGCCATTACAAGGTAGGCACTTACCAAAGCTAAAGCAAAAATCACTAACAGCTCACCCGAAGCTTCTTTAAGATCTAGAGATTTTCCTTTGTAAAAAATTCCAGCTGTTGGTGCTTTATCATCAATAGTTTTTTCAATAAAATTTAATGCTTCATTGAGAGTATAATTACCAACTAAGCGAGCAGTTAGTGTCACTGATTTAGATCTTTGATAGCGTGATAATATTTTTGCAGAACCTCTCTCCTCAAAACTAACTACATTGGCTAGAGATATTAATTTACCTGTAGTTTCAGAACGTACAAATATTTTACTTAAACTTTCTGTTTTTCTCCTGTCTTTTAGGTTTGCTTGCAAGATTATAGGATATTCTTTTCCCGAATCATTTAATGTCGTTACAGTTTTTCCAGAGAATAAAGTTTCCACCGACTTCCCTATTGACTGTGTAGATAAGCCTAAGTCCTTGGCCTTATTTTCATCTATTATAAGTTGCACCTCTGGTTTATTTCTAGAATAGTCAGAGGTTATATCGGCTAAATTTTTATTCTTTCTCAATTCACTCATTACCAGATTTTGCCATTGATATAGTTTTTCATATGAGGAACCTGTCATGGTTACTACAATTGGTTTTTGATAATTACTTACCCGAACAGAATTAGGCGTTAAAGGAAAGGCCATCGTGCCGGGCACACTTACTATACGCCCAATAGCTTTTCTTACAATTTTTTGAGCACTTTCTTTTCTGTCTTTCCAGTTATCAAGTAAAGCAATTATAATGAAAGAATTATAGGACTGAGAAGATCTACCAAAACCAGGTACTCTCATTATTAATTTTTGATAAGGCTCCTCTTTTTTTTGTAAAAGGGGTAATAATCTTTTTTCAACTTTCTCAGCCTTATCAAGCGTGTACTCAAAAGAAGAGGATTCATCTGTTTTTCCAAAAACTATATACACTCCCCTATCAGGATTTTTTTCAAGTAAGGTTTTAGGAGTAATTTTAAAAAGAACTGCTGCTAACGCAATAACAAAAACCATGAACCAAACAATGGTTTTAGGCTTTTGAATCCAGTAACTTAGAGTTTCGGAATAAAAAGTTTCAAAAGATTTAAATAATTTTTCAAATTTTAAAACAATTTTTGATTTTGATTTTTTTTTGCTTAATAGTTTTGATCCTAACATTGGCGCAATAGAAAGAGCAGTGAAAGTACTTATGAAAACTGTAATTGAAAGTGTTATTGCCATTTCTCTAAACAAGGTTCCGCTAATGCCCCCAATGAATAATAAAGGGGCGAAAGTTGCCAAAATTATAATGCTGGTCGATAAAATGGCAAAAATAACATTTTTACTTCCCGTCGCAGCCGCTGCTAAAGGAGTGTCTCCCTGTTCAACTCTGTGATAAATACTTTCTGTCATCACGACGCTGTCATCGGTGACTATTGCTACACTGAGTATAATAGCAAGCAGTGTAAAAACATTAATAGTAAGGCCAAAAATCCATAGACCTAAGGCGGCACCAATCAAACTCACAGGCAAAGTGACAGCTGGAACGATCATTGCCCTAACATTTCCTAAAAAAAGATAGATTATGCCTACAACTAAAACTAAAGCTAAAGTTATTGACTGGTAACACATTCTGATGGCTTCTTTAATATAAGTTGCTCTATCAAAGCTTACTGATAATGTTAGACCATCTGGCAGAGTTTTTTTTACTTCTTCAATTTTTTTTCTTATATTCTTTGAAAGTGTTACCGTACTTTCATTTGTACGAGCGTAAACACCGATTCCAATAGTATTTTCGTTTATTGAATTAGGACTTTGAGATTTAAATAAAGTTTTTTCGGAAACTGGACCATACTTAATTTCTCCAAGATCTCCTAAAGCTATAGTTTTTCCCTTAATTTTTTTAATCGGAAGTTTTTTAATAGAATTAATATTTGTATAGGTTTTTCTAAGATCAAGAGTAAGATCTACATTGTTAGCCTCAATGGTTCCAGCGGGTATTGAAACATTGTTTTTTCTTATGGCATTTTCAACTTCTCCAATATCCAGATCGTTTGCACTGAGTTTAACAGGACTTAGATAAACTCTTACTGCTTTTTTACTTACACCCCCCACAATTACACGACCGGTTCCAGGAACAGAACTAAATGCGTCAACTAAATTTCTTTTAACGTAATCTCCAATATCGAGAGAATTCCAAGAAGTACTACTTACAGAAAGCCACATGCTGGTAGAAAAACTTGCGGAAGACTTTCTAATTTCAGGAGCCTTACTATCTTCGGGCAAATTATCTATAATCCTTGCTACACGCTCCCTTATATCATTTGCAGCATCGTCAACATCAATATTTGTAAAAAATTCTATATTTATAGTGCTTCTTCCTATTTCAGATAGTGTATCAATGGATTTAATTCCTTCTGCGCCCCCAACTGCTAACTCAATTGGTTCTGATATCTCGGATGCAATTATGGAAGGACTTGCGCCCGTATAATTAATTCTGATTTCGACTACTGGCGGCTGAAGATTTTTTGGAAGTTCTCTAGTACTTATCTGAAAGAAAGTGTAAAGACCAAAAACTACGAGCAATAAAGAAAAAACAGAACTCAAAACCGGTCTCTTTATGTTAAGGAGGCAGAAATTATGCATCTTATTTAATTATAGGCTTAACAGTCATTCCGGTACTCAATCGGGCTAAGCCCTCTTTGACGATCCGATCGCTCTCCTGCAAACCTTTCAAAACCTCTAAGTTTCCATCTTTTCGAATACCAGTGACAACTTCTATTTTTTTAATTTTATTGCCATCTAAAATTTTATAAACGAATTTTTTATCGTCTTCAAAAATAACGCTAGTATCTGCTATCGAAAGGGCACTTTTTTCATTATAAAAAAGCTCAATATCTAGCAAGGAGCCAGGAAGAATTTCAAGATCTTTATTATTAATTTGTGCCCGAGCTAAAATAGAACGTGTTTGGGCATCTACTCTACTTGCTTTGGAAATAATTATTCCCCTATACAATTTATCTTTGTAAGCTAGAAATTTGGCATTAACTTTGAGATCTTTTTTTAAAACAGCCGCGAAAACCTCTGGAATTTGCAGATCACAAAATATTTTTTCTGAATCATCTAGAGTTAATATTATCGAGTCCGTTCCTAGAATGGACGAACTAATACCTCGGGTACCAATCCTACCCTCGAAGGGTGCTGTAATAGTTTTGGATGATAGTTTAGCAATTATATCTCCCTTTTTAACTTTTGCCTCAAAGTCTATTGGCTCTACAAGTTCACTTTTTTTAATTTTAAAGGAAGTAGTTTTGCTACTTAAGGCTGTACAATAGCTTTCAATCGTTTGATTAAAGTTCTTTCTAGAAACTATTTCAACAATAACACCAGGTGGTGGGCGCTTTCCAAACTTCTTAGAAAAATAAATACCCATTGCCGTTCTGCCACCAATTACACTGGCAATGATGATAAAAAATATTATAATTCCTATAGTTACTTTTTTGGATCTTTTCATTTATTTTTTTCCATATTCTGACCAAGAACCATCATAAATAATAGCATTTTTATCACTTATAAGAGAATATGCCATACCCAAAACGCACGCAGTAACTCCAGAACCACAGGAAAAAACAATAGGTTTAAAATAATCTATATTATTTTTATTAAAAACCTTAATCAATTCGGATTTTGTTTTAAACGTGTTTATTTTAGAATTAATACAATCTTGGAACGGGATGTTTTTTGAACCCGGAACAGAACCTCTTCGTAGTTCTGGTCGAGGCTCATCCACTTTTCCCTCAAAACGTTGACGACTTCTTGCATCTACCAAAACAAAAGAATTATTTTTAATATTTTCATCAATTTGTTTTTTATTTTTGATCCAATCAACATTCTCGCTTACTTGGTAGCTACTTATTTGTTTAATTTTATTTATCTTATTAGTCGTAGGTTTATTGTCTAGAAGCCACTTTTTCATTCCTCCGTCTAAAACTGAAACTTTTTGATGCCCAAAGTATTTAAGGGAGAACCATAGCCTACATGCACTATGAACATCGCTAAAATCGTAAACTACAATATGATCATCATTCTTAATTCCAAAAGACCACAGCATTTGGGTCCAATAATCAGAGTTAGGGAGCATATGAGGATACGGAGAGCCCTTGTCACTGTGCTCATCAAGGTCCCAAAATATTGCACCAGGAATATGTTTTTCTAAATATTCTTTTCTAGCGTCGCGTTTTAAATTAGGCATATGCCAAGTTGCATCAAATATTTTTACCTTATTCAAATTAGTTTTAAGCCAATCAGTTGTAACTAAGTTCATAAAATTCCCTTTTTCTTTAAATATTTTTGATGATAGTCCTCAGCTTTACAATAATTTAATTCTTTTGAAATCCTTGTTACAATTTTTCCATTATATTTTTTATTCATTTCTTCTTTTATTTTTTCAGCAGCTTCTTTCTGTTTTGTAGATAAATAAAAAATTTCACTTCTATAATTATTTCCGATATTTGAACCTTGACCGTCTATCTGTGTTGCGTCGTGAAATTCAAAAAATAATTTAATTATATTTTTATAGGAAATTATATTTTCATCGAATTGAAGTTTAACAACTTCCGCATGACCCGTGTTCCCTCCACATACTTCTTTATAGGAAACGTTTAGGTTGTTACCTCCGCAGTAACCAACTTCTGTAGAAGTTACACCTTTTATTTTACGAAATTTTTCTTCTGGTTGCCAAAAACATCCGCACGCAACTATCGCTTTTTGCATAATTTTATAATACTAATAAAAGTACTCGCAATATAAAATAATTAGACAAAATGAGCAAAAATATTTTAGGTCTTTTTTATATGCTTATTAGCGTCACTTTCTTTTCGCTAATGGACGTTCTTGTCAAAGTAACAGGCGAATATGCTTTGGGCGAAATCTTATTTTTTCGCTCTTTGTTTGGTTTAATACCAATTTTTTTTTTAATACCAAAAAATCGCTTAAAAAATTTTTATAAAACACAAAAAATTAGCCTTCATTTTTATCGTTCGCTTTTTGGAACCATCGCTATGGCCTCAATTTTTATTGCTTTGCGTAACTTAGAATTAGCAGAAACGGTGGCTATGACATTTGCGGGTCCAATCTTTGTGACATTGTTTAGTATATTTTTTTTAAGTGAAAAAGTTAGATTAACCAGATGGTCAGCGGTTATAATAGGTTTTGTTGGGGTAATTTTTATTTCAAGACCAGGATTTGAAACTGCAAACATCTTCTATATTTTTCCCATAATATTTTGTTTAGGCTTTGCAGCTGTTTGTATTCTTATTCGCAAACTAACTCTTTATGGTGAAAGCGTATGGTTAATAGCATTTTATTTTACTTTAGTTAGTGGATTAGTCGGATTAGCGACATTTCCTTTTGGCGGTTGGTTAATACCCACAAAAATTGATTTTATTTTGCTTGCCTTGATTGGCATTTTTGGTTCTGTTGCGAATTTATTATTAACACAGTCTTACAAACTTGCAGAAGTATCTTTAACAACTCCTCTTAAATATCTCGCTCTTATATACGCAATTGCCTTTGGATTTTTTATTTTTCAAGAAATACCATCTTTTTACACAATATTGGGAGCAGGATTAATTGTTGTTTCTTCTTTAATTATTTTCACAAGAGAACGTCAGCTTAAAAAAGCTGTTATCATGCCTAGACAACAATGAAACCTCCTAGTTATTGGCATAAAGGAAAAAAGTATCTAGCCAAAAGAGATAAAGTTATGGCCAGGCTAATTAAATCTCACAAAGGCCATTTAACAACTCGTAACGACGTTTTCTTTTCTCTTTGTAAAAGTATAATCGGTCAACAAATTAGTGTCGCTGCAGCAAGTTCTATTTTTTTGAGGTTTAATAAAGTTTGCAAAAAAAAGATTAAACCTTCTATCGTTTCAAAGCTATCAACTAATAAAATAAAGGCTTGCGGACTAAGCAAACAGAAAGCCAAAGGCATAAAATGCTTAGCTAATGATATTCTTAGTAAAAAATTTGACCCAAAAAAAATTAAAAAAATGCATGACGAAGAAGCTATTGAATATCTCTCACAGTTAAAACAAATTGGAAGATGGTCAGCAGAAATGATATTAATGTTTACTTTTAACAGACCAAATATTTGGCCTATTTTGGATCTAGGACTCCAAAAGGCGATATCCAAGAATTACAAAAAGAAATATTTAGCTCCAAGAAGTTTCGTAGAAAAATTACACAAAAAATTTTCACCCATGTGTACAATTGCAGTTTGGTATCTTTGGCGCTCAATAGATAACGATCCTATTCAATACTAAGCCCCTTCAACAATCTGAAGATTTCTTTTAGCTGAATCTTTCAAAACATATAGAGCTTCTTTGTATTCCTTAGAGTTGTAACATTTTTCTGCATTCTCGTAGCTTGAGAATTCGACAATCACAGTTCTAGGTGATTTAGATCCTTCAAGACAAAGATTTTTCCCTCCGCGGCATAAGAAAATGCCTCCAAATTTTTTTATAGCAACTGTAGCTTTTTCGGCATATTTTTTTTGAATTTCTGGGTCTGCAACTTTTTCGTATACGCTTAGCCAATAACCTTTCATTATTTACATCTCCTTTAAAATGATTTAACCTTTTTTATGGCTAAGAAGTTACACATCGATTGGTCAAATTACAACCTGCTCTGCGAAAAATTAATTCTACAAATTGCTGAGTCTGGCTACCAGATTGATTTGGTAGTTGCAATTATGCGAGGCGGAGCAATTCCTGCAGATTTAATTTCTAGGGTGCTTAAAAAAAATACCGCCTACCTTTGTGCAAAATCGTATACCGGAGAAAAGACGGAAGATGTTTATAACGAGGAAATTATTTTTTCTAGAGAGATCAGCACTACTGTAAAGGATATGGGCGGGAAACTTCTCTTGGTTGATGATTTATTGGACAGTTCGCGCACAATGAGAGAAGCACTTAAATTTTTGAAAAACTACGAACCTTTAAAAGGAAAAATTAAAGATATTAAAACAGCTGTTATCTGGAGAAAACCTAAAGCCTCAAAATTTCCTTGTGATTATATAGCTGAAGATCTCAAAGAAGATGCGTGGATAGTTCAACCATTTGAGGAAATGGAAAGCGTTACGATATCCGATTTAAAAAATAAAAATAAAAAAAAGGGTTAGAAAAACTATCCAACCCTTTTTTTGTATAACTAATTATTTAAACTGAGAAACTGATTATGCTAAGAACTGCAACCACCCATATTGCTGGTGAAGTTTTTGCGGCATCACCGGTTAATATTTTGATTGCTGCATAAGATATAAATGCTAGCGCAATACCATTACTAATACTATAGGTAAGCGGCATAGTGATCATAGCTATAACCGAAGGTGCAGACTCAGAAATATCTTTCCAATCTATATCAGTGATATTTCTTACAAAGAGTATAGCAACATATACAAGTGCAGCCCCATCTATTTCTTTTGGCAAACTAGTTGCCAATGGAGCAAAGCCTAGACATAACAAAAATAGTATTCCAATAACTAAAGAAGTCATACCCGTTCTTCCACCAGCCTTTACACCGGCCCCTGACTCTACGTAACTTGTGACCGTCGTGGTTCCTACTAAAGCACCAGCAACTGTTCCAACACTGTCAGCAAGCATAGCCTTGTCAATGTCTTGTACTCTTCCTTTTTTATCAACTTTTCCAGAAACGTTGGCAACCGAAGTCAAGGTCCCAGCCGTGTCAAAGAAATCAATAAAGAAAAGAGTAAATATGACTGTTATTCCGCTTCCAGCAAAAACTTTTCCAGTGCCAAAACCTTCGAAGGCATCAAACAAATAACCCATTGACGGAGGAGCAGAAAAAATTCCATTGAATTTTGCTAAAGAATTACCTCCCTCAATTGTTGCTCCAGTCCAACCCCACATTGGTAGCCAAGCCAAAAAGCTAAATACCAATATACCTATAATAATATTACCCCTAACTTTAATTTTTTCTAATACAATCATCACAATAAACGCAAGACAGCCCAGCAAGACTAAGGGATGTTTAATGTTACCTAGAGTTACTAAAGTAACAGGATGGTCCCCAACGATACCCATGATTTCCAGCCCAATTATAGCAAGAAATAAACCGATACCCGCGCCGATCCCAAATTTTAAGCTCTTTGGAATTGAATTGATGATCCAAGCTCTAATAGGTGTAAGAGAAACTAATAAAAAAAATATTCCTGAAAGCAAGACAGCAGCTAAAGCTTCGGCAGGAGTATATCCCATTCCACCAACAACTCCGAAGGCCACAAATGCATTGATACCCATGCCGGGCGCAAGACCTATTGGCCAGGTCTTTCCATAGAACGCCATGATGAAGCATGCAATGGCAGTTGCCATAATAGTTCCTGTGAATACAAAACCAAAGTCAAAAAAACCTTTTTCAGTACCTGCAAACTCACCAGAAAGTATGAAGGGATTTAAAAACATAATGTAAGCCATAGTTAAAAATGTCGTAACACCGGCCACAACTTCAGTTTCAAAAGTTGTTTTATTTTTCCTATACTCGAAGTATTTATTAAGCATTTTACCTCTCTTTTTAATTCTTAATTTTGAATATTACTTAAAACAAACCAGCAAAAGATAAACTAACAAATGCAAGTTATTATCACACTAATTACATAGTTGATTCTTTGGATGAAATCTAAAAAAAATTTCATAATAAGTTTTTTTTATGTATTAAAAGTTGTATTTTTGTTTATAATTTTTCGTGTATTCTATGAAAAGTTGAATTATGAAAAATTTCTTTTTTATTTATGCAATTGTGATTTTTCTTACGATTGTAAGCTGTAAAACAGTGAGCAAGAAAGTTGATACTGTTTCAGAAGAAGAGAAAAAGAAATTAAGTAGATTTCTTAATAAATCTAC
>JAGFWA010000036.1 GCA_017640245.1 Pelagibacteraceae bacterium
CTTTTGCTCCATTTATAATTAAATCTTTCGCTTCCTCAATTATTTCTTCTGGGGACCTTGAATGTTCAGGACCCCTTGTGTAAGGAACAACACAAAAATTACAAAATTTGTCACAACCTTCTTGGACAGTTATAAATGAAGACACTTTCGATTCTGAATTTTTTAGAGTATTTAATTTGTCAAACTTTTCTATAACATTAAAATCAGTAAAATTTAATTTTGTATTTTTGCTATTAAGTTTCGATAAAATTTTTGGAAGATGATGATATGATTGGGGTCCTATAACAGCGTCAATAAAAGGTTCTCTTTTAAGCATTTCATCGTTTTCGGCTTGAGCTACACAACCTGCAACTAATACTATTGGTTTTTTTTTATTTCTATAACTTTTTTTAAGACGACCAATATCATGGTAGACTTTTTCAGTTGCTTTTTCTCTTATGTGACAAGTATTTAGAATATAGCAATCTGTATTATTAATATTTGAGGTTTTAATATACCCGGCTTGTTTAGCTAAATCAGCAATACGATTACTATCGTATTCATTCATTTGACAACCAAAAGTTTTAATAAAAAAATTTTTTGACAAGATTCTAATTTTTTTTAGTTTTTGTACCGTACAATTCTAATCTGTGATCTACTAATTTATAACCAAGTTTTTCAGCAACTTTATTTTGTAATTTTTCAATTTCTTCATCTACAAACTCAACTATTTCGCCAGTATTCACATCAATCAAATGATCGTGGTGAATGTCTGGAGATTGTTCGTATCTCGCTTTACCGCCTTTAAAATCATGTTTTTCAATAATTCCTGATTCTTCAAAAAGTTTTACTGTCCTATAAACGGTAGCAATACTCACCTTCTCATCAATTTTGCTTACTCTTTTATGTAACTCATCAACATCAGGGTGATCTGAGGACTGACTCATAACTTTTGCAATTAATCTTCTTTGATCTGTGAGTCTAACACCCCTTTGCTTGCACCTGTCTTCAATTTTGCTCATTTAAATTTTCAGGTTTAATTTAGCCTAAATATACTGGCTTAATCAAATTATTTTCTATTAAATTTTTTTTAATAAGTATTTCAATATTATTTTTAACATCAAAATCTTCAATTACTCTGTGTTTTTCTGCTATATTTTTAAACATATCCTCATTTTTCATTTCACTGGAAATGACTATTACTGATTTTTCATTTAATTTTTCTTTATTCTGAAATTCAGTTATTTGAGAAATATCATTTTTTTTACCTTTAATATATTTTAAAAAATAAAATTTTTTATTTACTTTCAGAATAGAAAATACTGTTTCATATTTTTCTAAGTATGGAGCTGCATTTAAAATAAAAGAATTAAATCCAAATAAATTTACTTTTTTAATCAATTTAATACCTTTGGCCACTGCCAAAGATATTCTGATTCCAGAAAAGCTACCAGGACCTAAATTAACTAAAACATCAAATTTTTCCTTTGTTTTAATATTTGCTCTTTTAATTAGATTTAAAATATCATCAATTATTTCTTGATTATTATTGCTATCTGTCTTTATTTTATTTATAAAAAATTTATCTTTAAACTTAAAAACAATATTTTTACTTAATCCAGTGAAGTCTAGTACTAAAAAATTTTTATTCATACTTATCCTTACAATTTTCTTTATCCCAATGAAATCTAATTCAACCTCAGTTGTTAAAGATTATGGAATTCTTTCTATAATGTATCATCGTTTTGATGAAAACAAGTATCCATCAACTAATATAAAATTAGACGATTTTAAATCTCACATAAATCTAATAGAAAATTCTGAATTTGAATTCATTTCGCATGAACAATTTGAAGATTCAATAAAAAAAAATAATCTAAGTAAAAAAATTTTACTAACTATAGACGATGGATTCTATTCTTTTTATAAAAATGCTTGGCCGATTTTAAAGGAAAAAAAAATACCTTTTATAATTTTTATTAATACAGAAACGGTTGGATCTAATGGATATATGAGTTGGTCTCAAATAAAAGAAATTTCTCAATTTAATTTTGTTCATATTGGTAACCATAGTCACTCACATGCCTATCTGGTTGACAAAAATGACGAAGAAATAAAAAAAGATTTACAAACATCTATAAAAATTTTTAAAGAAAAGTTAAACCATGAAACAAATTTTTTTGCTTATCCTTTCGGAGAGTACAAAAATTCTTATAAAAAAATTGTTCAAAATTTAGGATTTCAATACGCATTTGGTCAACATTCTGGGGTTATGGATAAAACGAAAGACAAATTTGAACTACCACGATTTCCTATAAATGAGAAATACGGAGAAATAAAAAGATTTGAAAGTTTACTAAAAACTATTCCATTTCCATATCAAAAAATCATTCCAGAAGAAAAATATCTTGATACCAATAATAATCCTCCAGATGTAAAAATTATTTTTTTCAAAGATGGGCCAGATTTTAAAAACATTACTTGTTATTCAAATGAAGAAAATAAGTGGAGGAAGTCAAAACTTGAATTTCTTGATAATAATGAGTTAAAAATTCTTTTGGAGGGAAAATTTACTACTGAAAGAGGAAGAATAAATTGCTCTTTAAGAGAAAACACTGGCGAATGGAGATGGCTCGGTGTTCAATTTGTAGTGGGAAATCTATAAATTTATAATATTAATGATGCTCTACCAGGTAAAGATTTACCCGAATTCATTAAAATGGCATCGTCAAAATCTGTAAGTCCATTTTGATCTATGGCCTTTTAAAATTTTAATATACTCTTTTCCTGTTGCCGCATAATTATACAAATAACTTACAAGTTTTAATCCAGATATTTTTTTATTATTCTTTCTTAGTTCTGCTCTTTTTTCTCTAAATTCTTTATAGCCATTATGAGTATTTAAATTATTTTTATAAGCTTTTACGGATGAACGTAACATTGAAAATTTAAGAATTTTATGATTTTGATTTTTACTTTTGTCTGTTGGTTCAATTCCATTTTTACTCCATGTCCACTGACCAAACATTGCATTACCTTCTAATGCAAACCTAGATGTTCCCCAACCACTTTCTATTGCTGCTTGGGCAATTGCTATTGATGCTGGAATTATATCCATTCTTACTTTAAGCTCAGTTATATCTCCCTTCTTTATTCCGTACTCTTTGAACCTTTTTTTAAGCCAACGTTTTTCTCCCATTGAATTAGTTGATTTGCCTAAAATTTTAAAAAGCTTTCTTCTATTTTCTAAAATTTTATTATTTTCATCTAATATTAAGGGCATAACAATTTTTATAAAAGTATCTTTCTTTTTTTTAGTATTTTTTAATCGATCAAGATCTTTAGGAAGTTGGGATAGATAAATTGGCTTTACAGGTTGTCCTTGTCTTATCTTTTTGAGATCATATTTTAAATTTTCAAATAAATTTAAAGTAATTTGTGTATCTAAACTAACCGCATGATTTTCTAATTTTTTATTATCATCTTGTGTATTTAGATCCTTGGGAAATTTATTGGATTTAAAATTAGATTTATATTCTTTAGCAACATAAGTAAATTTCATCTCATTTGTAACAGTTTTAATATAGGGTCTTATGCTAATTAAACTGATAACAAAGACTAAAAGACATGCGGTCAAAACAATATTGGTAATAACCTGCTCTTTAAATTTTATTTCCGCAATTCTTTTTTTATTATAACTTTGTTCTGGCAATCTAATTTTATTCTTAAGAAGAATTAATTCAATTTGTGATACTGTTAAATTTTTTTTTGATCTTATATAATTTTTAACTTCATCTATTTTATAAAGTTTTGACAACTTAATAAGTCTGGTCTCTATATGAAATATTTTTTTTCATTTAAGAAACTATATAAGCATTTTTATATTGCATTGCAATATATAATATTGCGTGCGACAATATGTACAAAATTATATTGCTTCAACAGATTTTACCTCTTTAACGTAATGACATAGCAAATTCTGAACTCCCTGCTTTAAAGTCATTAAGGAACTTGGACAACCTGAGCAGCTTCCTCTTAATTCAACTCTCACGATACCATTATCAAAAGATATGAATTTAATATCGCCTCCATCCCTGGCAACAGCAGGTCTGATTTTCGTATTAAGAATGTTGTTAATTTGATCTATTATTTTATTATCTTCTATTTTTTGTTCAGGTTCCGCTTCGCCAATTGCTGAAAGTATTGGTTCTTCATTTTTTTGAAAATAATCATTTAAGGAAGATATAATTGAAGGTTTTAAACTATCCCAGCTAATCTTTTCATTTTTTTTTACACTTAAAAAATTCTCAGAAACTAAAACTAGCTCTACCCCGTCTAGATTAAGTAAGTTTTTTATAAAATAATTATTAATTTTTTTAATATTTGCTTTTTGAAATTCTTGAGTTCCGACCGATGAAATTTTTTTCTCGGATAGAAATTTAAGAGCATTAGGGTTTGGGGTATTTTCAATATGAATCATTTTATAAATCTTACCATATAATATTTTAATTTTGCACTATCAATGTAACACAAAACCCATAATTTCTTTAACTTTATCTAAGTTTTTCTCCGCAATAGAGTTAGCTCTCTCTGTACCTTCGTGTAAAATTTTTAGTAAATAGGATTGGTCGTTTTTTAAATTTTTAATTTTTTTTCCAATAGGACAAATTGTGGCAACTAAAGCATCCGATAAATCATTTTTAAATTTTGAAAATTCTCTTCCCTTCATTGTATTTAAAGTTTTTTCTATCGTAGAATTAATGACAAAAGAATAAATGCTTAAAAGATTTAGAGCTTCCGGTCTATCTTTTAACTCTTCGATTGTTCCTGGGATAGGAGAAGAGTCTGTTTTTGCCTTTTTAATTTTCTTCCTTATTTCATCTTCACTATCTTGCAAATTAATTCTGGAATAGTCTGATTCCTCTGATTTGCTCATCTTTTTTTTACCATCTCTCAAACTCATAACTCTTGAAAGTTTTTTTTGTATTAAAGGTTCTGGAATTGGAAAAAAATTACTACTTTTAAAATCATTATTAAACTTTTGCGCAATGTTTCTTACTAATTCAAGATGTTGTTTCTGATCATCTCCCACAGGAACGTGCGTAGCTTTATATAATAGTATGTCTGCAGCCATTAGACTGGGATAGACATACAATCCTACACTGGCATTTTCTTTATTGGAGCCAGCTTTTTCCTTAAATTGAGTCATTCGATTCATCCATCCAATCCTTGATATGCAATTAAAAATCCAAGCTAGCTCAGCATGTCCGCTAACAGAAGATTGATTAAATATAATGCTTTTTTTAAAATCAAGGCCGCAAGCTATAAATTCTGCAGTCGTTTCAAGAATATTTTTTTTTAATTCTTTAGGATTTTGAAAAACTGTTATCGCATGAAGATCAACTATGCAATAAATGCACTCCATTTTTTTTTGAAGTTCTACGAAGTTTTTTATTGCCCCTAGATAATTTCCTAAATGTAAACTCCCGGTAGGCTGAACTCCTGAAAAAACTACTTGTTTGAAGTTTTTATTCATTTTAATTGATAACTTTTAAAGTTTAATACTCCCAAAAGATTAGTAATAGTCAGATATATAACTGCCGATAAACCTACCACAATTAATAAATAAATTAATTTAAAATTATAAGCATAGCTCAACTTATCCTCAAAATAATCTAAACCAAAATAAAGGAAAAAACACATTAACATTGTTGCAAATGAAATTTTTAGAAAATTTAATAATGTTCTATTTTCAAAACTAAGAATTTTACTTCGACTTAATAGAGTAAAATAAATTAAAACTGCAATCCAAGTCGAAACTGAAGTGGCTATGGGTATTATTACAAAACCGTATTTCTTAAATAAAGAAATGCTAATTGCAATGTTCACAATCATGCTTACTAAAGATATATAAAACGGTAATTTTGTATTGTCACGTGCAAAATAGAAGTTTGACAACACTTTAACTAATGCAAAAGCTGGAACGCCTATAGCAAAATACGTCAGTGCTAAAGATGTATAAAGAATATCCGAGCCATCAAAAGATCCATATCCGAATAAACAATTTACTATTTGTTTGGATGCTATTAATAGACCAAATGTTGCGGGTAAAGAGAGCGCTAAAGATAATTCAATTGATTTATTTTGTATAAGGTTTACCGAATTTTGATCATTCATTTTTATACTTTTTGAAAGACTGGGCAAAACTACTGTGCCAACTGCAATACCGGCAATAGCCAAATTAATTTGATAAACTCTATCAGCATAATATAAATAAGATACTGCTCCAGATTGAAATGATGCAATTATAGTTCCAATAAGTATGTTTATCTGAGTTATCCCCGATGAAAAAATACTTGGTAATAATTTTCTAAAAAAATTTTTGATGTTTTCTCCAAATTTAAAAATAAATTTGATAGATGGGAAATAAAACTTTCTTGTAAAAATAACTAAAATTATAAATTGCAATATTCCTGCTAAAGTTACTCCGATAGATAAGTTTTTTGCAACATTTTGATTAAAGTAAAAAGAAAGTAACAAGGATGAAATTAATATAATGTTAAGTACTATTGGTGCGGCTGCGGCGGCTGCAAATTTATTATTTGTATTTAATATTCCTGACAACAAAGAGGATAGACTCACAAATAGTAAAAAAGGAAATGTGATTCTCGTAAATTCGGTAGCTAAACTAAATTTTTCAGGATCTTCATAAAAACCTGGGGCTATAAGGTAAACCATAAAGGGAGTAAATATTTCGACAATTACGATTAAAAAAATTAAAAAAAACAAAAGCAAATTAAAAATATCATCGGCAAATTTTTTACCTATATCTTCTCTCTTTAACTTTTCCTCTGCATAACTTGGAATAAATGCTGCATTGAAAGTACCCTCGGCAAATAGTCGTCTAAAAGTATTGGGCAATCTAAAAGCAACAAAAAAAGCATCGGCATAAATGCTTGTCCCGAGGAAAACGGCTATTAAAATATCTCTTAAATACCCCAAAATCCTACTCAACAAGGTATAAAAACCAAAAACCGATGTTGAAGATAGCAAGTTCATATTTTAAGATTTAAAATATAGTTTCAGACGTTGATAGTGACATTGTTTATTGTATATTACATTTTCAATCTTAAATGAAAAAAAAATCAAAAATTGATCATTATTCAGACAAAGAAGCATTGGACTTTCATAATAGCGGAAAGTCTGGCAAAATTGAGATCATATCTTCTAAGCCCCTAACAACCAAAAGAGATCTTTCTTTAGCTTATTCTCCTGGAGTTGCTGCTCCTGTAAAGGCAATCTCAAAAAATCCAGACGCGGCTTATGAATATACAAGCAAAGGAAATTTAGTAGCCGTAATAAGTAATGGTTCAGCAATTTTAGGATTAGGTGATTTGGGGGCGTTAGCTTCAAAACCAGTAATGGAGGGTAAGGCTGTATTATTTAAAAGATTTGCTGACATAGATGCAATTGATATTGAGATAAATAATAAAAATATAAATGAAATTATTCAATGTGTACAAAGCATTGGTGATAGTTTTGGTGGGATAAATTTAGAGGATATTGCTGCTCCAGATTGTTTTATAATAGAACAAAAATTAAAAGAAGTATTAAATATTCCAATTTTTCATGATGACCAGCATGGAACGGCTGTCATAACAACTGCCGCTTTGATTAATGCCCTGGATATATCAAAAAAGAAAATTAATGATGTCAAAATTGTTGTCAATGGCGCAGGAGCATCTGCGATAGCGTGCGTTAATCTATTCAAAAGTATTGGAGCAAAAAATAATAATGTGGTTATGTTAGATAGAAAGGGAGTGATCTACAAAGGCAGAGATAATATAGATCAATTTAAATCTGCACATGCTGTTGAGACAAAATTAAGAACTCTGAAAGAAGTAATAAAAGGTGCAGATATTTTTTTGGGATTGTCAGCAAAAGATACTGTTACCCAAGATATGATAAAATCAATGGCAAAAAATCCAATTATATTTGCCTGTGCCAATCCTGATCCTGAAATTAAACCTGAATTAATAGACGAAGTAAGGTCTGACGCAATAGTTGCTACTGGAAGATCTGATTATCCAAATCAGGTGAACAACTTGATTGGATTCCCTTATATTTTTAGAGGTGCACTTGATGTTAGAGCAAAAGAAATTAATGAAGAAATGAAAGTTGCAGCAGCTCATGCAATTGCATCACTTGCAAAAGAGGATGTACCTGATGAAGTCGTTGCTGCCATGGGAGGAGAAAGGCCACACTATGGAAAAGAATATATTATCCCATCAACTTTTGATCCAAGATTAATTAGCGTAATACCAGTAGCGGTTGCACAGGCTGCAATAAAAAGTGGTGTTGCTAGAAAAGAGATTAAAGATTTTGAGGTTTACCAAGATCAATTAAAGCAAAGACTCGATCCTTCAGTATCTATAATGCAAGGTATTAATTCTCAGATTAAAAAAACTCAAAAAAGAGTTATTTTTGCTGAAGGAGAAGACGAAAATACCTTAAAAGCAGCCATTGCTTTTAAAAGTAGTAAATTAGGAATTCCAATTTTAGTAGCAAAAAAAGAAAGAGCAAAAGAAAGATTGCACGAAATTGGTTTGGATGAAAATTATGAATTAGAAATAACAAACTCAACAGACAAAACTAAAAGAGAAAAATATACTCAATTTCTCTATAACAGATGCAAACGCGAAGGACTTTTAGAAAGAGATTGTGACAGATTAGTAAGAAACGATAGGGTAATTTGGGGGGCTTGCATGATTGCCTGTGGTGATGCAGATGCAATGGTGACCGGCAATACTAGACGTTATTCTGAAACTTTAGATAAAATTAGAAGTGTAGCGGATACTAGACCAGGTGAAATACTTTTTGGTCTAAATATGATGGTTAGTAAGGGTAGAACCGTATTCATTGCAGATACAACTGTTCACGAATTTCCAAATGCCGAACAACTTGCAGGAATAGCAATATCTTCTGCAAGAGTAGTTAAATTATTTGGTTTTGATCCTAAAATTGCTTTTTTATCTCACTCCACTTTTGGAATACCAAAAACCCGAAAAACCAAGCATATAAGAGATGCTGTTGAAATATTACAAGATAAATCAGTTGATTTTAAATTTGATGGAGAAATGCAGCCAGATGTAGCTTTAAATGAAAAATATAAAGAACTTTATCCATTCTCAGAAATTGTGGGTGATGCCAATGTTTTGATCATGCCAGCAATACATAGTGCTGCAATCTCAATAAAACTCATGAAAACTTTAGGAGGTGCAAAAATTATCGGCCCATTTTTAGTTGGATTAAATTTACCTATAGAAATTGCACCATTAAGATCAACTACTAATGATATTTTAAATTTAGCCTCCGTTGCAGCTTATTCTTCTATAGTAATTGATTATAAAAAAGATTAGTTTTTTTGTATTCTTAAATCTTTTACCAAAAGAATACTTGCAACTACATTTTCAACATCAAGAATTTGCTTAGCTTCATTGATGACTTCTTTTCTTTCATCTTCTGAATTAGCAATACCATAAATATATATTTTCTTTTTATAGGTATCTATATTGTAATTTGCTGACTTGATTTGTTTGTTAAATATTAATGCTGTTCTTAATTGTGAAGTTATAAGTAAATCTTTAGCTGATTGTTTAAAATTAAATTTCTCCTTAATTTTTAAATCATTTTTAACAGATCTAACTCCTTCAGTTTCCCAGGCTAGTTTTGTTATTTTTAATTTTTCTTCTGGATACTCTACTTTACCAGTAATAAATATTCTTCCATCTAAAACTTTAGTTTTAACAGACAACAAATAATTTTTATTTATTAACAATAATCTTGTATCCAAGTTTTTATCCATAATAGAATCATCAATTTGAGTTCCTAAAGATCGTGGATCTAAAGCAATGCTAACTCCTGTGCCAAAAACACCTTTTGAAGAAGCTCCCACACAACCACTTAGGATAAATAAAATAAGTAATAGATAAATTGATTTATTTTTCATTTTTTAATTTTAAACAATAATTGTATATTTTTTTTTTTGAAATATTTCGTGAT
>JAGFWA010000037.1 GCA_017640245.1 Pelagibacteraceae bacterium
TCAGGATTTACCCAAATTTTATCTTTATTAATATTTTTAATTGCTTTCGTTAAAAGATTGGTCATCTCCTGAGTACTTGGCACTCGTGGAGAATGTATGTCAAAAACCCCAGGACCAATTTCATTTGGATATTTAAATTTTTCAAAAGTTTTTAACAACTCCATTCTTGATCTAGAAGTTTCTATTGAAATTACATCGGCTTCCAAAGCTGCTATGGACTCCATGATGTCATCAAATTCTCCATAACACATGTGTGTATGGATTTGTGTTTCGTCCTTTACAACGCTCGAGGCTATCCTAAAACATTCAACAGACCAGTCTAAATAATTTTTCCATTTTCCTTTCTTGAGAGGAAGTCCTTCTCTTAAGGCCGGTTCGTCAATTTGTATAATCTTAATACCATTTTGTTCCAAATCTTTTACTTCATCTCTAATAGCAAAAGCTATTTCCTGAGTCGTATTTTTTCTCGGTTGATCATCTCTAACAAAAGACCACTGAAGTATGGTTATGGGTCCTGTTAACATTCCTTTAACAATTTTTTTGGTTTGTTCTTGGGCAAATTTTGACCAATAAACAGTCATTGCCTTAGATCTCGATATATCGCCATAAATAATGGGAGGTTTCACACACCTTGAACCATAGCTTTGTACCCATCCGCTTGATGAAAAAGTAAAACCCTTTAAGTGTTCACCAAAATATTCAACCATATCATTTCTTTCAAACTCTCCATGCACGACCACGTCAATATCAATTTCCTCCTGTTTTTTTATTACATCGATCGTCTTATCTTTAAGAAAATTTTTATAACTTTCGCTGTCTAGTTCGCCTCTCTTGAATTTTGCTCTTGCTTGTCTTACATCCTGAGTTTGTGGGAACGATCCTATTGTGGTTGTTGGAAATTTAGGAAGTTTAAATATATCTTGCTGAATTTTTGATCTTTGTGAGTAACTAGATTTCCTTTTTGTAATTGAAGAATCTATAGTTTTTAGTCTTTTTTTAACGGAACTATCGTGAATTAACTTTGAATTTTGCCTGTCTAGGATATCAAGCTTATTCTGTTCTAACTCTTTCTTGATATTTTTATCTCCTTCATTGATAAATGTTTTTATTAAATTTAACTCATTTAATTTTTGTTTAGAAAATGAAAGCCACCGTTTAATTTCCTCTGGAACCTTTTTCTCAAGATCTAAATCATAAGGGCAGTATAGTAACGAACAAGAAGTTGAAATAATAATTTCATTTTCAGATTTAGCCGACTGTTGAAGAAATTTAATCTTGCTATTTAAATCAGATTTCCAGATATTTCTTCCGTCAATGATGCCCAGGGACAAGATTTTGTTTTCGTTTTGAATATAGTTTTTATTTTCAGCCCCTCTTACTAAATCCAAATGAATTGCGTCAACATCGCTAGTCGATAGTTTTTCATGAATTTTCTTATCTAAACTTTCAAAATATGTTGTGATTAAAATTTTCGAATTTTTAGATGCTTTTTTCAGTTCGTTTAAGGTTGGCTTAATTCTTGATATTACCTCTTCATCAAGATCCTTGACTAAAATTGGTTCATCAATTTGTATCCATTCAGCTCCTAAGTCAGATAGTTTTCCTATTACTTCTTTATAAATTGGAAGTATTTTATCTAGTAAATTTAAAGTCTTAAAACCCTGAGTATCACTTTTGCCAAGTAATAAAAAAGTCAAAGGACCTAAAATGATTGGTTTGGTTATATACCCCAAACTTTTGGCTTCATTAAATTCATCAAAAGGTTTGTTGGAACTTAACCTAAAAGTTTGATCGGCAGAAAATTCTGGAACTAAATAATGATAATTAGTATCGAACCATTTGGTCATCTCCAAAGCTGGTACGTCTAGTTCTTTATTTTGCGAACCTCTTGCCATAGCAAAATATGTTTTTAAAGAAACTTTCTCTTCGTTCCATTTATATCGTTTAGGTATTGCGCCTAGTAAACAAATTGTATCAAGTACTTGATCGTAAAACGAAAAATCGTTTGAAGAGATTAGGTCAACTCCATTTGTTTTTTGTATTTGCCAATTTTGTTTTCTTAATTCTTTTGCGGTTTTTTCAAGTTCGCTTTCTGAAATTTTGTTTTTCCAAAACAACTCTAAAGCTTTTTTTAATTCTCTTTTAGGTCCAATTCTTGGATATCCTGTTGTTGCAACTTTAATCATATTCTTTCTTTGTTTAATTTAATTTTTATACACTTCTTTCATTTCTTTTAAACTATAATCTCCATATAACAAACGAGTACAGGCAATTAAAGAAAGATTAATTTTGTTCAATGTATAAAGGTGAAAATCCTTAATACCTTCAGATTGTAAATTATGTACAAGATTACTTATTATTTTTGTGCTTACAAAATTAAAATATTCAGGAATATTCTTACAACTTTTAAATTCTTTTTCGATCCATAAAGGAACAGTCGTTCCGCAATTTTTACTGAATTTATAAATTTTTTCGTAATTGTCTATGGGTATAATACCAGGAATGATTGGTATTTTAATTCCAGCAGATAACGCTCTATCTCGAAATCGAAGAAAGGTTTCTTTTTCAAAAAAAAATTGAGTTATAATTTTATCAGCTCCTTCATCAACTTTTTGTTTTAAATTTTCAATATCAACTACTAAACTCTCTGAATCCGGATGTTTTTCGGGATAACCCGCAACCACAATTTCAAAATTTCCAATTTTCTTAAGTCCTCTGATCATGTCGGCTGCATTTACATATCCATTTGGATGAGGGCGGTATTTTTCACCTGGCACCCTTGTATCTCCACGAAGCGCAACAATTTTATCTACGCCAACATCAAGCCAGCCCTTAGCGATATTATTAATTTCATCCTTACTCATTCCTACACAAGTTAGATGTCCTACTACAGGAATGTCTGACCTTTCATTAATTTTTCTTACAAATTTATCAGTTTTGTCCCTTTCGCCACCTCCAGCCCCAAAAGTCACCGATACAAAATTAGGATCAAAAGTTTCTAATTTTTTAAAAGTTCCCCAAAAAGATTCCTCACCAGCTTTATTTTTTGGCGGGAAAAATTCAAAACTAAAATTCAATTTGTTCTTGCTCATTTTTTTTACTCAATAATAGTAAAAGGAGGAAGATTGTGGGGGAAAAAAATTGACTTTAATTTCACAAAACTTCCTCCTTTTTCTAGGTTAATTTCTTAAATTAACCTTTTCCTGAAACATCTAAAGCTTGCTTTAAATCTGCAATAATGTCGTCAGGATGTTCGATACCAACGGATAATCTTACATAACCTGGTGTTACTCCAGCGGCCAATAACTCTTTTTCAGTTAACTGACTGTGTGTTGTGGTAGCAGGATGAATAGCTAAACTTCTAGCATCTCCAATGTTAGCAACATGGTAATGAAGTTTAAGAGAGTCTATGAACTTTTTGCCACTCTCAACACCACCTTTTAGTTCTATCCCAACAAGACCACCATTTCCTCCTTTGAAATATTTTTTTGCTCTATTTGCTACTTCTCCTTTATAAAGGGTTGGGTAAATAACTTTTTCCACGCTTTCATGCGTTTTTAAAAAATTAACAATTTTTTCTGCATTTAAACAATGTTGTTTAAATCTTAGTGGTAAAGTTTCCAAACCTTGAATATGTTGAAAAGCATTATCTGGCGCTAAGCAAGAACCTAAATCTCGAAGCAACACAACTCTGGCCCTTACAGCAAAAGCTACGTTCGCTCCTGTTAATTCAGGAACAACTTTGCCCCATACCGCACCACCATAACTTGCATCTGGTTCATTAAATAAAGGTTGTCTTTTTGGATTTACGGTCCAATCAAAATTACCTCCGTCAATTATAATTCCACCAATGACCGTTCCGTGACCTCCTATGTACTTTGTTAAAGAATGAACAACTACAGCAGCCCCATGCTCAATTGGTTTACAAATGATGGGCGATGCGGTGTTATCCATTATTAAAGGTATATTATATTTTCTTCCAATATCAGAAACCTCTTTGATAGGAAAAGGCCTTAAATATGGATTAGGCAAAGTCTCAGCATAAATAGCTCTAGTTTTGTCATCAATTAGTTTTTCAAAGTTTTTTGGATCCAAAGGATCGGCATACCTTACTTCGATACCTTGTTTTTTAAGAGTATGCGTGAATAAATTTACCGTTCCACCATAGAGATCAGTTGAACTAATAAAATTATCACCTGCTTGAGCAACGTTTAGTATAGAAAATGTTGAAGCTGCCTGTCCGGAACTAACCGCCAGCGAAGCCAATCCTCCTTCTAGTGCCGCTACTCTTTTTTCTAATGCATCACAGGTTGGATTCATAATTCTTGTATAAATGTTTCCAAATTCTTTTAATGCAAATAAATTTGCAGCAGTATCTGTATCTTTAAATTGAAAGGAGGTAGTTCGATATATTGGTACAGCAACCGCTGTAGTTGCTGGGTCACTTCTATATTCCCCTCCATGCAAGGCTATTGTTTCTGGATGTTTTATTTCTTTCCCCATTTTTTTCCCTTCTTTTAGTTGGTGCTTCGACGTTGTGTCGGTGCACAAATTTAAACACGATTTTTCTATTGAGACATGGCCCCAAAAAAAAACCACCGGCTAAAACGGTGGTCTGATGGACTGTCGTTTTAGCAGGATTTATATAGCGCCAGCAATTTGATTTAAATCAGCGCTTCTTGGCTATTCTTTTAGGATATAATTCTAGTAAAGTAAAGATTTATAGGAAAATAAGTTAAAAATAATCAAATAATAATTGTTTTATAGACTAATAATCTATAATATTACAAAATACTAGAATAAAATATCATAAATGAGATTAATAAGAGAATATCTTAATTTTAAAATATCTATTATTTCTTTACTTGCTAGTTATTCAATTGTTTTTAAGAATAATTTATCCTCAATTAGAATGATCGACCAAGACCAATAGGGTTCAAGCTCGCCACAAATGCTTTTTCTTGAACGAATTCAGCAGGATGGTTCCTAGCTCCCTCTTTTAATCCAGAGGTCTCCAGGAATGCTTTAATATCTTTATTCAATCCTATGGATCCACAAATCATAGCACGATCTGTATCACGGCTAATTGGAGTTAGTTGCAGGTCCTGAAAAATTTGTCCTGTCTTTAACAGGTCGGTTATTCTACCTTTAGTATGAAATGTTTCTCTAGTTACCGTTGGATAATAAAACACCCTGTCAGCATATTCACCAATCAAAGGATCTTTGCTAATAGTTTCTACAATGCTTTTTCCATAATTAAGATCTTTTACCTCGCGACAAGTATGAGAGAGAATAATTTGTTCAAATTTTTCATAGATTTCAGGATCTCTGATCAACGAAATAAAAGGTGCGATACCTGTGCCAGATGCAAACATAAACAACCTTTTACCTGGAAGCAGTGAATCCAACAATAAAGTTCCCGTTGCTTTAGGATTTAAAATAAGAGTATCTCCCATGCTGATATGCTGCAATTGAGATGTCAATGGCCCGTTTGGAATTATAATAGAATAAAACTCAAGCTCATCGTCCCAACTAGGACTGGTAATAGAATAAGCACGCAATAAAGGTTTGCCATTATTTCCAGGCAAACCAATCATAACAAACTCTCCAGATTGAAAACGAAAATTTTTGGGTCGTGCGACACGAAAGGAAAATGACCAATCTGTCCAACGTATAACTTTTGTAACAACTGCCCCAACAAGTCCAGTGTTAGTTAGGTTTAAATTTTGAATGTTTTTTGCTTCTTTAATCAGAATATTCTTCTTCGATGAATATGAGTTGGTACTACCTGATTGCAATTTTTCTTGATAGCTTGGCGTGAAGCCATCTATCTGTTGTTGCCAGTAAGGTTCTGGCATTCGTTTAGCAAGTTTAGATGAAATAGCAATTTGATTAAAACCTGACTGTGTAGCATGTCGGTACTGATCAACCATCACATGGCCAGTTGCTCGTAAAACTCCTAAATAACCAAGCTGTCGTAGTCGTCTGGCAAGACTAAAACCTCGACCATCTTTTTCAGAAGGAAACTCTATTGAAATTGCATTAAGATAGGGAAGAAACGACTTTAGTGTTTCAACTTGAAAATCATTTCCTAACTTCAAATGAGATTTTTTTAATTGTTCCTCTCCAAAATTATCTGACAAAATGTTTGTCGGTTCAATAACGGAACGGCCTATCCATTCATCGCTACTAAAACCTTTATTTGTAATAATTACCCATTCTGACATAACGTACCTTTTAATATTTAAAAAAAATGAAAAACATATAGAAGTTTGGCATTTAGGTTACCACCATTTCTTTTTACCCCATTTAATTTTATTCCAAATTCTTTCATGAAAATAATAAAAAAACATTTTAGTCAAAACTTCAATACCAGCGATAGATCCACCCAATTTCCAGTCGCCTGTTATTACCCAGGCTATGACAAATGTATCCAAACTTGCGGTAATTCTCCAAGTGATGGTTTTTAATACAGATCTTTTAATATGTGATGTCATTTTAATATTTAAAAATAAGCAGTGCCTGGCAATCCATAAATAGCTAACTTAAATGGACTTAAACCAACACGACGATAAAAATTTAGAAATGTTTCATTTCGGTCTTTTCTATCATTTAAATAAACGTTAATAATTGTTTCGATGGCCTCCATTAACTTGTCTGCGGAAAAACCTGGTCCAGTACGCTTACCAATGTGAGCGTCTTCTGTTCCATCGCCACCAAGTGTAATTTGATAGTTTTCAACACCCCTTCTGTCTAGCCCTAAAATACCTATATGGCCAACGTGATGATGTCCACACGCATTTATACAGCCTGATATTTTTATTTTCAAAGGACCGATATCACGTTCAGTTTTCAACTCACAAAAGCGGGTAGCAATTTGTTTTGCAATAGGAATTGACCTTGCCGTCGCAAGCTTGCAATAATCCATTCCAGGACAAGAAATAATGTCGGACACCATCCCAATATTCGATGTTGCTAGATCCGCTTCATCTAACTTATTGTAAATCTTTACAACATGTTCTTTAGGTACATGCGGTAAGATAATATTTTGCTCATGACTTACACACAGTTCGTCGTAAGCATATTGTTGAGCTAAATCTGCCAAAACTCTCATTTGTTTAGCAGTTGCATCACCGGGAGTAGCTCCTGGTTTTTTCAAGGAAACAGACACTATTACATGATTTGGATCACGATGAGACGTAAGATTTGTTTCCGCCCAGTTCTTTAGTGATAAAGAACGTATAAAATCCTTTTCTAGATCATGTTCTTTTGCAGTAGAAAAATCAGGTGGAGAAAATTCATCCATGAGAAATTTAATAATATCTGTTGAAGGTAGTCGAGATTCATTTTTGAGGGAATTATAATGCTCATAAATCTGACGTCTTGCTTCATTAAGACCAAGTTCATCAATTAGAATTTTTATTCGAGCTCTGTGTTTATTGTCACGTCGACCAAAACGATTATAGACATGTATAATGGAATCTACATAGTTCAACAGTTGTGTTTTTGGTATGAATTCTGATAACACACGACCAATACGCGGCATTCTACCTAATCCACCACCAATATAAATCTTGTATCCTATTTCTCCATCATCATTTCTCACAGCGCAAAGGCCAATATCATGAAATGCAATGGCGGCTCTGTCGTGTGGTGAGCCAGTGACAGCAATTTTAAACTTACGTGGTAGAAATGCATATTCCGGATGTCCAGTTGACCATTGGCGTAATAATTCGGCTACAGGTCTCGGATCCTCAATTTCATCTACAGCTGCGCCAGCAAAATGATCTGATGTTACATTACGAATACAATTACCAGATGTCTGGATAGCATGCATATCAACTTCAGCTAAATCAGCCAACACATCAGCTACTTCAGAAAGTTTTATCCAATTATATTGAATATTTTGGCGAGTTGTGAAATGGCCATATCCTTTGTCATATTTCTCAGAGATTAATGCCAGTTGACGCATCTTTTTACTGTTTAGAGTGCCATATGGAATTGCAACCCTTAACATATAGCTATGGATTTGCATATATAGACCATTTTGAAGACGAAGTGGTAAGAATTCTTCTTCTGTCAAAACACCGTCAATTCTCCGTTGTACTTGGCCTCTAAATTCATTCACACGCTGACGCACAAAATTTTTATCAAAATCGTTATATGAGTACATTAATATTATATCAGTTCTTTTTTATTTGCTTGTCGTGAAAGTAGTTTGTGGGACCGGTTGCACGGATCAGCTCTTGATTGGATTTAGGTTTTGGTTTGCCGTTTGATGTTAGTAGTACATCAATTAAATATGCGCTTTGTAGTTTGTTTATTTGTGTATCTGCAAATGCTAGAGCATTATCAGCATCTTCTTGATTATCAAATACAGCAGCATTCGCTGAATTTTCAATCCATTTTTTTTCCGAATTCAGATAGATCACTTTTCCACTAAGTAAATAATTTGCGGTTAAAATTTTTCTCATTCTACAAAACCTTCTTATCTGTTATTGCAGATTTTTCATTTTTAATTACCAGTTTTGGTAAAACTTCATTAATAGCCAAGTCTTTGTACAAAAAAACATCTTTAGAATTTTGTGATTTCTTAAAGATAAGAGATGCCCTTTGAATGTGTGGGTGTAATCCCAACATCAATATTGCTGGACCTGTAATGTTGTGATGTCTACAATCATTCACAAGCGTCGATATGCTAGAAGCCACCCAGATAGCATTTTTTCTCCCAACATTCTGAGCAACTGTAATCGGTGTGTCGCTTGATGCTCCATGTCTAAGCAGCTTGTTTTGTAGATGGGAAATCGTTTTCACGCCCATATAAATGGCCGCTACTGCACCATCCAAAGCAAGAGAATCCCAGTCATAGTCGGCAAATCCATCAATGTCATGGCCAGTTAATAAACGTACCTGTTTATTGCGTCCACGACGCGTTAATGAGACACCCATATCAGCTGCTGCCGCTGCTGCGGTTGTAATACCTGGTATGACCTCAAACGGCAAACCAGCTTGATCAAGGGCAGCAATTTCTTCATCAAGACGACTGAAAACTCCAGCATCACCAGATTTTAGGCGAACGACCTTTTGTCCAGTTTTAGCTTTGGATATCAGAAGATTATTTATATTATTTTGAGACCAACTAGATCCAAAACCAGATTTGCCCACTTCAATAAGATTTGCTTCACGTCGACATAGCTCTAAAATTTCAGGTGCAATCAATCTGTCATATAAAATGACTTCTCCATCATGTAAGGCATTAGCTGCTTTGCGGGTCAACAAATCCGGATCTCCTGGTCCAGCACTGACAAACTGAACTGGATAGTTTGAAATCTCAAAGCTTTCTTCGCTTTTTAGTAAATCATGTAATTTACTTTTAAGTGTTGTCTCCAGATCTTGAGTACTTGACTGAGAGAAAATCTGTGACTTAGCTTGATTAAAAAATCGACTCCAAAAATGACGACGTGTATGACTTTCTGGCAACTGATAAACATAAGGACGAAATGCGCCAGCGATACGTGCCACAAGACCTGTTTGCTGTGGCAATATATTTTCGATTTGCGCTTTTATATAACGTACCAATGCAGGTGCGGTTCCTTCACTACCTATCGCAACCGTCACAGGATTACGATCAACAATTGCGGGTGTTATAAAATCAGAGTGCAACTTATCATCAACTATACAATAAGGTATTTTTGTTTTAGTTAAGACGCGTATAGTTGCATTACGTTCTATACCTTTTTTCAACGTGACGTAGGCAAATGCAATATTATAGCAATCTCTTTCTTCTACTAGACGATTATTATATTGAATTAAACCCTCTTCCGACCATTGTGTTATTCGTCTCTTAGTTTCTTTGCCGAACACAACAATTTCTGCGGATGATTTTAGTAGTAACCTAATTTTAAATATAGCTTCATCGTTGCTACCACAAACTAACACTCTTCGCCCAGTTAGTTTCATTAATAATGGAAAGTAATCCATTTTCCTCCTATAAAATTTACCAACTAAAG
>JAGFWA010000038.1 GCA_017640245.1 Pelagibacteraceae bacterium
AAATTACAGGCTTAAACACCTTAAGATCAGCTATTTACAAACTACGCAAAAACAAAGATCAAATACCTCTTTTTGAAATTATTTCTGGGGCATCGATAGCTTTCGCTGCTTTATTGCTTATAATTCCTGGTTTCATAACAGATGTTTTTGGTTTTTTACTATTAATGCCTTTTACGCGAAACATGTTAACAAATCTCTATTTAAAGAAGAAACCCAATGTTGATACAGGCCCCAAAGATTATATAGATGGTGAAGTTATAAAAGAAGAAGACAAAGATGGCTTATAAAATTGTATCAAAATATATAAAAGATTTATCTTTTCAAATACCAGAAGCTAAATCATACTTTTTACTCGAAAAAAATATCAAAAATTACAGAGTTAAAGTTGATGTGACTAGTAAAAAACTTAGGGAAAAAATAATAGAAATCGATACCAATCTTTATTTTGAGCCAAAAGATAAAGATAAAGATAATTTTAAAATTTCAATATTATTTTCCTCATTAATCAATTATGAAAAAAAAATTGATGGTAAAGAATTAGAAAAAATAGTTCTCATCGAAGTACCAACTGCTGTATACCCCGATATTAAAAAAATTGTTTCCTTGCTATTTGAAAAATCAGGATTTAAGAAATTCAATCTTCCCGAAATAGATTTTCAAAAACTTTATGAAATTAAAAAAAATTAAAAATAGTTTTTTTTAAATTCTTTTCTCAAGAAAATTTTATGATGACTTATTTCTTCATTCGAGGGTTTAATAATTATTTTTGCGTATTCTTTTCTAATTTTTTTGAAGCCTTTTGCATCATCGCCAAAGCTAATATGTTCTTTAAGATTTAAGGATGGCTCTTTTTGTTCCGTTAAATTAATATAAACTTCTCTCAAAAGTTCGCAGTCTAATAACGCATTATGTTTTGTTCTCTTTGAAAGATCTATACTAAATCTCTTACATAAATTATCCAGAGAATTTGAAACTCCTGGATATTTTATTCTAGCAATTTCTAGCGAGTCTACAACATCTTTAATGTTAAGAGTTTTTTTATTAATTTTTTTTAATTCATGGTTGAGAAAAGAAATATCAAAAGAAGCATTATGTATTATTAATTTTTTTCCTTCGATGAATTGAAGAAATTCATTTGCTATATCCTTAAATTTTTTTTTCTCTTTCAGCATTTCGTTAGTGTGTCCATGTATCTTCAAAGCGCCTTCTTCTACTTTTCTTTCTGGATTGATGAGCTTATGAAATTTTTTCTTTGTTGGTATAAGATCTTTTGTTTCGATACAGGCAATCTCGACTATTCTATGATCTTCTTGGACAGACAAACCCGTAGTTTCTGTATCTAAAAATACTTCATTCATATTTGTTCATTAAAAGTTTAACATTCTTTTTTAATACTTTTAGAGATTTATTATTATAAATCACATGATTGCTAATTTTTATTTTTTTACTTGGTTTAATTTGTCTATTATCTAAAATTGTGAATATCTTTTTGTTGCCTCCCTTGTAAAGATATCTTTTTAATCTAATATTTTTATTGGCACCAACAAATACAACAACATCAAAATATTTTGTAAGTTTACTTTCAATTAAAAGTGGAATCTCAAAAATTGATATCTTAATATTTTTTCTTGGTTTCATAAGGATTTCCATTTCCTTTCTTACCAAAGGATGAATGATTGACTCTAATTCTTTAAGTTTTTTTTTATCTTTTTTTATAAGATTTTTTACTTTTCTTTTTAGATTTTTTGTATTTTTAAAATTAAATTTTTTTTTAATTTTCTTAATAAAATCTTTTTTTTTATACAAACTAACAACTGCTTTATCGGCATTAAAAAGTGGATACTTATTGCGAGACATTAGTCTAGCAACCGCAGATTTACCTGACGACAACGATCCTGTAATGCCTATTTTAATCATTCTCTAATAGTTTTAGTATTTTTTTATCAACTGCCGGTTTGATACCGTGCCAAATCTCAAATGCCAATTGAGCTTGATAAGCAAACATCGCCTTTCCGTTTTCAATTTGATTGCCAAATTGTTTTGCTTTTGAAAGAAACTTTGTTTCACTTGGATTATAAATAACGTCATAAAATAATTTATTTGGTCCTATGTCAGTATAATTTAATTTTATCTCGTCATCTTCTTTAAGACCTAAACTCGTAGCATTAATTATCATATTAGAATCTGTAATATCTCCCCAATCTACTACTTTTAAATAAGAATATTTTTTTTTTAAATTTTCAGCTTTTTCTTTAGTTCGATTACTTAAAACAATTTCAGAAGCTCCCGCTTTTTTTAAAGCCAAAATAATTGAGGAGACAACTCCGCCAGCTCCTAAAATGAAAATTTTATAGCAGTATTAAAAATAATTTTCTTGTTGCTACAGATAAAATGAGAGATTCAAAATTTAAGAATACAGTTGTGATTATGTTAGACAATAATGAAAGTGGAGCTTTTGGTCTTGTGATAAATAAACCTTTGGGTTCTATACCTTTGAGTTCTTTGATTAAGAAATTAGAGAATCAAAACTCAAAAAAAAATGAACTTTATAACATTAAAATTCCAGTTTATTGGGGTGGCCCTGTAAATATAAATAAAATTTTTATATTACATTCAAAGGAATACGAAAGTGAAAGTACAAGAAAATTTAAGGATGTGTCGCTAAGCAGTGATTACAAAATCTTATTTGAAATTGCTGATAAAAAGGGGCCAGAAAAAAGCTTAATAATCATGGGATATTCAGGATGGGGCGATGGTCAGCTTGAAGGTGAAATGGAAAGGGAACATTGGACCTTGTCAAAACTTGATGTCAATTTAATTTTTAAAAAAGATAATTCTAAAAAATGGTTAAATGCTATTAAAAATAGCTTTATTCGTTTATGAAAAAAAAAATTATAATAGTCATTTCAACTATTTTTTTTTCAATAAATTTTACAAATTTAATTGCTGATCCAAAATTAAAAATAATTGAAAATTTAAAGGAGACCGAAACTTTAAAATTTCATTTTAATCAAATTTCATTAAATAATAATGAGGAAGGAATCTGCTTTTTAAAAAGACCATATTTTCTGAAATGTGAATACAAAGACAAAAATCAAAAACAACTGATAATTAACAAAAAGACCCTAGTTATTTTTCATAAAAGATATAATAAAATTTATCGTTACCCGGTATCTAAATCATATTTTCTTGAAATTCTGGATAAAAAAAAATTTGCTAATTTGATATATGAGGGAGACTTAAAATCAAATAAGGAAATTTTCAAAATTGAATATTCTAATAAAGATAAAGGCAAAATAATATTTTATTTTGATAATAAAAATTATAATTTGTCTGGTTGGGAAATAAGCGACTTAAACAATAACGGTACAATCTTTAAGATAAGTAATTTGTCCAAAAATCACAAAATTGATGAGAAAATATTTATTATTCCTTCTTTGGATTAATTATCAATATAAACATGCTCTTGTTTAAAAATCTTAAATCCCCTTGCAATATAGTTTTTTAAGGCGTGTCTATGATCTAAACTACATGTATGAACCCATACTCGATTACATTTTAATTTTTTAGACTCACACAAAACGTGCTGTAATAATAAAGATCCGAACTTTCGTCCTCTATATTTTCTAAGTAAACCAAATTGAATTAGCTCTACTTCATTTTTATTTTTGTGATATTCAAGTTCATAAAACCCTGCAAGACTTTTTTTTACTTTTAAGATATAAGTTTTTAGAAAATTATTAGATAAGTACTCTGTCCATTTTTTTTCTGACCATATTAATCTATCCTTCCAAGAATAATCTTTACCGATTTTTTCATAAAAAAATCTATTTAAAGCTGCGTTCTTATTAAACTCACAATAAACATGGTTATTATTCTTAAAATCTAGTTTTTGAGTTTGATGAAGTCTGGGTAAAATTTCTAAAAAATATCTTTTGACTTTGCGCATTTCAAGAAACCATCTTACCAATTTTTTCTCCTCCAAAAATATGAAAATGTAAGTGAGGAACCTCTTGTCCACCGTTATTTGCTATATTAGATAAAGTTCTGTATCCGCCATCTACATTAGATACTTTAAGCATTTTGGCTACATGAGATATTGCTTTAAAAAATTCGTAAATTTCTTTCTCTTTCGCATTTTGAACAAAATCATCTAGATCTGTGTATTGACCTTTGGGTATCACCAATGCATGTATTTTTTTTTGAGGATTAACATCGTGAAATGAAAGAACATAATCATTTTCATAAATTTTTTTACAAGGTATTTCGCCCTTAAGAATTTTTGCAAATATATTATTTTTATCGTATTCCATTTTGTCTCTTTTTTAGTTCTTGCATTACATCTTCAATTTTAATTCCACTGCCCTCTAATAATACCAGTAAATGATATAACACATCGGCTGCCTCATGAACTTGATTGTCATTTTTTTCGATAGCTTCTATTAATTCTTTTACTTCCTCATTCACTTTTGCAACATTCATTTTTTTATCATTTAATAATTTATTAGTGTAAGATTTTTCGGAATTTGAATTCTTACGATCACGAATAACATTTACTAATTCTTCTAAAGATTTAAGCATTTTTATATTCTAACAGGTATGCCTTTTGAGTCCAAATATTGTTTGGCTTCTAAAATCGTATGTTCTCCAAAATGAAAAATTGATGCTGCTAGTACAGCGCTTGCCTTTCCAATTTTTATCCCTTGGTGTAAGTGTTCCAAACCACCAACGCCTCCTGAAGCTATAACTGGTATGTTTACAAGGTTAGATATTTTCTTAGTTAAATCTAAATCATAACCCTTTTTTGTTCCATCTCTGTCCATAGAGGTAAGTAATATTTCCCCGGCACCCATAGATTCCATTTTTTCTGAAAATTTTAAAGCATCTATCCCAGTAGATTTTCTTCCTCCATGAGTAAATATTTCCCATTTATTTTCTTTAACTTTTTTTGCATCAACAGCAACAACAATGCATTGAGAACCAAATTTTTCAGCACTTTCTTTAACTAAATCTTTATTTTTTACTGCTGCTGTATTTATTGATACTTTGTCCGCTCCTGCTAAAAGTAAATTTCTTATATCTTCTATAGTTCGAACGCCTCCTCCAACGGTTAGCGGCATAAAACACTTTTCTGCAGTTTTCTTAACAGTATCCAATATTATATTTCTATTTTCATTTGAGGCAGTGATATCTAAAAAACATAGTTCATCTGCTCCTTGCTCATCATATATTTTTGCTTGTTCCACAGGATCTCCAGCATCAACTAAATTTACAAAGTTAATTCCTTTTACTACTCTTCCGTTCTTTACGTCTAAACAAGGTATAATTCTATTTTTCAACATCTTATATCTGCTTTGCTAGTTCGTTAATTTTTATATCACCATCATAAATTGACTTGCCCACTATTACGCCTTCAATGTTTGAATTGTTAAGAGATTTGATTTTTTTAATATCTTCTATAGAGGAAATTCCACCAGATATAACAAAAGGAATTTTTACTTTACTAGATAATTCAACTGTGTCTTTTATATTCGGGCCTTTTTTTGTTCCATCTTTATTGATATCTGTATAGATAATTCTAGAAACTCCAAAATTTTCAATTTTTTTTACAAAATCAATAGCCGAAATATTAGTTTGTTTTTTCCAACCTGATAAAGAAATAAATCCATCTTTTACATCTAAAGAAACAGCAATTTTATTTTTAAATCTTTCACAAACAGTTTTAAGTAAATCTATGTTTTCAACGGCTGCGGTTCCCATAATAACTTTATCAGCGCCACTTTTTATCCAATTATTTACATCGTCAACTGTCCTTATTCCTCCGCCAATTTGAATTTTTAAGTTAAGGTTTTTAACTATTTGTTTAACAATATTTGAATTAGATGATTTTCCTTGTAGGGCAGCATCCAAGTCAACAATATGAACATTACTAAATCCGCTTTGAAAATATATTTTAGCTTGATCAAATGGAGAATTTTCATATGAGGTCATTTTGTCAAAATCCCCTTTTATAAGTCTGACACATTTACTATCTTTGATATCAATTGCAGGAAAAATGATCATTAAAACTCCCACTTCAAAAAATTTTCCAAAATTATTAAACCATTTTTTTGGCTTTTTTCAGGATGAAATTGAGTTCCAACAATGTTTTCTTTTGCTACCGATACAGTTATTGAATTACCATAATTAGTCGTAGCAACGATACAGTCTTTTTGTTTCGTCATAAATTCATAACTATGAATAAAATACATATGAGATTTATTTTTAATATTAGAAAAGAGAAAACAATCTTTCTTTAATTCTATTTCATTCCACCCCATGTGAGGTAATTTAAGTTTTTTATTCATATTGTTTATTTTTCTAACTTCGCCATCAATCCAGCCAAATCCTTTTGTTTCTTGAGATTCATAGCCAGTTTTTGCGAATAATTGCATACCAACACATATCCCAAAAATAGGTTTCTTCTTTACTAATACAAATTCATTTAACGTATCCTCTAATCCAGTAATTTTTTTAATGCCCAGATAACAATCTCTAAAAGAGCCTTGTCCGGGAAGAACTATTTTTTTTGACTCTTTAATAACTTTTGGATCAGATGTAACTACTATTTTTGTATCTAAATTTAAATTTTCAGCAGCGGTCTCAAGTGCTTTAGCTGCTGACTTTAAATTGCCAGAACCATAGTCAATTACTGTGATCGACATTTTTAATTTATAAAACGCCTTTAGTTGATGGGACTTTATTTTTAATTCTTTTATCTATTTCTAGAGCTTCCCTTAATGATCTTGCTAGACCCTTGAAACAAGATTCTATTATGTGGTGACTATTATCTCCATAAATATTTTCTATATGCAATGTAATACCGGCAGCTTGCGAGAAAGCTTGAAACCATTCTTTGAACAATTCCGTATCCATCTCCCCTAATTTTTCTACTTTTAATTTTACTTTCCAAATCAAATATGGCCTATTTGAAACGTCTATAGAAATTCTTGTTAACGTTTCGTCCATGGGAATTAAAGCATGAGCATATCTTTTAATTCCTTTTGATGAACGAAGTGCTTTTTTAATACACTCACCTATAGCGATACCAGTATCCTCTGTTGTGTGGTGTAAATCTATATGCGTGTCGCCTTTAGTACTAATCTTCATGTCTATTAAGGAATGCTTAGAAAGTTGTTCTAACATGTGATCGAGAAAGCCTATTTTGGTTTTAATTTGGTATTTTCCCACACCGTCTAAATTAACTTCAACAGCAATATTGGTCTCTTTGGTTTTTCTTAATATTTTGGCTTTTCTGCTCATAAATTTTGAGGTTTATCCAAAGATATATAGTTAAATTTATCTTTTAGCAATAAACGCAATGATCAGGTCTTGAAGATTTAGATTAAATCTCCACATAAGAGTATAATGAATACAAATCAAAATTGGCACGGAACAACTATCGTCCTTATAAGAAAAGGAAACCAAGCGGTTGTAGCTGGTGACGGACAAGTGAGTTTGGGTAATACAGTTTTAAAAAGCAAAGCAAAAAAAGTTAGAAAGATTGAGAAAAGAAATGTGATTGCTGGCTTTGCTGGTTCAACAGCGGATGCCTTAACTTTGTTTGAAAGATTAGAGGCAAAATTAGAAAAACACGCTGGGAATCTAACTAGAGCAGCTGTAGAGCTGGCTAAAGATTGGCGGACAGATAAATACCTTAGAAGGCTAGAAGCTTTAATGGCAGTCGCAGACAAAGAAAAAAGTTTTATTATATCTGGTACTGGCGATGTTTTAGAACCTGAAGATGGTATTATCGGTATAGGTTCTGGAGGCAATTATGCGCTCGCTGCAGCAAAAGTTTTAATACAAACAGATATGTCCGCAGAGGAAATAGCAAAAAAATCTATAAAAGTTGCTTCTGAAATTTGCGTATTTACAAACAATAATATTACAATGGAGAAGATTTAGATCATGGTTCAAAAAACTACAAATCTTAAAGTTGTAGAAGATGATGCAAAAAAAAGTACTTCAAAAGTTAGTGCATTATCGCCTAGAGAAATAGTTTCAGAATTAGATAGATATGTCATTGGACAAAAACAGGCAAAAAGAGCAGTTGCAGTTGCTTTGAGAAATAGATGGAGAAGACAGGCTCTTTCAGACGAAATGAAAGATGAAGTTTTGCCAAAAAACATACTAATGATTGGCCCCACTGGAGTTGGCAAAACAGAAATTTCTAGAAGACTATCAAAATTAGCTCAAGCACCTTTTATAAAAGTCGAAGCTACCAGATTTACAGAAGTTGGTTATGTGGGAAGAGATGTGGAGCAAATTATTAGAGACCTAATTGAAATAGCTATTGCTATGGAGAAAGAAAAGAAAAGAAAAGAAGTTCAGGCAAAAGCTCAATTATCTGCTGAAGAAAAAGTTTTGGATGCGCTCGTGGGTAAAAAAGCAAGTTTGGCAACAAGAGAAAGTTTTAGAAAAAGATTACGTTCAGGTGATTTAGATAATAATCAAATTGAAATTGAAGTAAATGAAGTTTCTTCAGGAGGAGCAAGTTTTGAAATACCAGGAATGCCTGGCGCAAATATTGGCATGGTTAATATTGCTGAAATGTTAGGAAAATCTATGGGTCCAAAAGGTAAAAAAAAGAAAATGTCGGTTCAAGAATCTTATGAAATTTTAATAGCACAAGAGTCAGATAAAATGATTGAGCAAGATAAAATTATTAAAGAGGCTAAAGTCTCAATGGAAAATAATGGAATAGTATTTTTGGACGAAATAGACAAAGTTTCTGCTAGAGCAGATAGAGTAGGTGGTGACGTATCTAGAGAAGGAGTACAAAGAGATTTATTGCCGCTGATAGAAGGAACAACTGTAAACACAAAGTATGGTCCTGTAAAAACTGATCATATTTTATTCATCGCATCAGGCGCATTTCAATTAGCAAAACCTTCTGATTTACTTCCTGAATTACAAGGACGTTTGCCTATTAGAGTTGAGTTGAACGCACTGACCGAAGAAGATTTTAAAAGAATTCTTAGAGAACCCGATAATAGTTTAATAAAACAGTACAAAGCACTATTAAAGACCGAAGGTGTTGATCTAGATTTTTCTGATAATGGTATTGATATGTTGGCTAAACTTTCTACAGAAGTGAATGCCACAGTAGAAAATATTGGTGCTAGAAGGTTACATACTATTATAGAAAAAGTTCTTGATGAAATAAGTTTTACAGCCTCAGACAAAGCTGGACAAAAAATTAAGATTGATAAAGACTATGTTAAAAAGAATTTGGGCGACTTAGTAAAAGATACAGATTTATCAAAATTTATTTTATAACTTTTTAAGCTTAACAATTAAAGCTCCTCCACCTCCAAGCTTTTCATTTGCCTTTGTAATTTTAATTATTTTGGAGTTTAGATTGGGATTATTCTTGATGAAATCAGGTATGGTATTTTTTAATTGATTATATTCTTTTGAAATATACACATTGTCTTCTATGTTAGAATGAAGTCCTTTGCCTGTAATAAATAAAATTTCAGAAAACCCTTCTTGACAACATTGGTTTATAATTTCATTAACTTTTTTATTTGCATTTTCAATTGAAAATCCATGAAGATCAAATTTAAATCTCTTTGGTCTTTTGGGATGTTCTTTTTCTAAATTTTCTTTCTCAAAAAAACTTAATGGATTATCTAAAAAATCTTTCCAATCTTTTTTATCTTGCTCTGATAGTTTGTCTTTTTTGCTCAATGAGTTTTTGTTTCCGCAAGATACCAGTTGGGATTCATACTTGAGATTTTGCGAGTAAATTTCCACCGATCAATAACAGTTTTTATTTTATTAGGATC
>JAGFWA010000039.1 GCA_017640245.1 Pelagibacteraceae bacterium
AAATTCTTATTTATTTTATTTATTATTTCATTTATTTTTTCTTTTTGTTCTTTGAATTCTTTACTTGGAACGATTAGCGCAACCAAATATTTTTTTCCTTCTCCGTATACCAAGCACTGGTCTATTTCTGGAGAATTTGATAGTTGATTTTCAATTTTAGCTGGAGAAATATTATCTCCCCCTGCGCTGACAATTATATCTTTTTTTCTATCCGTTATTTTTAAGTAACCGTCTCTAGGATCTATTTCTCCAATATCTCCCGTATATAACCAACCATCTTTAATAACTTTTGCGGTGTCTTCTTTTTTATTCCAATAACCTAACATTACATTCTCTCCCTTAACCAAAATCTCTCCATCTTCAGCAATTTTAACTTCATTTCCTTTAAATGGTGGTCCTACGGTTTCTACCCTAATTTTATGAATTGGATTACAGCTAACCACTGGAGAAGTTTCGGTCAAACCATATCCTTGCAAAGTGGGTAATCCTATGGCATTTAAAAATTCTCCTATTTCTTTATCCAAAGCACCACCCCCTGATATAAAAGCTTTTAAATTTCCACCAAACTGTTTTTTTACTTTTTTTCTAACCAAAGTGTTTACCACTGAATTCATAAGTCTTTCTGGAAAATTCATTTTTTGTTTTAATAACTCTTTTTTTCCTAAATCGATTGTTGCTTTAATTAATTTTTTCTTAAATCCTTTCGCTTTTTTCATATTCATGTTTATTTTGTTATAAAGATTTTGATAAAATCGTGGAACTGCAGTCATGATAGTTGGTTTGGCTTCTGAAATATTATCTAAAAGTTTTTCTATTTTTTCTGCATAAAAAACTTTAGCTCCAACGGCTATCTGAGCAAATTGAACACAATGTTCATATGAGTGTGAAAGAGGAAGCCAAGTTAAAAATATCGGTCTTGAATCTATTAACGGTTTCATAATTTCACATGCTCCAACTAGATTGTTCAAAATACCACCATGACTTAAAATAACCCCTTTCGGATTTCCTCCAGTTCCTGACGTATAAATTATACATGCGACTGATGATCTTTTTAAATTTAAATTTTGTATTTTATCCTCGTCTTCTAAATCATTTTTTGTAATTGAGCCAAAGTCTAAATATTTTTCTTTATTATTTATATTTAAATTATGATGTGCTTTTTCTACTTCGTCAAAAGTAATTACTTTTTTTATAAAACTTTTTTCATTAATTGTTGTATTTAATTTTTTAAGCATTTCATTATTAGAAACAATAACAACTGTTGGTTCACAATCTTCAATTAAATATTTATAATCGCCTTCAATATAAGTTGTATAAGCTGGAACCGTAATTCCTCCAGATAACATAATAGCCAAATCAGCAATAAACCATTCTGGTCTATTTTCTGATACTAAAAGACATCTATCGCCTTCTGTAATATTTTTTTTTATTATTTTTGAAAGCTTAAATATATTTATTTTTACTTCTTCCCATGTAAAGGTTTTTTTATTATTTGGATTTAACCATTGTAGAAAAACATCTTTAGGATTTTGTTTTTCTGTTTGATAAAAAAATAATTCAATTAAACTGTTAAAATTATCTAAATTCATAATATTGATGGTGGGCGAAGAGAGACTCGAACTCTCAAGGTATTGCTACCATTGGATTTTGAGTCCAACGCGTCTACCAGTTCCACCATTCGCCCACTTTTCCTCTCTAAATTAATGTTTGTACAAACATTATGTTTTGAATTAATTTAGGACGCAACTAAAAAATGATAAAAAAAATATATGATAAGTGTGTTTCTTGGGCAGGACATAAATATGCCAAACCACTTTTGGCTTTTGGATCTTTTATTGAAAGCTCATTTTTTCCTATACCGCCGGATGCAATGATAGTTCCAATGGTTGTTGCAAAAAAAAATGAATTTCTTCGAATTGCTACAATTGCAACTATTTTCTCAGTTTTTGGAGCGCTTTTTGGATACATCATTGGCTACATCTTTTTTAATGAGATTGGTATTAAAATATTTGAAATTTATGGTTATGAAGATCCAAATTTTTTAAAAGAAAAATTTTCAACTGCAGGAGGCTTTGCTTCTTGGATAGGAATACTCTTCACTGCTGGATTTACTCCTCTTCCATTTAAACTTTTAACAATTTCAAGTGGATTTATTCATTTTAATTTAATTTTTTTTATAATTATTTGTGTTGTAACTAGAGGTTTGAGATTTTTTTTAGTAGCATTTTTAACTAATAGGTATGGAAATAAATTTGGTCCATTTCTAGAAAAACAAGGAACCAAGTGGTCTATAATTATAGCTTTTTTAATTCTGCTTGTTGGTAGCATATTTTATTTTCTACTAAAATAAAAAATGGAAAAAAAAACTAATACGATTCTAACTTTTATTTTGGCAATATTATTTTTTTCCTTAATCGCTGCTTATACAATCGAATATGGACTTGGGCATAAACCATGTAAACTTTGTATATATCAACGTGTTCCGTACTTTTTTTCAATTTTGTTAGTTTTAAATATTCTTCTAACTAAAATATATGTAAAACCCTCTTTATTATTATTGGCTCTAATTTCTTTATGTGGATCAGTTCTAGCTTTCTATCATTTTGGTATTGAACAGGGTTTTTTTAGTGAGTCTTCTGTATGTGAAGCTCAAAATTTAACTAATAACTTATCCAAAGAAGAGATTTTAAAACAACTGAAAGAAAATATTGTAAGTTGTAAAGATGTAAGTTTCAGAATACTAGGTTTATCTCTTGCCGCAATTAATATGGTTCTTTCTCTTGTTCTAAGTGTTATATTTTTAAAACTTTTTAAAAGTACGACTATAAAAATATCTGAAAAAATTTAATTAAGGTTCTAATTCTATATCCCAATATAGATAATCCATCCAACTTTCATGTAAAAAGTTAGGTGGAAAATTTCTGCCGTTTTTATGTAAATCATCTACTGTTGGAATAAATGGTTTTCTCTTTAATCTTAGATCACAAGAAGTATAAAATTTTCCACCCTTTTCAACGTTACAAGTTGAACATGCTGTAACAACGTTTTCCCAATCAGTGACTCCACCTTTTGATTTCGGAATCAAATGATCAAATGTCAAATCTCTTTTGTCACCACAATATTGGCAGGTAAACTTGTCTCTCAGGAACACATTAAATCTCGTAAAGTTTGGGTGTTCAAATGGTTTTATAAAACTTTTTAAAGCTATAACGCTTGGCAAACTCATTTCAAAAGATGGACTTCGAACTTTTCTCTCATATGTAGAAACAATACTTACTCTATTTAAAAAAACAGATTTTATTGCATCCTGCCAACACCAAAGTGATAAAGGATAATAGCTAAGAGGTCTAAAATCAGCATTTAAAACCAATGCTGGACATTTTTCCAATGGAACCCTTTCGGATGAAGCAATAATCATACCGAATGCTAACTTATCGAAAAATAATTATCAAGTTATAATTTTACTACATCCCGATAGGTTATTTATATAAATATTTTTTTAGAAATTGTAATCCAGCGCTTAAGCCTTCTATTGGAATTCTATGTTCGCAATTCTTAAATATTTTTATATTAATTTTGTATTTATGTTTATTAAAAAAATCTTTGGCTTCCAATAAAAAATTTAACGAAACTACTTGATCTGTATCTCCATGCATTAAATAAATCTCTGGTCTGGAAATAATATTTTTACTCAAATGGTCCGGATTTAAAATTTTACCAGAATAACCAACAAGACATCCAATTTCGTCCTTTCTTTTAAGGGCAGTCTGAAGAGAGAGCATGCAGCCTTGGCTAAAACCCACCAAGGCAATGTCATTTATTTTAAATTTATTTGTTTCTTTAACTTCGTCTATAAGTTTATTGAGCTTATTTTCTGCAATTAACGATTGAGATAAAATTTCATCATCAGTTTGATCCATCAAATCAAACCATTGAAATCCATCGGGATTTACTTTGCAAATTTCTGGAGCATTTGGACATACAAATAGAGTGTCAGTTAAAAATGTTTTCCAATAGTTAGCTACAATAGAAATGTCTTTAGCATCACCTCCATAACCGTGGCAAATTATTACTGCATTTTTAGGAGATGATTTTGAGCTGGGATTGATAACAATTGAATTTAAGGAATAAGTCATATGGTTTAAAAAAATTAACTAAACTGATTTAACCATTTCAAAAATCTTTCGTCATAAAAATCCACCTCTCCAACAATTCGAGCAAATTCGTTCCCATTTTTGTTAAGCAAAATGGTTGTGGGAACCCCTTTTATTCTAAATTGTTTAGCCAACTTAAACTCGGGATCAAAATATATTTTAAGACTTTGTATATTGAGATCTTTAAAAATTTGACTTGTCCTTTTTTTATTTGGTTTTTCAAGATTTATGGGAAAAACAAGAACGTTGCTATATTTGGTCTGAAGAACATCTAAAGAAGGCATCTCATTTTTACATTGACCACACCAAGTCGCCCAAAAATTAAGTATCTTAATATTGCCATCATTTTTATTAATTTGAATATCCTTTAAGGAGAAATCTTTAAATTTTACTTGAGAAACTTGTAATGGATTTTTATGAAGAACTATATTATTGAATGGTAGAGGTTCTGCTGCAATTAAAGAATTGAATTTGAAAAAAGCAAAAAGAAACAATTGGATAAATGAGAACTTTAAAATGTTCATATATTGGCAATAGGTTTAACATAGAAAATGAAAAATAAAAATAAAACTGTTTGGTCAGATAGATTTAATAAACCAAGTTCTAAAGTTTTTCAAAGAATTGGTGCATCAATTCATATTGATAAAAGACTTTATAACGAAGATATTTTTGCATCCATCACTCATACACAAATGCTTATTAAACAAAAAATTATTCCCAAAAAAGATGGATTAAAAATAATTAATGGTCTTAAAAAAATAAAAAAGGAAATTGATAACAAAAAATTTAAATTTAAAGAAAAATTTGAAGATATTCATCAAAATATTGAAAAAAGATTATTTGAAATTATTGGTCAATCTGCCGGCTATCTTCATACAGCAAGATCAAGAAATGACCAAGTTGTAACTGATTTTAAAATTTGGGTAAAAAGTGCTTCCCTGGATATTAATAAAGTTTTGAATTTATTGATTAAAACAATTTTAAAAAAGGCCGAAAAAAATATAAATACAGTTATGCCGGGCTTTACACATTTAAAAAATGCTCAGCCTATTTCTTTTGCCCATTATTTACTTGCCTATGTTGAAATGTTCAACAGAGATAAAAAAAGATTTTTAAACAATATTGATCTTATTGATGAATGTCCTTTAGGATCAGCAGCTTTAGCTGGCACATCATTTAATATAGATAGAAAATTTACCGCAAAAAAACTTGGCTTTAAAAAACCGACTAACAACTCTATTGATTCGGTGTCTGATAGAGATTTTGCTATTGATTTTTTATCTGCAGCAGCCACTTGTGCAATGCACTTATCAAGATTAGCTGAGGACTTTATAATTTTTAACTCTGAGGCTTTTAGCTTTATAGAATTTAATGACAAAGTTCTTACAGGTTCATCGATCATGCCACAAAAAAAAAATCCTGACCCAGCAGAATTGATAAGAGGTAAAACAGCTATTAATTATGGAAAATTAAATTCAATGCTAACAATTATGAAAGGATTGCCTATCTCTTATTATAAAGATTTACAAGACGATAAGGAATTAGTTTTTGATAGCTATGATACCTTAAGAGATACATTGTCTGTGTCCATTGAGTTAATAACAAACTTAAATGCAAAAAAAAATAATATGAGAAATATGGCTCAAAAAGGATACACAACAGCAACTGATTTTGCGGATTATTTAGTAAAGAAAAAAAACTTGCCTTTCAGAGAGGCTTATTCGATTTCTTCAAAATTGGTGAATTATGCTGAAAAAAAGAGAGTTAGATTAGATCAACTTTCTCTGAATAAAATAAATAAATTTATTAAAAAATTTAGAATGGATTCAACAAAAATTTTTGATGTTGTGAGTTCAATGAATTCTAAAGTATCTTTTGGTGGTACTGCCCCCAAAAATATTAAAAAAATGATAACAAAATATAAAAGCGGAATTAAATGAATAAACTATTATTTATTTTAATAATCTCTATAATTTTATTTAGCTGTGGAAAAAAATCTGATCCTGAATACCAAGGTCAAAAAACAAAAAATAATATTATTATAGTTTCATAAAAATATGACTCTTATTTACAAAGGACAAAATTTATTTTTGGATAGTACGTCTATAAATAGTATTGCAAAAAATAATCAAACGCCTTTTTATATCTATTCTTATAAAAAAATTAGGGATAATTTTTCAATTTTTTCTAACTATTTTAAAAAAACAAACCCTCTAGTTTGTTTTTCAGTCAAATCTAATTCAAATATATCTTTAATATCAGAATTAGGTAAATTAGGTTCTGGGGCAGATGTAGTGTCAGAAGGCGAGTTATTAAAGGCACTAAAAGCAAAAATTAGACCAAATAAAATCGTTTTTTCTGGTATTGGTAAAACTAAAAACGAACTTCAACTAGCAATAAAAAAAAATATATTGTTGATTAATATTGAATCTGAAAGTGAGGCAAAGTTAATTAATAAAATATCAAAAAAGTTAAAAAAGATAACTTCTATAGGAATTAGACTCAATCCTGGTGTAGATGCAAATACATTGTCCAAAATTTCTACAGGTAGAACGGATAGTAAATTTGGCTTGCCAAAATCAAATTTTTTAAAACTTTGCAGAAACATCGAAAAATTGAAAAATTTGAGAATCAAAGCAATAAGTGTTCACATTGGAAGCCAAATAACATCTGTAGCTCCATATAGAAAAACTCTAAATGTTCTTTATAAATTAATTAAATTATCTAAAATTAATTTTAAATATATTGATTTAGGCGGTGGATTTGGAATTCCATATAAAAAAAAAGAAAAGAAAATAAATCTCAAAAATTATTCAACCTTGGTTGAAAAATTTCAAAAGAAACTAAATTGCAAAGTAATTTTTGAACCTGGAAGATTTATTGTTGGTAATGCAGGTGCATTAATTTCAAAAATAGTTTTTATTAAAAATAGTGGAAAAACAAAATTTATCATTTTAGATGCTGGAATGAACGACTTCGTAAGACCAGCTTTATATGATGTAAAGCATGACATAATTCCAGTTTTAAAATCAAAAAGAAAAGCTAAAGGTAATATAGAATTTGTCGGACCTATTTGCGAAAGTACAGACACTTTCGTAAAATATAAAAATTTTTTTAGTCTTAATGAAAATGACCTGGTTGCTATCACCAATGTTGGAGCATATGGCTCAAGTTTATCTTCAAATTATAATAGTAGACCTCTTGTAGCAGAAATACTGATTAAAAGTGGAAAAACTAAAATCATTAGAAAAAGACAAAAGATATCTGCTATCATTTAATAAATGATATTTTTTAGATCGTTACTTTTTAATATTTTCTTATATCTTGGAATATCTCTAGCCTCCGTAGTAGCTACTCTATTCCTTTTTTCTAAAGACAAATATGTTTTATTTTTAGGAAGGTTTTTATCACATTATGTTCTTTGGATATTAAAGATTTTTTTAAACACTGAAATTGAATTTAAAGGTTTGGAAAACTTAAAAAAACATGAAAAATTTTTCGTCGCTTCGGCTCACCAATCTATGTTTGAAACATTTGCATTACAAATTGTTATTAATGGACCTATTTTTATTCTAAAAAAAGAATTAACCAAAATTCCCTTTTTTGGTTGGGGTTTAAAAAAAATTGGAGCTATAGTAATAGTTAGAAATACTGTAACTAAAGAAAATTTAAATTTTTTTGATAGAGTAAAAGAAAGTATAAATAAAAGTAACAGACCGTTATTAATTTTTCCTCAGGGTACAAGAGTTAAATATAAGGAAAAGGTTCCTTTTAAAAAGGGGGCTGGTAGAATTTATCAGACCTTGGAAATACCATGTGTGCCTGTTGCATTAAATTCAGGAAAAGTTTGGCCCAAAAATAGCTTCAACAAGTATCCTGGTAAAATCACTATATCTTTTCTAAATCCAATTTTACCTGGTTTGGAAAAAGAAAAATTTATAGAAAAACTACAAACTGACATTTATAAAGAAATTGATTTAATAGACTAGTTATTTTCTACCAAAATTTGGTTTATCAGTATCTTGGCCAGCTTTAATAACTGCTTCCCTAGATTCCTTGGCTTTTTCAAAAATGGATAGAAGTTTTTTGCCATCTTTTTCAGCAATTATTTTTTTGAACTCTTCCAGATTTCTAGAGAAATTATTAATTGCGTCGACGATTAAATCACTGTTATCAATAAATATATCTTTCCACATTGTTGGATTTGATGCAGCTATTCTTGTAAAATCTCTTAGGCCCCCTGCGCTGTATCTAATAATATCTGTTTTTAATTTTTCATTGTTGTCCATGGTAGTTTTAACAATATTGTATGCAATTACATGAGGAAGATGACTAGTTAGTGATAATATTTTGTCGTGATCTGTTGCTGACATAATTTTTACTTTGCTGCCAATTGACTCCCACAAATCACTAACTTTTTTTATATCAGATTGATCTGCTTCAGAACTAGGGGAAAGTATCGTCCATCTATTTTCAAATAATTCGGCAGTACCTGAGGTTGGTCCGCTTTTTTCAGTCCCAGAAATAGGATGTCCGGGTATCCAAGAAATATTTTTTAAATTGATTTTTTTAATAATTTCATCTGGTCCTTTTTTTACAGAATTCGTATCTGTTAAAATTGTACCTGGCTTAAGGTATTTTTTTAAAGAACCAACTATAGATTCAAAACTACTGAAAGGCGTTGAAATTAAAACTAATTGTGAATCATGGACTGCCTCTTCAAGGCTAGACACTATTTTGTCGGTAAGTTTTTCTTTTCTAATAATTTTGGTAACAGATTCATCGTTATCAAATGTTATTAATTTTTTAACTGATCCTTTTTTCTTCAAAGCTTTAAAGATAGAAGATCCTATTAATCCACACCCAATTATTGATAGTTGATTAAACATTAAAAATTTTCTTTAACTTTGAAATAAATTTTTCATTTTCTTTTTTATTACCTATCGTTACTCTTAATGAATTTTTAATACCATAAACGTCCATTTTTCTTAGTAAAATTCCTGAGCTTGCTAATTCATTAAATACTTTTGATGAAGACTTATTAACAAAATCAAAGTTTAAAAGAAAGTAATTAACACTTGTTTTGTTGGTAGAAATACCAATTTCATCGATTACCTTAAATATTTTTTCTGACCAAAAACGATTGTGCTTTATTGACTTTTGTAACC
>JAGFWA010000004.1 GCA_017640245.1 Pelagibacteraceae bacterium
TAAAATCTATTTCTTAGACGTCGAGATCTTTTTGCTCTTTTTGCGTTTTCAAGTTTTATTCGCTTCCTTTTTTCTGAAGGCTTTTCATAATTACTTTTCATTTTAATTATTCTGAAAAAACCTTCTTTTTGAAGTTTTCTTTTAAGAATTCTTATAGCTTGTTCTACGTTGTTATCTTTTACGTCTATTTTAATAAATCCTCCTTAATTTTATTGGGGGTAGTTAACATGTCAAAAGAGAATTGTCTACAAAGATCTAACTGGGTTTTTTGGGAATTTTTTTCTCAAAATTTGAACGATATTTTTTCAATTTTTGTAGTACTTTAGGATATTTTATTCCCAGAATAGATATTGCAAATAGAGCTGAATTAATAGCGCCAGCTTTTCCAATAGCTAACGTTCCCACAGGAACACCAGCTGGCATCTGTACAGTTGAAAGTAAACTATCTATACCTTTAGTCGCACTTAGCATTGGTACACCTAAAACAGGTATAGTTGTAAGAGAAGCTGTGACACCAGCAAGGTGTGCCGCTCCTCCAGCCGCAGCAATGATCACTTCATAATTATTTTTCTTTGCATCATTAACAAATTTTTCTAATCTCTTAGGTGTTCTGTGTGCAGAAATTATTCTAACATCAAAACTTATGTTAAAAAATCTAAGAGTATCACAGGTATTCTTCATCACTTCCCAATCAGATTGGCTTCCCATGATTACACCCACTTTTGGATTTTTATTTATTTTCATCAGCAGTTTCGGAACTTTCTGGTTTTTCTTCAGTAGTTTCGGAATTTTTTAATTTTTCTTTTAACTTTTTTTCTCTTTTAATTCTTCTATCGGCTTTTTCTACTGCTTTTTCAAATTGCAATTGACTACATAATCCTAAAATTACAGGGTCTTTTGCTACCAAGTTGGAAAAATTCCAAAAACTTCTATTTCTTATTAAAGCGACCGTTCCTTTTGTACTTCCAACCAATTTTGCTATTTGTCCGTCAGAAAGCTTTGAAAAGTTTTTAGCTAGCCATAGTACCGAATCAGGTCTATCTTTTCTTTTTGATAATGGAGTATATTTTACTTTCTTCCTTTCCTTGGATACTATTACCTCCTCATTATTCTTGTTTAGCTTTAATAGCTTTTTGTGATCTTTTGAACAGGCGTTAATTTCTTCACGAGTTAACTGACCAGCTAAAATTGGATTATAAGCTTTTATTCCTTTAGCCACATCGCCATCAGCAATTCCTTTCACCTCTAACTCATGAAGCTGACAAAAATTTGCAATTTGTTTAAAACTAAGCGTAGTATTTTCCACCAACCAAACAGCTGTTGCTTTTGGCATAAAGGGTGCATTTGACATAAATTTAATTTTTTTGTTTTCTTAAGTTACTAAATTTTTTGTTGTACTTGCTTACTCGTCCTTTATCTAAAATTTTTTGACTCCCACCTGTCCATGCAGCATGAGACTTGGGATCAATATCAAGTTTCAAAGTATCACCTTCTTTACCCCAGGTAGACATTGTTTCAAAATCTGTACCATCCGTCATAACCACTTTGATTTTGTGATAATTTGGATGAATTTTTTTTTTCATTGAAAGATTATTATAGTAATATTCTAAATTGCTCAATAAATTTTTATAAAAAAGCACTCAATTCTTTATGTATTTTTGAATTGGTGGCGACAATATCAATTTTATCTTGTAAGTAATTGTCTCCTCTTAGGTTATTGATAAAACCGCCAGACTCTTTCAATATAATAATTCCCGCAGCGATATCCCAGTATTTGAGTTCTCTTTGCCAGCTACCGTCAAACCTACCTGCAGCAACATAAGCCAGGTCTAATGCCGCACTCCCGCTTTTTCTGATAGGAGGCCTCACTTTTTTTGCAAGTTCAATATATTCTTTGAAAACTTTGTCTTTAATTTCGCTAGTATACCTTGGTCCACCGGTAACCAATAAAGAATTTTTGAAATCCGATTTATTAGAAACTCTTGTTCGAATATTATTTAAGTATGCCCCTTGACCTTTTTCTGCAAAAAACATTTCATTTTTTATTGGGTCAAAAATTATGCCAGAGAGAATTTCTCCTTTTTCTTCATAGGCTATAGAAATTGCAAAATGAGGCAAGCCATTTAGAAAATTTGTTGTTCCATCAATTGGATCTACGATCCATCTTTTTTCTTTATTTTTTCCAATCAATTCTCCTATCTCTTCAGACAAAACTGAGTATTTAGAATTTTCAACATTAAGTTCATTAATTATTATTTTTTCTACACGTTTGTCAGAGGCCGTCACAAAGTCTCCTGGGCCTTTTTCGGAAACTTGAAGTTTTTCAATTTCTCCAAAATCTCTAATCAAAACTTTCGAAGCTTTCATACAAGCCCTATGCATTAAATTTAGCTGAGGTGAATTTATTTTCATTAATTTATTTTTTTAACGTATTCTAAACTTCTTGTATCCAAAATGATTTTATCTCCCTCTTCTACAAACGGAGGTACCATTATGTCTATGCCATTTTTTAACTTTGCTGGTTTATACGAAGAAGCTGCAGTTTGACCTTTAACAACTCCCTCTGTGCTTTCGACTATGCAATCAATATTATTTGGTAGATCAATAGACAAAGGTTTTTCCTCAAGAAAAGAAATAGTCACTTCTAGATTCTCAGTTAAAAGTTTTAATTTTTCACCTAATATTTCATTTTTTAAAGGGATTTGTTCAAAAGTTTTGGGGTCCATAAAAAAACATTCGTTATCATCAGAATATAAAAAATTAAACTGCCTCTCCTCAAGTTGAGCTTTCTGTACATTTTCACTTGATCTAAACCTTTCATTAAGCTTAGTTCCTTTTGTCAAACTTTTTAATTCTACTTGATTAAAGGCGCCGCCTTTTCCTGGTTTGACATGCTGAGCTTTAAGCACTGTCCAATGATCATTGTTAAACTCAATTATCATTCCAGGTTTAATTTCATTTCCTTGTATTTTCATTTTAATCTAAACTCCCTAATAGCTTTTTTAGGTTTTAAGCGTGGGTTATTCCAAATAAAACTAGATATTGCAAGATAATTTACTCCAAGTTTAATTAAACTTTCATAGTTTTTATTATTAATCCCTCCAATAGCAACAATAGGCAAATTAGTTCTTTGTTTGCACCATTTAACCAAATTTTTTTTAGCTTTCTTTGCATTAGGTTTTAATCTGGATTTAAAAAACGATCCTAAGGCTATGTAGTTTGGCTTTTCTTTTATGGCACTTAAAATTAATTTTTTTGAACCATGGCATGTTATCCCGATAATTTTATTTTTTTTTAATAACTTTCTCGCATTTTTTATTGACCCATCTGATTGACCCAGATGACACCCGTCGGCATTAATTTTTTTTGCTAACAGGGGAGAGTCGTTAATTATTAGCTTAACTTTGTATTTTTTTGTAATGGTTCTAACTTTTTTTCCAATCTTTAACAGTTTAGAATCCGAATATTTTTTAAGTCTTAATTGAAAGTATTTTACCCTTCTTGAAGAAAGCACCTCTTTTAACTCTCTATAGAAGTGTTGACCGGTTTTACTAGGAGATATTAGGTATACAAATCTTCTCAATTTTAAGCCGCAAAACTCTGCTCAAGCTTTTCATTCCATTTAGCTTCTGTAGAAGCACCATTCATTTTGGCCCTATGATCAAAAACTTTTTGAATTTTATTTGTATCTTTCATTGATTTTGCCCATGTTTTCAAAGCTGACTGTTGTAAAGCTCGACCATAAGAGAATGTAAAATGAAAAGAGGTATCGTTGATTTTGTTAATAGCATTTAAATTTTTTGTTGCTTCTACCTCACTTTGACCACCAGAAAGAAAAGCAACACCAGGTACTTCAGTTGGCATATTTTTTTTGAGACATTCCAATGTTTTCTTAGCTATCTCCTCTGTAGTGGCTCTTTGTTTGCAATCTGCTCCAGGAAGAATCATATTGGGTTTAAGAACTGTTCCTTTGAGATTGACATTGTGAATCGCCAGTTCCTTATAACACTCGGCTAAAACTCTACTAGTAACATCGTAGCACTTATCAATCGTGTGATCTCCGTCCATTAATACTTCTGGCTCTACTATTGGAACCATTTTTGCTTCTTGAACTAACGCAGCATATCTTGCTAAAGCGTGCGCATTAGATTTTATGCATTGTTCGCTCGGATGTTTAGAAGAAATTGAATAGACAGCACGCCATTTAGCAAACCTTGCTCCCAACTTATAATATTCTTCCATTCTTTCCCTCAGACCATCTAAACCTTCTGTAACTTTTTCTTTATCTGATCCAGCTAAAAGTTTTGCTCCTTTGTCGACTTTAATACCAGGAATAGATCCGCTTTTTTTTATTAATTCTGGAATAGAAGCTCCACTACTTGAAGTTTGCCTTAGAGTTTCATCAAACAATATCACGCCGCTTATACAGGTTTTCATTGAACCGGATGAAAACAATGTTTCTCTAAAATGAAGTCTATTTTTTTCAGTGCATTCTACATTGACACTTTTTAATCTTTTTTCCATTGTGCCAGTGCTTTCGTCGGCAGCAAGTATTCCCTTGCCTTTAACCACCATTTGTTTTGCTATTTCCTCTATACTCATAAATTTTAATTCTTTTTTAATACTTTTATACCAGGCAGTTCCTTACCTTCAAGAGATTCTAAGAACGCACCACCAGCTGTTGATAAATGTGTAAAAACGTTTTCTAGCCCAGCATTCTTAATTGCGGCAACAGTATCTCCACCGCCGACAATTGATATTAAAGACTTTGATTTTGTATTTTCAGCAATTTTGTTTGCTATAGATAAAGTGCCAGTTGAAAAATTTTTATTTTCATAATATCCAGCCGGTCCATTCCAGAATACCGTATTGGAGTTATCTATAGTTTTACTTATTAAGTCTATTGTGCTTTTCCCAATGTCTAAAATCATATCTTCAGAACCCATGTCTTTTAAAGATTTATAGACCGGATCTCCATTAACACTAGAAGAAGTGTTCCAGTCTACAGGAATGATAATGTTACATTTATTTTTTGCAGCTAATGTATTTATATTTTTTACAATATTTTCTGACCCTTCCTCAATAAGAGACTTACCAACATTTATACCTTTAAATTTAAGAAAGTTATTTGCCATAGCCCCTACAATTACAAGGTTGTCCGCTTTTTTTGATAAGCTTGATAAAATATTTATTTTAGTCGACACCTTCGAACCACCAATTATGCAGGTAACTGGTTTTTTTTTATTTTTTATTATTAAATTAATTGATTGAATTTCTTTTTCTAAAAGAGGACCCCCATAACTATCAATAAATCTAGTTATTTTGTGTATGGATGCTTGTTTTCTATGTGAGCAAGAAAAGGCTTCGTTTATATAAATATCACCAAGTCTTGAAAGATTTTTTGCAAAAGTTTCTTCATCGCCTTCTTCTTCTTTAAAAAAACGAATATTTTCAAACAACAAAACTTCGCCAGGCTTTAATTTATTAGAAGCATCTACTGCTTTGGAATCAATCTTTTCTTGGTAAAAATAAATCTTTCCATTCAATTTTTTTTCTAAATAATTAAATATTGGCTTCAGTGACAGCTCTGAAACCACTTTTCCCTTTGGTCTTCCAAGGTGTGATAGCAAAATAACTTTAGCTTTATTTTCTATTAACTTATTTACAAAAGGTTCAATAACCTTAATTCTAGTATCGTCATCTATTTTTGAATTATTAATTGGCACATTAAGATCTGAGCGAACAATAACACGTTTGCCGTTCACAGAAATATCACTTGAAAAAATTTTTAAATCAGACATTTGTCCAATTATTTTTTAACCTTTGCTTTTGCTATCTTAACAATCTCATCACTGGTTAAATTGAATAATTTGTAAATGTCTTTATATGGAGCACTTTTTCCAAACGTAGATAGCCCAAGTGTAACACCGTCTTTCCCAACCAAGCTTTTCCAGCCTGATTGGCTTGAAGCTTCAATTGAGATTTTAAGAGTATCTTTGCCAAGAATTTCGTCTTTATAATTCTCAGTTTGATTTTGAAATAGATCGTAACAAGGAACAGAAATGACTTTTGAGTTTATACTCAAGCCTTTAAGCTTTTCTTGAGCTTCCAAAGCAATTTCGACTTCAGATCCCGAAGCGATTAACGATATATCGGCATTGTCTGAAGTTTTTTTCAAAACATACGCACCTTTAGAGCACATATTTTTGCCAGAGCTGTGTTCGCTAACATAAGGCAGTTTCTGTCTAGACAAAGCTATTGCACTCGGGTTGCTTTTACTTTTTAAGGCAATCTCCCAGCACTCAAGAGTTTCATTGATATCAGCAGGCCTGAATACATTTAAATTCGGTATTGACCTTAGGTGTTCCAATTGTTCTATGGGTTGATGAGTTGGCCCATCCTCTCCTAGGCCAATAGAGTCATGTGAAAAAATATAGATTACTCTCAATTTCATAAGAGCCGATAATCTCATCGAAGGTTTTAAGTAATCTGAGAAAATCAAAAAGGTTCCACCAAATGGAATTAAACAACCATATAGAGCGAGACCATTCATAACACCAGCCATTGCATGTTCTCTGACGCCATAATGAATATAATTTCCTGAAAAATTTTTAGAGGTAATAACTTTTGAGCCTTCAGTTTTTGTGTTATTTGATCCGCTCAGGTCTGCAGATCCTCCAATTAGTTCTGGCAAAGCATCAGATATACTATTGATCACAGAAGAGGAGCATTGTCTGGTTGCCATTTTTGGTTTTGTTTGAAAAAATTTTAATTTTTCATCTCCAAGTATTTTATCTAAGTCTACCGGCAGCTCTCCTTTTATTAATCTTTCGTATTCCTCTTTAATTTTGGTATTTTTTTTACCCAAAATATTATTCCATTTCTCTTCAAGCTTTTCTCCTTTGCCGCCTATTTCTCTCCAAGAATCCATTAGCTCTTCAGGAATTTCAAATGGCTCATGTTTCCATTTAAGTTTTTTTCTTACTAATTTTATCTCATCATCTCCCAGAGGCGAGCCATGAGAAGATGCTTTACCGGATTTATTTGGAGAACCGAATCCTATTATAGTTTTACAAGAGATTATTGATGGTTTTTTTGATTTAGCGGCTTTTTTAATTGCATTAAAAATCTGCTTATAGTTATGACCATTAATTTCTTGAAAAGACCATCCGTAGCTCTCAAATCTTTTTTTATAATTATCAGAAACACTTAGTGAAGTTGGTCCATCTATTGAGATTTTATTATTATCAAAGAAAACAATTAAATTTTTTAAATTTAGATGGCCAGCTAAACTCATCGCTTCATGACTAATGCCTTCCATCAGATCACCATCGCTGGCAACTACATAGGTTTTGTTGTTAATCAGGTCTGAGCCAAATTTTTTCTTTAAAACTTCTTGGGCAATGGCCATACCGACTGAATTGGTCAAACCTTGTCCCAAAGGGCCCGTTGTTGTTTCAATACCAGAGTCTTTTTCATACTCTGGATGACCAGCACAAATTGAATTTAGTTGCCTAAAGTTTTTTATGTCATCCAATTTAATTTTCTTATAGCCGGTAAGATAAAGGAGCGAATACAAAAGCATTGACCCATGTCCTGCAGACAAAATAAATCTGTCCCTATTTATCCAGCTTGGATTTTTTGGATTAAACCGGAGGTAGTATTTGAATAGCACAGTGGCAACATCAGCCATTCCCATGGGCATACCAGGGTGTCCAGAATTTGCTTTCTGCACAGCATCAATTGATAAAAATCTTATAGCGTTTGATAAATCTTTTAATTTTGGATCCACGTATAAATTACCTATATAGACTTCAATTCATGATATCAATAATATGATATAAATAAAACTAAGATGGAAAGCATATATAACAAAGAAAAGAAACTTGAAACAGTTTTGGAGAAACTAACAAATTTAAGCAGGTCATCCAAAAGTTATGCAGGTAACATTGACGATCTTTATCTGGAAAAAAATCAATTACAAAGCGAAAAGAATGAAATTGAAAGCAAGTATAAACAGCTGCTTTTAGAATATAATAATTTAAAACAAAAATTAAAAATATTAGAAGGCAAATATTCAAAAAAAAAGCAACTGCAAGAACAGTTTAGTCAAGATATCGACGAATTGGGTGAAGAAACAGAGTCTTTAGTGGAGGAAATAGAAAAGTGGCAAATGTAAATATTAAGTTTAACAACAAAGACTATTTATTGTCTTGTGACGATGGTCAAGAAGAAGATTTAAAAAATCTTACAAAATTTTTAGATAAAAAATATTCTGATCTCAAGGAAAAACTCGGAAACATTGGTGAGAATAAACTGCTACTTATAACCACAATTCAAGTTATTGATGAATATTTTGATTTAAAAAAAAAGGTTTTATCTCAAAAGAAGAACTTTGAGAACTTGTCTGAAAAATTTAAAGAAATGAAATCTCTAGCCATTGATTACAAAGAAGGCAAAGAGACAGAAATATCAAAACTCAATTTAGAGCTAGACAAATTTAGAAAAACGGTTGAAGAAAGCCAAAGTATCTATGAAACGATGTTGGATAAGACCACAAAATCATTAGAAGAGATAATCAAAAATACTGAAAATGAGTCTCAAATTCAGTGAATGATTTTTAAAGAAAAAATCAGAAAAAAATTTCTTTTACTAAGAAAAAAAAAATATTTTGCTGTAGATCAGAGCTTTTTTAAACCACTGCTCAAAATCATAAATGGTAAAAACAAGAAAAATATTTCTTTATATTATCCATCGAATTGCGAAGTCGATACTTTAAATTTATTCAAAATACTTGGGAAAAGGAAAGGCTTGTCTACCTCTCTTCCTGTGCTTTTGCCCAATGGAATGATGAAATTTATACAATGGAAATTATTTGAACCTCTAAGAGTAAATACTTATGGTTTTCTAGAGCCTTTAGTAAATGGAAAAAGCGTTAATCCAGATTTGATTATAGTTCCTCTTTTAGCATATGACAAATTTTACAATCGTCTTGGCTATGGTAAGGGCTATTATGATAAATTTTTTACACAATATTTAAAAAACAGGAAAAACATTTTAACTATTGGTCTTGCATTTTCTTTCCAAAAATATAAAAAAATACCAATCTCAAAATCTGACGTAAAATTGAATTATATTCTAACAGAGAAAGGTATTTTTTAAAATTGATATGAACATACTAATTTTAGGAGACGTTGTGGGTTCTACTGGAAGGGAAGCCCTAAAAAAAAGATTAAAAACAATAATTAAAGAAAAAAATATAGATTTTACTGTAGTGAATGGAGAGAATGCAGATAATACTGGTAGGGGCATAACTAAAGAAAATAGTAATAGTTTTTTTGATCTCGGCGTTGATGTTATTACTAGCGGCAATCATATTTGGGATCAAAAAGAAATCATGACGTTTATTGAAAATGAAAAAAGACTTTTAAGACCTTACAATTTAACGAAAGGCTCACCGGGTAAAGGGTTTGGGATTTTTCAAACAAAAAATAAAAAATTTAAAATTGCAGTCATTAACCTTATGGGAAATATCTTCATGAAAAAATGTGACGATCTTTTTCAAGCAGCTTCTCAATTAAAAAATTTAGTTCGATTAAGAAAAGATGCTGATTTTATCATAGTTGATATTCACGGTGAAATAACAAGTGAAAAAATGGCGTTAGGTCATTTTTTTGACGGAGAAGCAACAGTTGTTGTTGGAACACATACCCACGTTCCTACATCTGATACACATATATTAAAAGGAGGAACTGCATATCAAACCGATCTTGGTATGTGCGGAGATTACGATTCTGTAATTGGAATGAATAAAGACAATTCATTAATGAGATTTTTTAAAAATGAAAATGCAAAAAGACACTCTCCAGCATTAGGTGACGCAACTATTTCAGGAATAATTGTTGAGGCAGATTCTTCTTCAGGTAAAGCAATCAAAGCAGAGCCTTTAATAGTCGGTAGGATTTTAAAAAATTTTTAACTTAATATGGCTGGTCATTCACACTGGGCTGGAATAAAACATAAAAAGGGAAAACAGGATAAATTAAGGTCAAAAATCTTTTCGAAAATTTCAAGAGAAATTACAGTTGCAGCCAAGCTTGGTTCAAAAGATCCAAGCATCAATCACAGATTGCGAGCAGCCATTGAAGTTGCCAAGGAGGCTAATATGCCGAAGGACAATATCAATAGAGCAATTAGCAAATCTGAAGTAGACAAAAATCAAAATTTTCAAAGTCTAAGATATGAGGGATTTGGTCCTAAAAATGTTGCTCTTATAATGGAAACTTTAACAGAAAATAAAAATAGAACAGCCGCCAGCATAAGAGCAATTTTACAGAAACATGGTGGAAATCTAGGTAACTCTGGTTCAACAGCCCATTTTTTTTATAATTGTGGAGTGATTCAAATAGAAAAAAAATATATATCTGATGAAAAGGTATTGGAGTTTGCCATAAATGCTGGAGCTAAAGACTGTAAAAGTGATAAAAGTTTTCACGAAATAATTACAAAAAAAGAAGATTTTTATAAAGTAAAAAATGAAATTGAAAAATTGACAAAGGATTTTATTTATTCAAATATGGAATGGAGACCTTATAATTTAATAAATATACCAAGAGAAAATTTTAAAGATATAGAAAATATGCTTGAATTATTACAGGAAGATGATGATGTTCAAAATGTTTTTCATAACTGCAAACTTGGGTAATTGATTTTAAGATGATAATTTTTGGAATAGATCCTGGAGTAAGTGGCGCAATTTGCGTCTTAAAAGAAAAAGAGATTATCGAGGTATATGAAATGCCAACAATGATTGACGGAAAAAAAAATAAAAGACAAGTTAATGGGGCCGAAGTGACCAATATATTACTCAAGGAATTAAATAATCTTCAATTGCCTGAGATCTCGAGTAGTTCTAAATTGGAAGAAAGGGTAAAAGTTGTTGTTGAACATGTAACGGCAATGCCTGGACAAGGAGTTACAAGCATGTTTAACTTTGGTCAATCTTTCGGTGTAATAAAAGGGGTATGTGCAGCACTGAAATTACCAATTTATTTTGTCAGACCTATGAAATGGAAAAAACATTTCAACTTGATTAAAACCAATAAAGATGCAAGCAGAACAAAGGCAATTGAAATTTATCCCAGCATATCAAACAAACTCTCTAGAAAAAAAGACTCTAATAAAGCCGATGCAATTTTAATTGCTAGATATTTTCATTATACTCAACTTTAATCCCTGTAAAAACTTATCTTTAATGCCAAATTGATGACACATTCTATACGTAATTAACTTCAATGGAACAGGAAATTGCAACTCAAGTAGTTGGTCTAGGTGGAGCAACTGACTTTTCACTTTGGCAACTATTTTTGCGAGCCGATTTTGTAGTTAAAAGTGTAATTTTAATTCTCATAGCAAGTTCTATTTTCTCCTGGGCGCTCATATTTGATAAATACAGACTTTTTAAAAGAATAGATAAAAGTACAAAGTTATTTGAAGATAAGTTTTGGAAATCAAAATCAGCAGAAACCTTTTATAAAAACATTCCAGATAAAACAGATGATCCGTTAGCTCAAGTTTTTAAGTCTGCAATGGAAGAATTAATTAAGACCAGATCAAAAACTTCAGCAGTTCAAAGTGCACGCGTTCAAAGAGTGGTTGAAGTATCAATTGATAAGCAATCGAAAAACATAGAAAAAAATTTTACTTATCTTGCCACGGTGGGATCTACAGCTCCATTTATTGGGTTGTTTGGGACCGTTTGGGGCATTATGAATTCTTTTCAATCAATAGCAATTTCAAGAAATACAAGCTTAGCAATAGTGGCGCCAGGTATTGCGGAAGCATTGTTTGCAACGGCACTCGGATTGTTGGCTGCTATTCCAGCAGTAATTGCTTACAATAAATTTAATAGCGATTCTCAAAGATATCTTTCAAGGGTTGATAATTTTTGTAAAAGATTTTTATCAATAGTTTAATTTATGGCTTTTATAATTAATCGCTCAAAAAAAGAACCTATGAGCGAGATAAATGTCACCCCATTCGTTGATGTTATGCTTGTGCTTTTAATAATATTTATGGTTACGGCACCTCTGCTTACAGTTGGTGTCCAGGTTGATCTACCAGAATCTGCCGCAGATTCATTGCCTGATGAGCAAGAACCACTAACAATAAGTATTAATTCAAAAGGAGAAGTTTTCATTCAAGAACACCAGGTAACTTTTCAAAAAATTGTTCCAAAATTGTTGGCTATATCAAAGAATCGGACTGATACTAGAATTTATGTTAGGGGTGATAAAACGATAAATTATGGAAGAGTCCTGGAAGTTATGGGCAGACTATCCGGAGCAGGTTTTTCAAAAGTTGCGTTAATATCAGAGCCTTATAAAAATTGAAATTTTATGAGCAGAAGTTTGTTTTTTTCATTTTTTCTTCATGCTTTCTTTATATACCTTACAGCTTTAACACTTCCTTTTATGTTACGTAATCCAATAGACTTGCCGCCAATTGTTTCAGTTGAATTCATTGAAATTAGAGACGAAACCAATATTCCTTATGCTCCCAAGGCAAGGAAAATAATCGAAAAAGTAAAAAAGGAAAAAGAGAGAGTTGTTTCGGAACAGGCTCCTCCTGCAGATATAGCTAAAGAGAAACCTGATCGAATACCCATGCCAGAGGATAAGAAGGAGAAACAAGAATTAAAAAAAAAGAAACAAAATCCAGAAGAAATTAAACCTCAAATCAGACAAGTTTCAGAGTTTGAAAAAAAAGAACTATTTGACCCTAATCAAATTGCAGCTTTAATAGATAAAGCAAAAGAAGAACAGGCAGAAACAGAAAGAAAAAGCGAAAAGTTAACCCAAAGCAATGTCAAAAATTCTTTTGCCAAAGGACTTTCTTTATCCGAAGAAGATGCTTTACGAGCTCAAATTTTTGGTTGCTGGAGTGTTCCACTAGGTTTACCTTTCGATGAGGAATTACTTGTTAGAATTAAACTTAAATTAAAACCAGATGGAACAATACTTAAATCTGAAATTTTAGACCATGCAAGAATGAATACACCAGGACAAAGTTTTTACAGAGTTTTAGCCGAGAGCGCCTTAAGAGCAATTAGAATCTGTCAGCCATTAAAAGTTCCACCAACCGGATATGAAAGATGGAAGAATTTACAGCTAAATTTTGATCCAACAGAAATGTTAAAAGGTTAGAAAAAATTATGAAAAAAATATTTTTTATTTTCTTATTTTTTATTATTAGCTTTAAAAACGCATACAGTCTTATCAAAGTAGATATTACTAGAGGTAATCTTGATCCATTACCTATTGCAATTTCGCCATTACATGTTGATTCGAAATCAGAAAAATTATCATTATTTGATACCGATAAATTGGGTGAGGAAATTTCTAAGGTAATAGAGCAAAATTTTAGATCGACAGGATTATTCAATCCATTGAAAAAAGATTCATTCGTGCAAAAGCCTGATATAGCTCATTTAAAACCAAGATTTGAAGATTGGAGATTAATAAAGGCACAAGCTTTAATTACGGGGAAAGTTTTAATTAAAAACAAAAAATTGAAAGTAGAATTTAGACTTTGGGACACAATAGCCTCTAAAGAAATGATTGCATTGTCATTTACCACTACCCCGCCAAACTGGAGAAGAGTTGCTCATATTATTTCAGACAAAGTTTATGAAAGGTTGACAGGTGAAAGTGGTTATTTTGATACTAGAATAATATATGTTTCCGAAACAGGTCCCAAAGATCGGAGAATAAAGAAACTAGGATTGATGGATCAAGATGGATATAACACTAAATATTTAACATTAGGAAACGAGTTAGTTTTAACGCCAAGATTTAATCCTACCAATCAACTTGTTACTTACATGTCATATTTTAAAAATATGCCTCGAGTGTATTTACTAGATATTGAAACCGGCATTCAAGAAGTCGTGGGAAGCTTTCCTGGTATGACTTTTGCGCCAAGATTTTCTCCAGATGGAAAAAAAATTATTATGAGTTTTGCTAAAGACGGTAATTCGGATATTTACACGATGGATTTAAAAACACGAATAGTTGAGAAAATAACTAATCATCCATCAATTGATACATCTCCGTCTTACTCACCCGATGGAAAATTTATTTGTTTTAATTCAGATAGAAGTGGAGTTCAGCAAATTTACGTTATGAGAAGCGATGGCACACAAGTGAAAAGAATAACTTTTGGAACAGGACTTTACGGAACTCCAGTTTGGTCTCCTCGAGGAGATCTAATTGCATTTACCAAAGTTAGAAAAGGAAGATTTTATATTGGCGTAATGAGAGCCGATGGAACAGGTGAAAGGCTATTAACCGAAAATTTTTATCAAGAAGCTCCCTCATGGTCACCTAATGGAAGGGTTTTAATATTCTATAGAGAGACCAAATCTGGCTCAAAAGGAGAAGGATTTTCTGCGAAACTATGGTCAATCGATATCACCGGATATAACGAAAGACAGATTAAAACCGAGACAGATGCTTCCGACCCATCTTGGTCTTCATTGCTTTCAAAGTAGTGATTTTCCAGTACAATTTTAACTTGAAACATTCAAATAAATTTGAAATATTAGGCACCTTAAATATATTTAGGAGATAGAATGAGATTTAACAAAGCCCTTAGAAGTCTGTTTATAGTATTGTTTAGTACACTAATAATTTCTGCTTGTTCAACTGCTAAAAAGGCAGCCGATCCTCTTAAAAACGATGTTTACACTGGCACGGATACTGTTGAGTATTTAGCGAACGGTGTTCCCGACAGAGTATTTTTTGCAACAAATAAATTTAATCTTACCACAGCTGCTAGAGACACATTAAGAAAACAAGCAACTTGGTTAAGAAAGAATAAAAAGATAACTGTTACAATCGAAGGACATGCCGACGAACGAGGAACAAGAGAATATAACTTAGCATTGGGTGAAAGAAGAGCAAATTCTGCGAAAGATTATCTAATGACCTATGGAGTTTCTGGAAAGAGACTTTCTGTAATTAGCTACGGTAAGGAAAGACCGGTGAATCCAGCATCAAGCCCTCTAGCATGGTCTCAAAACAGAAGATCGGTTACAGTAAAAGCAAATTAATAAGTTTTAAGATTTAAAAAGACCCCATTATTACTAGAAAACAATGGGGTCTTTTTTTTGCCATTTTATGAAAATAAAAGTGAAGTAATGATTCTAAAAACTAAATTTCTAACAGGATTTTTTTTTGTATCTATTCTTGTATTATTTTTATCAAGCAATATTAAGGCTGAAGAAGAAGGTGGTAAACAAATATATGCTCAGATTGAACGTATCAGCAAAGATTTAAAAACACTTGAAAAGGCATTCTATAAAACTTCAGAAATTAAATCTTCAAGCGCTTCATCTAATAATTTAAACGAAGATGTTTTAACAAGACATCTTCTCAAACTCAATGAGATTGAAGAACAATTTCGAGAAATTACTAATAGGTACGAAGAAATAAATTTTAAATTAGACAAGCTATCCAACAGAATTACAAAAATGCAAAGTGATAACCAAATAAGGTTTAGTGATTTAGAAAATAATAGCACAACCGAATCTGAATCAAAGAAATTCACAGTAAAGAAAAAAAATCTACCTGGAACTGACCAGCCACAAGAGCTTGGCAGAGTATCTGGCGAAGATATAAGTGTAACTACGCAAGTTCAAAAAACACAATCGGTTGAGACCGCAGGACTTGTAGTAACTGAAGAAGCATCCAGGTCTAAATCTTTATTGCCCAACAAACCTCCAAAAGAGCAATATAATTTTGCCGTGAGTTTTATTAAGATCGGAGATTATGAAACGGCAGAATTTGCTCTTAGAGAATTTATTGACAAAAACAAAGATAATGCATTAGCTGGAAATGCACAGTATTGGTATGGTGAAACATTTAGAATCAGACAATTGTATCAAGATGCAGCATCAGCTTATCTAGATGGTTATCAGAACTATCCAAAAAGTAAAAAAGCACCAATAAATTTATTAAAGCTAGGAAGCACATTGGTGCAATTGGGAGAGAAAGAACAAGGGTGTTTGATGATTCTAGGTGTAAAAAAACAATATCCCAAAGCCAACAAGTCTGTGTTACAAAAAGCTGAATATGAGAAGAAAAAATTCAAATGTTCTAAGGCTTAAGGATGTTTTCACCAAAGATAAAAAAATTAAAGAAGTATATTCTAAACTTAAATTAGTTCTATCAAGACATAAAAAAAACAGCCCGTTCGTCATAGCGGTTTCTGGTGGACCAGATAGCATGGCTCTTACAGCTTTAAGCCATGTATTAATGAAGGAAAAAAATTACAAAATCTTTTTTGTACTGGTGGATCACGGAATAAGAAGAAATTCACATAAAGAAGCTTTGCAAGTAAAAAAGTTATTGAAAATCAATAATATTGATCTTAAAATTTTAAGAAACAAAAAGAAAATAGTCAGCAATATTCAAAAGAATGCAAGAGATATAAGATATGATCTCCTGATTAAATATTGTAAAAAAAACAAAGCCCAATCCTTACTGACAGCCCATCATCAAGACGATCAAATAGAAACATTTTTAATTAGACTTTCTAGAGGAAGTGGTGTCGAAGGTTTATCTTCTATGAGTGAGACCACAAAACTCAAATATAGCGTTAATTTAATTAGACCTTTTTTAGAATTCAAAAAAATTCAACTTAAATATATCTCTAATAAGGTATTTGGGAAAACATTTAAAGATCCAAGCAATAAAAATAAAAATTTTTTAAGAACAAATATCAGAGATTTGAAAAAGATTCTTCAAAATAAAGGTTTAAATTTTGAAAAAATTATTCGTTCAATTAAAAATATCTCATCTAGCAAAGAAGCAATCAATTTTTATGTTGCAAGATCTATCAAAAAATTTGTTAAATTTAGGAAAAAAGAAACTATTTTAAATTTGAAACAGTTTAGAAAAGAGCCCAAGGAGATAAGGTTTAGAATTATTAATAATATTGTAAAAAAAAGAACGAATTCTTATTATCCTCCGAGATCAGAAAAAGTTTTGAATTTAATAAATAATTTTCAGGCCAACAATTTAAAGAAATGTACTTTGGGAGGATGCATCTTTGAAAGAAAAAGAAGCTTTCTTTATGTTTCCAAGGAACTTTGATATTTTGGCAAATTTACTCAAATTTGCATAAAATTTCTATAATTTGTCATATTTGAGGGTTAATTTAATTCTAATATCACTTGTTAAAATGATAAAAATACCTATTTATTAAGTATGAATTTTAGAAACATCATAATGTGGGGTTTGATAGTTCTCTTGTCGGTTGGACTTTTTAATCTTTTTCAAAATCCAAACAAAACTCAATCGGCTGAGAATAAAATTGCATTCTCAAAATTTCTTGAAGAAGTTGATGCCGGAAGAGTGATTCAAGTTGAAATTCAAGGCAATAATATAAACGGAATTATGTCTGATAATTCCAAATTTAATACATATTCACCAAACTATCCCGATCTCGTTGAGAAACTTTCTAGTAAAAATGTAAATATTATTGCATCACCAGTTGAAGATAAAATGCCATCTCTTTTTGGAATACTTTTGTCGTGGTTTCCAATGTTATTGTTAATAGGAGTTTGGATTTTCTTTATGCGCCAAATGCAAGGAGGAAGAGGCGGTGCAATGGGTTTTGGAAGATCAAAAGCAAAATTACTTACTGAAGCTCAAGGCAAAGTTACATTTAATGATGTTGCAGGAATTGATGAAGCCAAAGAGGAAGTTGAAGAGATTATTGAATTCTTAAAAGATCCAAAAAAATTTAGAAGATTAGGAGGAAAAATACCAAAAGGCGCATTACTTATTGGACCTCCAGGAACGGGAAAAACACTTTTGGCAAAAGCAATTGCAGGAGAAGCCGATGTTCCATTTTTTACAATTTCGGGTTCAGACTTTGTCGAAATGTTTGTAGGGGTTGGAGCATCAAGAGTTAGAGACATGTTTGAACAAGGTAAGAAACATGCCCCATGTATAATTTTTGTTGATGAAATAGATGCTGTTGGAAGAAGTAGAGGAGCAGGTTTGGGCGGAGGAAATGACGAGAGAGAGCAAACTTTAAATCAGCTCTTAGTTGAGATGGATGGTTTTGATACGAACGAAGGTGTTATTTTAATAGCCGCTACAAACAGACCTGATGTTTTAGATCCAGCCCTTTTAAGACCAGGAAGATTTGATAGACAAGTTGTGGTTCCCAATCCAGATATTCTTGGGAGAGAAGCAATTCTTAAAGTGCATATTAAAAAAATTAGTACCGGACCAGATGTTAAACTAAGAACCATTGCAAGAGGTACACCGGGATTTTCTGGAGCAGATTTAGCCAATTTAGTTAACGAGTCTGCATTATTGGCCGCAAGGAAAAACAAAAGAGTTGTGACTATGTCTGATATCGAAGAAGCAAAAGATAAAGTAATGATGGGTGCAGAGAGAAGATCAATGGTGATGACAGAAGAAGAAAAAAAATTAACCGCATACCACGAAAGCGGTCATGCAATAGTAGCACTAAACGAAAAAGCCTCTGACCCTATTCATAAGGCAACTATTATACCAAGAGGTAGAGCTTTGGGTATGGTAATGAGACTACCCGAAAAAGATCAATTATCTGTTACTAGAGAGAAACTGTATTCGGATATTGCTGTAGCAATGGGAGGAAGAATTGCAGAAGAACTAATTTTTGGTCATGACAAAGTCACCTCAGGCGCATCATCAGACATTGATATGGCAACTAAAATGGCAAAAAATATGGTGACCAGATATGGAATGAGCAAAGAACTCGGACCCCTGACATATGGTGAAAACGAGGACGAGGTCTTCCTTGGCAGATCAATAACGAGGCAACAACATATGTCTGAAGAAACAGCTAAAAAGGTTGATTCAGAAGTTAAAAAAATAGTTACCTCAAGCTATGAAAGAGCAAAAAAAGTTTTGACCGAAAAAATAGATGATCTTCATAAACTTGCAAAAGCATTACTCATTTATGAGACTTTAACTGGCGATGAAATCCAAGATTTGATCTTAAAAAACACTCAGCCTGCTAAATTATCGAAAAAAGATGAAGAAAAAGAAGATGACAAAGTATCTTCAGCCATAGATTCTATTGGTCTAAAACCAAAACCAGCATTATAATATAAAAATCATGAGAAAATATTACACTAGAGCGTGTAATTTTTATCATGGAAGAGTTGCAAAAAAACTTATTCAATCCAAAAAAGCACTTCCACTTAATGATAAAAAGAATATAGCTTTTGATACGCTTGAGATCTTTAAAAGAAAAAAGAGTAAAGTCGAAAGTCATTTAATTTATTTTAAAGATGTAAAAAAGCTTAGGAAAAATCTGAAAAGTATAGTTAAACAAGATTTAAAAAAAATAGTTTCAAAGAGAAAAAATTTTCTAAAAAATATTAATTTTTCCGAACCATCAATTATGGGAATATTGAATCTAACTCCAGATAGTTTTTCAGACGGGGGAAAATTTAATAATAAAAATAAATCACTAAATCACATTTTACACATGATCAAAGCAGGAGCAAAAATTATTGATGTTGGGGGAGAGTCAACAAGACCAGGCTCTAAAACAATACCAGCAAAGACAGAATGGAAAAGAATTGAGCATGTATTGAGAAATTTTAAAAAAAAATATAAATTTATTTGTTTATCAATAGATACAAGGAAATCAGAGGTAATGATTAAAAGCGCTAAATATGGAGCAGATTTAATAAATGACGTTTCAGGATTTAGTTATGACAAAAAATTGCTATCAAATTTAAGAAATTATAATATTTCAAAAGTTTTACATCACATGCAGGGTACGCCCAATACAATGCAAAAAAACCCAAAATATAAAAATGTCCTGTTGGATATTTATGATTTTTTTGAAAAAAATATAAATAAAAAATTTAATGATAATAAAATAATTATAGATCCAGGTATTGGATTTGGTAAAAATTTGAAACATAATTTGACTTTAATTTCCAAGATATCTTTGTTTCATAGCTTGGGTTTTCCCATTTTGGTTGGAACTTCGAGAAAAAGATTTATCAGTCAAATATCTGGAAAGCATGACAGTAAAGATAGAATAGGAGGTACTTTAGCATCTGTTCTTTTTTTATTATCTCAAGGAGTGCAGATATTTAGAGTACACGATGTTAATGAAGTGAAACAAGGTATTTTGGTATTTAAAAAGATATTATTAAATTAATGAAGAACAAATATTTTGGAACAGACGGAATTCGAGGAACTGTTAACAAAGGAAACATTACTGGAGAAAAATTTTTTAAATTTGGTTTGGCATCTGGTACATATTTTAAAAATCAAAAAAAATCCAAACAAATTGCAATCATAGCCAAAGATACAAGGTTATCTGGATATACTTTAGAGCCCGCACTGGTATCAGGCTTGGTATCAGGCGGAATGCATGTTTTCACATTAGGGCCTTTGCCAACCAATGGACTTGCTATGCTAACAAAGTCAATGAAGGCAAATATGGGTATTATGATTACAGCATCTCATAATCCCTATTGTGATAACGGTCTAAAATTATTTGGCCCAGATGGTATGAAACTGTCGGATCAAATAGAAAAAAAAATTGAAAAACTAATAGATGCTAGAAATACAAAACAACTTACAAATCCAAAATTATTAGGAAGAGTCAAAAGACTAGAAAATGGTAATGAAAAGTATATTGAAATATTAAAAAAAAATTTTCCGAATAATTTTCATTTAAGGGGAATCAAGATAGTTCTAGATTGTGCCAATGGAGCAGGTTATAAATCTGCCCCTAAACTACTAGAAGGGCTTGGAGCAAAAGTTATATCTATTGGGATAAAACCTAATGGTTTAAATATTAATGACAAATGTGGATCTACTTATCCATTTAAAATTCAATCAGCTGTAAGAAGATTCAAAGCTCACATCGGCATTTCCTTCGACGGAGATGCAGACAGAGTTATTATGTGTGATGAAAAAGGTAAGATCATAGATGGAGATCAGATTATCGCAATGCTTGCTCGTAGATGGAAATTAAAAAAAATTTTAAAAGGAGGCGTAGTTGGAACCTTAATGTCAAATTATGGATTAGAAAATTTTTTAAGAAAAGAAAAAATTAGGTTTTTTAGATCTGAAGTGGGAGACAGATATGTTAAGGAGAAAATGAGAAAATTCAATTTTAATTTAGGAGGAGAGCAATCTGGCCATATAATTCTTGGAAAATTTGCAACAACCGGTGACGGCCTACTTGTTGCATTAGAGGTTTTATTTTCACTGAGAAAAGGAAAAAAAGCAAGCGAATTACTCAACGTCTTTTTACCTGTGCCGCAAATACTAGAAAATGTAACTGTAAATGATAAAAATGTAATTGATGAACCTAAATGTAAAAATGCAATTAAAAAGGCAAACAAACTTATGAATAACAAAGGAAGGTTGTTAATAAGGAAATCAGGCACAGAGCCAAAAATAAGAATAATGGGCGAGTCATATGATAAAAATTTAATTTTAAAATGTATAAATATAATTAAGAGATCGATAAAATAGTGAAGCCTAAGTCAAAAGTATTAATAATTGCCGGTTCTGACTCTTCTGGAGGAGCTGGTATACAAGCAGATATTAAAACGGTTACCGCATTAGGAAGTTACGCCATGACTGCGATTACTGCTATTACAGTTCAAAATACAACGGGTGTAAGCTCTGTAGTTCCTATTCAAGCGAAAGAAATAGGAAAACAAATTTTGTTTACGTGTAAAGATATAAAACCTGATGCTATAAAAATTGGCATGCTTCATTCATCTGAAGTAATTATGTCTGTTGTAAGTGCTCTAAAAAAAGTTAAAATTTCTAAGATTGTTTTAGATCCTGTTATGGTCGCTAAAGGCGGTGCTAAATTAATCAATCAAAGAGCAATCAAAACGTTAAAAGAAAAACTGATTAGAAAAGTTTATTTAGTAACACCTAATATTCCCGAAACTGAAATTTTAACAAAGATAAAAATTAGAAATCTAGAAGATATGATTTATGCTGCCAATATTTTGCTTAAATTGGGAGCTAAAAATGTTTTAGTGAAAGGTGGCCATAGAAATACAAAATATACGGAAGATGTATTGTTAAACAGAAAAGGTCTAAAAGTTTTCAAAAATAAAAAGATTAAAACTAGAAATACCCACGGGACAGGTTGTACTTTATCAAGTGCAATTGCAACTTTTTTGTCATGTGGAAAACCTCTAAACAAATCCTGTGAGCTTGGAATTAAATATGTTAATCAATCTATTGGTTCTGGCCTCAATTATGGGAAAGGTCATGGACCAGTTAATCACTTGCATTCAATAAAAATAGACAAGAAATTTAGATAATGAAAAATGTAGTTGTAATAGGTTCGCAGTGGGGAGACGAAGGAAAAGGAAAAATTGTTGATTGGTTATCAGATCAAGCAGATGTTGTAGTTCGATTTCAAGGGGGTCATAATGCTGGCCATACTTTGGTTATTGATGAAAAGGTTTACAAATTAAAACTGTTACCTTCTGGAATTGTTAGAAAAAATAAAATTTCTATAATTGGTAATGGAGTAGTTGTAGATCCTTGGGCATTATTAGAAGAGATTGAAGATATCAAAAAAAAAGGCATTGAGATAAATAAGGACAATTTGATCATTTCAGAGTCAGCCAATCTTATTTTACCGTTTCATAAAGAAATAGACGAGATCAGAGAAGATGCTGCTGGTAAAGGAAAAATTGGCACTACAAGAAGAGGAATTGGACCTGCTTATGAGGATAAAGTAGGTAGACGGTCGATTCGTGTTATGGATTTGAGCTCTGAAAGTAATTTAGATAAACGACTAGAAAATGTTTTACTTCATCATAATGCCATTAGAAAAGGATTGGGTAAAAAGATTTATAAGAAAGATGATTTAAAAAAAGAACTATTAAAAATTGCTCCAGATATCTTAAGATTTTCTCAACCAGTATGGCTCAAGATAGACGAATTTAAAAAGAAAAAGAAAAAGATATTATTTGAAGGAGCTCAAGGAATTTTATTAGATGTTGATCACGGTACCTATCCATTTGTAACTTCTTCAAATACAGTTGCAGCGATGGCAGCAACAGGATCGGGTTGTGGTCCTGATAGCATTAATTATATATTAGGTATTACAAAAGCCTACACAACACGAGTTGGTAGCGGACCTTTTCCAACAGAATTAAAAGATAATATTGGTGATTTACTTGGGAAAAGAGGAAAAGAATTCGGAACCGTAACTAGTAGAAAAAGAAGGTGCGGATGGTTTGACGGTGTTTTGGTTCGTCAAGCAATAAAAATTTCAGGAATTAACGGAATAGCTTTAACAAAACTAGATGTCCTAGACGAACTTGATGAAATTAAAATGTGTATTCATTATGAACTAGACGGAAAAAAAATAGATTATTTACCAGCTGCATCAGAAGATCAGTTTAATGTGAAGCCTGTTTATAAAATTTTTCCTGGATGGAAAACATCAACGCAAGGAATGAGAAATATTGAAGAATTACCAGATAAAGCCAAAGCCTATATTAATGGGGTTGAGGATTTTGTTGGGGCAAAAATTTCAAGCATATCTACAAGTCCAAAAAGAGAAGATACAATTTTAATAGAAAATCCCTTTAGTTAGTTTTTTGGTAGAAGATTTTTTGATCTTGATGAATTAAGCATTGATTTTTGAAGTTTTTCGAATGCTTTAATTTCTATTTGTCTGATTCTTTCTCTACTAATTTTATATTTTTTACTTAGCTCTTCTAAAGTTTTAGGCTCATCTGCCAACTTTCTTTCTTCAATAATTTTTTTTTCTCTTTCATTTAAAACTTTCATCGCCTCATATAATAGGGATTTTTTTTCATCTAATTCTTGTTTTTGTGAAATTGAAAGTTCTTGATCTAAATTTTTGTCTACCACCCAATCCTGCCACTCACTTTTTTCACCTGATTTTATTGGTTCGTTTAAAGATTTTTCATTACCCATCATTCTACGATTCATTGAAACAACCTCTTCTGATTTTACACCGAGTCTGTCTGATATTTCCTCTACCTGTTCATTTTTTAAATCACCTTCTTGGTGAGGAGCAATCTGCTGTTTTAATTTTCTTAAATTAAAAAATAATTTTTTTTGTGCCGCAGTAGTTCCTATTTTTACAAGGCTCCAAGATCTAAGAACATATTCCTGTATTCCTGCTTTTATCCACCACATAGCATATGTTGCCAACCTAAAGCCTTTATCAGGATCAAATTTTTTCACAGCTTGCATCAAGCCAATATTGCCCTCGGAAATTAATTCGCTAACTGGTAAGCCATAACCTCTATAACCCATCGCAATTTTAGCTACTAATCGCAAGTGACTAGTTACAAGCTTATGTGCTGACTTTAAACTTCCTCTTTCCCTCCAATTTTTTGCAAGCATATATTCTTCTTCAGCATCCAACATTGGAAATTTTTTTATTTGGGTAAGGTATAAAGATAAACCACCTTCGCCTGTTAAAATAGGTAAATTTGAAATTCCAGATTTTGCACTCATTTGTTTATATATATTTCTAAACTAAAATTATTCAATTGCCAAATTTTTCAAGAAAATCTAGCATTTTTTTGAAATCTTGAGGTAATTTTGAGTCAAAACTAACAAAAGTATTTTTTGTTGGATGAAAAAATCCTAAACTTTTTGCGTGCAAAGCCTGCCTATCAAAATCAGCAAGAATTTTCTGGAATTTTTTATTAATTTTTTTAAATTGTAATTTTTTTCTTCCATATGTTTTGTCTCCAATTAATGAGTTACCTTTATATGAAAAATGAACTCTTATCTGATGGGTTCTTCCTGTTTCTAAAATACACTCCACCAAACTAATTTTTGGTATTTCTTTATTATAAAAAACTTTTAAAGTTTTGTAGTTTGTAATAGCTTTTTTTCCAGATATTTCACTAACAGACATGAGTTTTCTATTTTTTTTACTTCTAGATAGAAGAGTTACAATTTTTCCATTAAGCGGTCTAATTACTCCCCAGAGTAATGCTAGGTATTTCCTTTTTATACTGTGATCACTAAATTGCTTTGATAAATTTGCATGTGAAAAATTATTTTTTGCTACAACTAATAGCCCGCTAGTTTCTTTGTCAATTCTATGAACAATGCCGGGTCTAACAGGGCCATTAAGAGTTGATAAATTATTTTTGTATAAATGTAATAGACCGTTTACTAAAGTGTTTTCTTTATTTCCTGCGCCAGGATGAACTATTAAACCGCTAGGTTTGTTTACAATGATTATCTCTTCATCTTCATACACAATGTTAACATTCATCTGTTTTGGTTTAATATGATCAATTTTGCTTTCATAAAACGATACCTCAATAAAATCATTTAATTTTATTTTCTGGGATGGTGATAAAGTAGTTTTATTGTTAACCCTAACATTTTTTGAAAGTATAATTTTTTTAATTCTCGACCTTGTAAATGTTTTGAATTTACTTGTTAGACATTTATCTAATCTGAGATTACTATTAACGTCTTTAGCTAAAAATGTTATTGTTTTATTCATTGAATAATTTAAAACCATTGTATGCGCTCGTAGCCCAATTGGATAAGGCGCCAAGCTACGGACTTGGAGAGTCGGGGTTCGAATCCCTGCGAGCGCGCCAACACAAAAATAATTAACATATTAATTTATTCCCTTTGATTTATGAAGAGTTTTATTTTAAACAATCCATTCTTTTAGTTTTTCCTTGTTATCAAGAACATATTTTGGAAAACTTTCATCTATTGCAATCCTTTTAATTTTATATCCTCTTCCAAAAATATCTTCATTTTTTTCAATTTTTAATCGTATGTTTTCCTCGTTAACAATATCATCCCTGTTGAATTCTCCATGAGCAAAAGATCTTATTTTTTTAGAGATATTTTCAGGGTTTTGTAGATATGCAAAATGCCAGCCTCCATCTTTAATTATTTGTAGATTTTTTGGTTTATCAATTCTCCAAAATGGATATTTTTTAAATTTTAAATTTCTTAGCCATTGGGGAGATTTAAGATTCTTTTTTAAACAAATTTTAGAACCGTGCCAATTATTTTCATTTAAATTTAGAAGGTTGAGTTTGTACATAAACATTTTTTGAGAAAAAACTGCATATTTATTTTTATCAAAAAGATTCAACTTATTTAGATCTGGTATTTCATCTACATCAGATAAAATAACCAAATCATTATCATGACAATTTTTTAAACCCTTTTGAATTGAGTTTCTTTGATGTTGTTCTACTAAAGACTCTCCTCCGACATGAGGTTTTTTTATATCTTCTGGCGTATCATCAACTACAATATAAATAATTTTATCTTTAAATTTTTTGTATTTATTTATATCAAAATGTAATTTTTTTGGTTTTCCTTGATGATTAATTGTGGATTCAACTATTACAAAAGAATCTACAAATTCATCTAGAACATTAAATCTTAGGTCGGCTATATGCTCCTCATTAAAGTACTGAAAACAATCAAAAATGACCATAATAAATTATTTTTTTGTGAAAGTAGCCAAACCAATTTTTGCTCCCTCGATTTTTGAAGAGGAGCAATGTAAATGTGTTCTATCAAAAATCAGCATAGAACCCAATTCCCATTCGTAAACAAATTCTACTTCTAAACCTGCCAAGTTTTCTATCTTTTCATGAGTCAAATATTTTTCATGCATTTTTCTATCAAAAGGTTTTTTGTCATACATGTTTAAATGTGCCGAAGATCTTTTATTTTGTCCATAAGATAAATTTTTTTTCTCAAGTTCCACTGGATCTAATGTAAAAGTTGTTGAATTTCCGTAGAATCTATTTTTAAAAATAACTGTGCTGCCAACAGGAGTTAAAGGAATTAAACTCTGTCTGTATATTTGGTTTTCAAAATTAAAACCCGAATCGACATGCAAACCAATGGGAGCATAACTTTTTTGAAGAAGACCATAAACGTCTTTTCCATCGTCTGCCTGGAGATTATCCATTTTAAAGTCTCCAATTTCATTCTTTAATCTTTCGCAAAATAATTTTTCTAATTTATCGTTATAGCCTTGCAACCATCTTTTTTTAATAACATTTTGTTTTTTATTGTAAGTTGTAGTAGGTAGAGCTTCATACAAATTTAAAAATTCTTCAATCTCTTCTTTACTGTACAAATTTTTAATGACTCTAGGAGGACGTTCAAGTTTTTTTATTTCTTCAATTTTTTTATGCATATTTATTACTCACCCATATTAATTAGTGTACCTCTGACTTTGGCACCAAAATAAGATAGGTAAAAAACTATCACTCCAAAAACAAAATACATTATGGAAATTGAAATTGATTTAATTATTTGGAACCAACTGACGCTATTATTTAACAAAATGTTACGCATTTCTTCAAAAATGTGAACTAATGGTAACGCCTTGGCAATTAATTGAAGGGAATGGGGTAATATTTCTATTGGATAATAAATACATCCTAGTGGTGCTAAAAAAAATAAACTTGCCCAAGCAACACTTTCAAAAGCAGGACCAAATCTTAATAGACCTGAAGTTACTAGCACCCCAAGAGTAATTCCAAAGATATATAAACTCAGCAACAAAAATAATAAAGGAATACCAAGTTTAAATACAGAAACTCCAAACAAAGGTATGGCCAAAATCGTTGCGGGTATCAATCCTATAAGTGTTCTAAAGATTGCGGTCAGAGTTAAAGATGCGATAATTTCACTTATTTTGATAGGGGCGATAAATAAATTTGTAAAATTTCTACTCCAAATTTCTTCTAAAAACATCATGTTATAACTAATGCTTGCCCTAAATAAGAAATCATACAAAATCGCTGCAGTTAAAATTATTCCTACAGTGTTGCTATAGTAGGTAGAATTAAGAGTAAAAAACTTTGATATAAAACCCCATAAGAAAATTTGCACTGTGGGCCAATAAATTAAATCTATTATTCTAGGAAACGAACTGCATATTAAATAGATATGCCTAAGACTTAGTGCGTAAATTTTATGAAACCTCATCTTTACTCCTGGCTAACTTTAAAAATGTTTCCTCTAAATTATTTCTTCCATGTTTTTTGATTATTTCCTCACAGGTTCCTCGATCAATAATTTTACCATTCTTCATCATGATAATGCTATCACAGAGTCTTTCGACTTCAGCCATGTTATGAGATGCAAGAAAAATTGTGATTTTGTTTTTTGTTTTATAGGATTGAATATAACTTCTTATATAGTCTCCAATGTCTGGATCTAAGCTTGCCGTTGGTTCGTCTAGGAAAAGAATTTCAGGTTCATTTATTAGAGATTTTGCTAATGAGACTCTATTTTTTTGGCCAGACGATAGCTCTCCAGTTTTTTTGCTTAAAAAAATTTTTAGATTTAGCTCTTCTGATACTTCTTTTATTTTATCATCTAAATTTTTTACACCGTATAGCCTTCCATAGATTTCCAAATTTTGCTTTACAGTTAATCTTTTAGGTAATTCAACATAAGGAGAAGCAAAATTCATTTTATTCAAAAGACTAATCCTATCTGTTTTTTCTAAATTTTTATTATCTATGATTATTTTTCCAGCCGAAGGTTTTATTAAACCAAGCATCATTCCAATGGTAGTAGTTTTACCGCATCCATTTGGCCCCAACAAACCAACTGTTTTATTTTTTTCAATGCTAAAATTAATTTTATTAACAGCTAAACTGTTTTTAAATTTTTTTGTAAGATTTTCTACCTGAATAAACATCTAGTATGCTGCTTTTCTGAGCCTATCATTTATTGCAATTCCTATATCTCGATTTGGAATCTTAACAACGTTTATTTTTTTAAAATTTAAATTTTTTACTTTTCTTAAAATTTTGTATAAGTTTTTTCCAGCTTCCTTTAAATTGCCCTTAGGACTTAAGTTAAAAATATACTTACCTTTTTTATATTTTTTTCCAAAAACTATAAATGCAGCCTTATTATCTGCTTTTTTACAGTTAAGTCGAATTGGAATACCAGGCGAGTAATGTTTTTTTAATAAACCAGGAGAGTTCAATTTATTTACTTTCTTTGAAATTAATATATTTTTTCCTAACGTTTTACCTATTTCTTTTTTGCTTATTGCTCCCGGCCTCATTATTTTTATATTTCCACATAAATTTATTACTGTTGACTCCAATCCAATTTTTGATCTACCACCATCTAAAACAAAATTAATATTTTTTCCGAATTCATCAATTACATCTAGAGCACTTATCGGACTGATCTTGGTTGATATATTCGCACTTGGTATTGCTAGAGGAAAGTTTAATTTTTTCAATAAATTCTTTATAATTTTATGCTTTGGAAATCTTACCGCTATCATCTTTAAATTGGCATTTGCTGAAGGGCATATTTTAGAATCTCTCTTTTTTTTTAGAATAAAAGTTAATGGACCCGGGGAAAATTTTTTATAAAGTTTTAAAAATCTATTATCTATATGAGCATCTTTTTTTAACTTTTTAAGATTATCGTAATGAATGATTAAAGGATTTTTTTTTGGTCTTTTTTTTAATTTATATATTTTTTTGATTGCTCTACTAGAATAAGCATTTCCCGCTAGACCATAAACAGTCTCGGTGGGAACTCCAATAATATTGTTTTTTTTCAAAAATTTTTTTGCTTTATTTAAATTTTTTGGTGAATTTTTATATATATTTAAATAGATATTTTTCATATTACGATTATTATATTTTTTATGAAAATGAAAAATATTCCAGTTGATATTAAAAGTAAATCATTAAACGAGGCAAAATCGGAAATAGCCGATATTCTTGAGAGATTAGAAAATGAAAATGTTGATCTTGAAAGTTCAACAAAGGATTATGAAAGGCTTTTATCTTTAAATCGTTATATTGACTTACTTTTTAGGGAAAGGCTTAATAAAATTCGTTCTACAAAAAAAGAAAAATAATTTAAAAAATAGAAATGCTAAAAGTAATTGTCAAAAATGCAGAAACACTCGATAGATTTTTAAAAAAATATTTTAAAGATCAGAAATATTCCAACCTTATCATTCCCATGAAATACGGAATTTTAACCGGCGGAAAAAAAATTAGGTCTACAATTATTTTAAATACTGCAAAGATTTTTAATTTAAAACTTAATAAAATAATTAATATTTGTGGAGCAGTGGAATGTGTTCATTCTTATTCTTTAATTCATGACGATCTACCCTGTATGGACAATGATAAATTGAGAAGAGGGAAGCCAGCAACTCACATAAAATTTGGAGAATCAACAGCTATCCTTGCAGGCAATTCTTTGTTAACGCTTGCTTTCGAAATGATTGCAGAAAAAAAATATAATATTAAGCCCAATGTAAAATTATTGCTTTTAAAAAAATTAGCTGAGTGTGCTGGCCATACAGGTATTGCCGGAGGTCAATTTCTTGACTTAAGTTACGAAAAGAGAAAAATAAATAATTTAAAAATCATAAATATGCAGAAGAAAAAAACAGGAAAATTGTTTAAATTTTGCTGTTTAGCTCCCGCTATTATTGCGGAAGAGAGCAATAAAGTAAAAAATGAAATGAGTTTTATAGGTGAAGAGATAGGTTTTTTATTTCAAATTACAGATGATCTTTTAGACATTAAAGGTAATAAAAAAAATATTGGAAAGCCAGTGAATAAAGATAGAAAAAAAGGCAAATCCACACTTATTAATTTATTGGGGTATAATAAAACATTAGAATTTGCTTTTAGAAGAAAAAAAATGTTAATAAATAGGTTAAAAAAATATGGAAAAAAGTCAAACGAACTTATCGAAACATTAAACTTTATACTGGAAAGAACTTACTGATAATGAGCGAGAAATTACTAGACAAAATTAATTATCCATCGGATTTAAAATTGCTTAAAAAAAATCAACTCAAAACAATATCTGAAGAGTTAAGATCAGAATTAATTGATGCTGTATCAGAGACCGGAGGTCATCTGGGAGCAAGCCTTGGAGTGGTAGAATTGACTGTAGCATTGCACTATGTTTTCAATACTCCAAAAGATAAGTTGGTGTGGGATGTAAGTCACCAATGTTATCCTCACAAAATCATTACAGGCAGGAAAGATAAAATTAGAACTCTTCGAAAAGGAGGGGGTTTATCAGGTTTTACAAAAAGAGCAGAGAGCGAATATGATTCCTTTGGAGCAGGGCATAGTTCGACTTCAATTTCATCAGCGTTGGGTATAGCAACTGCTAAAAAATTATCCAATGATAATAACAGTGTTGTAGCGGTAATTGGTGATGGAGCTATGAGCGCAGGCATGGCCTATGAAGCGATGAATAATGCTGGAGCAATGAAATCAAAATTGATCGTAATATTAAATGATAATGATATGTCAATAGCTCGTTCAGTCGGAGCTATGAGCAAATATTTAGCTAGGCTTTTATCAGGAAAAATTTATTTTAGTTTAAGAGAAACTTTCAAGTTAATACTTTCGGCTTTTTCAAAAAGGTTTTTAAAGACAGCCGGAAAGGCCGAAGATATGTTAAGAAACGTTGTAACTGGTGGAACACTTTTCAATGAACTAGGGTTTTATTATATAGGTCCAATCAACGGGCACGATGTAAACAATTTAGTCACTATATTGGAGAATGTTAAAAACTCTAATCATAATGGACCAATATTAATTCATGCGATTACACAAAAAGGCAAAGGCTATAAACCCGCAGAAGAGTCAAGCGATAAATATCATGGCGTTTCAACGTTTAACATCGCAACTGGCAAACAATCAAAGTCAAAATCAAACGCACTCTCTTATACAAAAGTTTTTGCAAATACACTAATCAAGCATGCTGAGAATGATACAAAAATTGTAGCAATTACTGGAGCTATGTCTTCAGGAACTGGACTGGATTCATTCGAAAAAAAATTTCCTGAAAGAATGTTTGACGTAGGAATAGCGGAACAACACGCAGTTACCTTTGCAGCGGGTTTGGCAACAGAAGGATATAAACCATTTGCAGCAATTTATTCGACTTTTTTACAAAGAGCATACGATCAAGCTGTTCATGATGTTGCAATACAATCTTTGCCAGTTAGATTTGCTATTGATAGAGCCGGATTAGTCGGAGCTGATGGACCAACTCATGCCGGATCATTTGATATAACTTATTTATCAACTTTACCAAATTTTGTTGTCATGGCACCAAGCGATGAAGCCGAATTAGTAAGAATGGTCAATACCTCAGTATGTATTAATGATAGACCTTCTGCATTTAGATATCCAAGGGGAGTTGGGATTGGTGTTGAATTGCCAAACATTAATGAAGTTCTTGAAATTGGAAAAGGCAAGGTAGTTTTGAACGGTAAACATATTGCCATTTTAAACTTTGGAGCAAGACTTTATGAATGCAAAAAAGCTTCCGAAATACTTAAAGCAAAAGGAATTACCATTACTATTTTAGATGCGAGATTTGCAAAACCTTTAGATGAAAAACTTATTCTCGAAGTGGCATCAAATCACGAGGCTATTATATCTATTGAGGAAGGATCAATAGGTGGTTTTGGATCTCACGTTGTGCAACTATTATCCAATCGCGGTTTTTTTGACAAAGGTTTAAAATTTAGATCAATGACTTTACCAGATAAGTTTTTAGATCAGGATACGCCTGAACAAATGTACAAAAAGGCCGGACTAGATTGTGATAGTATTGTTGAAAAAGCAGAGGATGTTTTAAGATCCAACGTCGTTATAGCAAAAAACAAAAGTAAAAATTTTTCTTAACCACACTGCGCTCTATTCATCAGATAATGGTCTAATAATACACAAGACAGCATTGCTTCACCTATAGGTACAGCTCGTATACCAACACAAGGATCGTGACGACCTCTTACTGATATTTTTGTGTTCTTACCTTTTTTATCTACAGTCTCTCTATTAGTTACTATAGAAGAAGTTGGTTTTACCGCAAAAGAAGCAACAATTTCCTGACCAGATGAAATACCTCCAAGAATACCTCCGGCATTATTAGATTTGAATTTTATTTTTCCAGATTTAGATCTCATTTCATCTGAGCTTTCTTCTCCCGACAAATAGGCAGAACTCATTCCCGAACCAATATTTACCCCCTTAACTGCATTAATGCTCATTAAAGCTGCCGCAATATCAGTGTCAAGTTTTGAATATATAGGCGCACCAAGACCAGCTGGTATACCATTAGCTCTCAACTCAATTATTGCTCCACAAGATGAACCAGATTTTCTTACTGCTAAGAGATATTTTTCCCATAGCTTAACCGATTTTTTATCAGGGCAGAAAAAAGGATTCTTTCTTATTTCATTATTATTCCAATTATTTCTATCACATCCCATTAAACCTAATTGAATAACTGCTCCAAAAAGACCAAATCTTTTTCCTAAAATATTTTTTAAAACTAGCTTTGCGATGGCACCAGCAGCTACTCTAGAAGCGGTTTCTCTTGCCGACTGACGACCGCCACCTCGGTAGTCTCTAATTCCATATTTTTTAAAATATGTAAAATCTGCATGTCCAGGTCTAAACTTATTTTTAATTGACTCATAATCCCTCGATCTTTTATCCTCATTGGAGATTATAATTGAAATCGGAGTTCCAGTGGTTTTACCATTGAACACTCCTGACAAAATTGTAATTTTATCAGACTCTTTTCTCTGCGAGACAAATTTGGAGTACCCAGGTCTTCTTCGGTTCATATCTTTTTGTATATCTTTTTCCGATAGTCTAATATTGGGAGGACAGCCATCCACAATACAGCCAATAGCAGGACCATGTGACTCACCCCATGTAGTAAATCTAAATATTTTTCCAAAAGTATTAAAAGACATTGATAATTAGTATATAAATTATTTTATATAATTTATGAATCAAAAAAATGGCCAAAATTCGCTAGGATTAGATGTTTGCTTTGAAGATTCAGCAAATCCTATTGATTTATTTAAAAAATGGTTTGCAGCTGCAGAAAAAAGCGAAATAAATGATCCAAATGCCTTCTCATTGGGAACGGCAACCTCAGATGGCAGGCCAAGTGTTAGGATGGTTTTGTTGAAGGGTTTAAGTAACGATGGTTTTGTTTTTTATTCAAATTTTAATAGCAGAAAAGGAAATGATTTAAAAAAGAATCCAAAAGCTTCAATGTGTTTTTATTGGGAAAGCTTAAAAAGACAAGTGTGCATTGCAGGCGAAGTAAGCGTTATTGATAGTAAAGAAGCGGATGAGTATTATAACTCAAGACCCTATGAGAGTAGAATTGGAGCTTGGGCTTCATCTCAATCTGATGTTATGAAAAATCGAGATGAATTTATCAAGAAAATTAAAGAGTTTAAGATAAAGTATCCAGACAAAAACAAAGTTCCAAGACCTCCTTATTGGTCCGGATGGAGATTAAAACCCGAACAAATCGAATTTTGGCTTAAGATTGAAAATCGCATCCATCAAAGACTAAATTACAGGAATGATAACGGCAAATGGAATAAGGAAATACTTTATCCTTAATAAGATCTGTTTAGACTAAAACCAGTTAAATTTTGTAATATTTTTTTTTCCTTACAATCGTCAAAAATTCCTAATGCATCATAAGAAACATTTACAAAATATTCAGCTCTTTTGAAGGTTGCATTTACAACGTCATATTTTTTTATTAATTTTAAAATATCATCAAAATCTTTTTTTTGTCTTATCTCTTTTTTAAAGACATCTATTAGAAAATTTCTCTCAATGGAGTTAGCTTTTTGAAATACTATAACAATAGGCAAGGTTACCTTAGCTTCAAAAAAATCTTTCCCAATTTCTTTTCCAAAAACTTTTTCTTTTGAAAAATAATCTAAAGCATCATCGGCCATCTGAAATGCTAGACCTATATTTTTTCCGTAGGATTCTAAAGCTTCTCTCTTTTTTTTGTTCAAATTTGATACACAACCACCAACTCCGGTCGCAGCAGAAAAAAGCGCAGCTGTTTTTAAGTTTATGATCTTAATATAATTTTCTTCAAGAAGATCTGCTTCTCCTTTATGCTCAAGTTGCATAACTTCGCCTAAAACAATTTTTGATGATGCAGAAGATAAAAGTTGTAGTACTTCTAAATTGCCATCTTCAACCATCATTTCAAAACATCTGCTGAACAAATAGTCGCCCACCAAAATAGAAGACTGATTTCCCCACATGGAGTTTGTAGTTTTAATTCCTCGTCTTATTTCGCTTTCATCTACTACATCATCATGTAATAGAGTCGCGCCATGAATTAGCTCAACGCAAGCAGCAAGATTAACGTCTCTTGAACCTTCAACATAACCTCCGAGTTTTGCCGCACCCATTGTTAGCAAAGCTCTAATTCTTTTTCCACCAGAGCCTAAATGATAATCACTCATTTTCTTTATTAGTCCAACATTGCTTTCGAGCTTCAAACGAATGAGTTTTTCTACAGATTCAAGCTTATTATCTAAAAGGTTTTTTAAATCCAAATAAGCTGAATTTGCAGATTTTTTTAACGGTATTACAGATCCCATAATTTGATTATATACGTTTATAAAAATATTAAATTTTTATTTTATACATAGATGACGCAGCTTAATTTCAACCAAAAGTAGCGTAATAATTAATTAAAATTTAGTTTAAGTACTGATATAAGAATTGACATTAATTATTTAATACATGTTTTCAATATTTAAAAAAAAAGTAGTCGTTCCTCACGTAAGATTGTCTGGCGTTATAGGATCTGTCGGTAGATTTAGACAGGGTATAGATTTCTCAGGACAACAAGAGATTATAAAAAAAGCATTTTCTTTTAAAAAGGCAAAGAGCATAGCTATATCAATTAATTCTCCAGGAGGTTCCCCCGTTCAATCACACTTAATTCACGATTACATAAGGCAATTGGCTAAGAAAAATAAAAAAAAAGTTATAGTTTTTGCTGAGGATGTTGCGGCATCAGGCGGTTATCTAATTGCTTGTGCAGGAGACGAAATCTATGCGAATTCAAGCTCAATAGTTGGTTCAATCGGAGTAATTTCTGCGTCTTTCGGTTTTCAAGA
>JAGFWA010000040.1 GCA_017640245.1 Pelagibacteraceae bacterium
CATTGACAATTTTTGATGCTGCAATAACTGAATTTGGAATAGTGATCTCAATGTCATCCCGGGTCATAAACCGGGTCGATCGCAGGCCCATTTGTTTGACATAGCCCCGTTCGCCTGTATCCAATAATATATAATCTCCCTCCTTAAATGGTGAATCAGCCATGAGAAAGATCCCGGCAAAAAAATTAGCAACAGTGTCTTTCGCCGCAAGTCCTAAAACCACGCCCAGCACACCGGCAGACGCCAGAATACCATTAATATTGATATCCCAGCTGAGAAAAACTAAGTAGACTCCAAAAAGACCAATAGCGATTTTCCCCAAATTATTGAATAGAGGGAGGGTGTTCTTCTGCAATAAAGTACTGGCTGTCTGCCGGGATGCCCACTCCATAGACATGACCAGTATTTTTGAACTCACAAAAAGCCAGATTATAATGGTAATGGTTTTAAATATTCCTACAATTACAAAATCGATATAGGCAGGCAGGGTTGCTGTTTTAACTGCAACACTAAACCCTATAAAAAGAATAGAATAAAAAATGGGTTTATGAAGTAGTTGGAGAATTTTATCATCAAGGCTGGTCTTTGTTTTATCGACCAGTCTCTTAAAAATAAACGTAAATATTATGTCTACTAGTTTTGCAGCAATAATGGATGCGATAACTAAAACAACGCTTTTCAACGCCGGGTTGGAGATGATTACAATATAATATTCGTTAAGCAGGCTCATAGAATCTCAGGGTATAAATAAAGAAGGGTGGGTTTTGTTGGATGCTGATTGATAAGTTTTCGCACAAAATTGCTTTAATTTGAGAATCTTATAATACCACATTCCCTTATTAACACCAAGGTGACAGGAATTTAATCTTTTGGCAAAGAGGACATTATGATAGTTGAAAAAAGACATTATTTTATATTCGCTTCATTGACGCTTTTGTTGTTCAACATTACGTGTGCCAAGTATGAAAACAATACCCCCTGGCCAACAAGAGGCTGGGAAATCTCTAAGCCCGATCTGGAAGGAATGAGCCTTGACTCCCTATCGTCTTTTAGCAACAAATTAAAAAGATTTTATAATTCTGTGATGGTTAGATCCGACCTAGTAATAGCAGGCTCTAATTTTATTTTTAATCATATTCACAAAAACTATAGTTATTTGATCACTGCTAAAAAAAAACTTGTTGTTATTTTTAGAGGTATAAATACTGAATATTACAGTAATGTCAGCATCGCACATGAAAAAATAAATAAATTTTTTTCAAAATTTAATCTTAGCTCAGAAACTTTCAAAATATTATTACCAGGAAGACTTACAAGGTGGAAAGGTCAAGAGATGTTTATAGAATCTTTGAGTTTACTTAAAACCAAGTATAACAAAGAAAATTTTCAAGCTATTATACTAGGTTCCCACCAGGGCCGTAACGTTTATTATAAAAAGTTACTTTCCATGGTGGAAAAAAATCGACTTAATAAAAATGTTATTTTCTTATCTTATTTTAAAGAGCTACCAGTCGTTTATTATGCTGCGGATGTAATTGTATCTTCATCAATAGAGCCCGAAGCTTTTGGTAGAGTCGCTGTAGAAGCTCAATCTATGGAAAAACCAATTCTAGCAAGTGATTTAGGAGGTTCAAAAGAGACTATAATTGACGGGAAATCAGGATTTTTATTTAAAAATAATAACACTAACTCTCTTGCTGAACATTTAAATAGTATAATCGAAATGGATAAAAGCAAGTTGCAATCAATTGGAAATGAAGGTAGGAAAAACGTATTGAAAAAATTTGATGTAGAAAAAATGTGCCACTCAACATTTGTGGAATATCAAAAATTAATTAGCCATAAAAAATAAATGCCATTAATAAAACTCTTAGATGGGAAAAAAATAAATTTTAAAAAAGCCACCAATGGTTTTGAGATTGTTAAACGTATAAGCAAATCTCTAGAAAAAGATGCCTTAATAATGATGGTTAACGGAAAACCTAAAGATTTGAGCTTTGAAATCAACAAAGATTCAAATGTGAAAATTATAACAGCGAAAGATAAAGAAGGTTTAGAAGTTTTAAGGCATGATTCAGCCCATATTCTTGCTATGGCCGTACAAGAACTTTTTCCAGGAACTCAAGTTACTATTGGTCCAGTAATTGAAGATGGTTTTTATTACGATTTTTCTCGCAAAGATCCCTTTACAAGCGAAGATCTTGAAAAGATTGAAAAAAAAATGAAAGAAATAGTTGATCGAGACGAAAAAACTACAAGAGAGACATGGGAAAGAAACAAAGCCATTTCTCATTTTAAAAAATTAGGCGAGCATTACAAAGCTCAGCTCATCAATGCTATTCCCGCAGAAGAAGAGGTATCTATTTATTTTCATGGAAAATGGCATGATCTTTGTCGAGGACCTCACTTATCATCAACTGGAAAATTAGGTAAAGCGTTTAAACTTACAAAAATTTCTGGAGCCTATTGGAAAGGGGACTCTAAAAATGAAATGTTACAAAGAATTTACGGAACTTGTTGGAGAAACAAAAAGGAGTTGGACGACTATCTAAAAAGACTAGAAGAAGCTGAAAAAAGAGATCATAGAAAACTTGGAAAAGAAATGGACCTTTTTCATTTTAGAGAAGAAAGTCCAGGTGCAGTATTTTGGCATGAAAAAGGTTGGAATTTGTTTCAAAGACTTATTGAATATATGAGACTGAAACAAAGAAATGCGGGCTACAAGGAAATTAATACCCCAGAGATTTTGGATAAAGCTTTATGGGAAAAATCTGGTCACTGGGAAAAATTTGGAGAAAATATGTTTACCTCAGAAACTCCAGATGAAAAAATTTTTGCTATTAAACCCATGAATTGTCCTGGAGGTATACAAGTTTTTAATCAAGGACTTAAAAGCTACAGAGACCTTCCCCTTAAATTATCTGAATTTGGTAAAGTTCATAGATACGAACCTTCAGGGGCTTTACATGGATTATTAAGAGTAAGGGCATTTACCCAGGACGATGCTCATATTTTTTGCACCGAAGATCAAATTACCGAGGAATGTTTAAGTGTAACTAATCTGATATTGGAAATTTATAAAGATCTTGGCTTTAAAAATGTTTTACTTCAGTTTTCAGACAGGCCTACAAAAAGAGTTGGAGATGATAAAATTTGGGATAAAGCAGAAGCAGCATTATTAAAAGCAATAAAAAAATCAAAACTAAAATATGAAATTAATAAAGGCGACGGGGCTTTTTATGGACCAAAAATAGATTTTGTACTTCGAGATTCCATTGGACGTGATTGGCAATGTGGCACACTTCAAGTTGATCTAAATCTTCCAGGAAGGCTTGGTGCTACTTTTGTAGACAAAGATGGAACCAAAAAGGTACCGGTTATGTTGCACAGAGCACTTTTTGGCTCTCTAGAAAGATTCATTGGAATTTTAATTGAAAATTATGCGGGCAAACTCCCATTTTGGCTTTCTCCATCACAAGTTGTTGTATTGCCTATAGCCGAAGAGCACAATAAGTATGCAAAAAAAATATTTGAAGAACTCTTCAAAGAAGGTATAAAATGCGAAGTGGATTTAAGAAATCAAAAAATTAATTATAAAATTAGAGAACATTCATTGTCTAAAGTTCCATTGTTGTTAATCTGTGGAAAGAAAGAAATATCGAACAAAACTGTTACTATAAGAAAACTTGGATCAAAAAAACAAGAAACAATAAAATTTAGCAAAGCCATACAAAATATCAAATTATCAAATGATCTTCCAATAAACTAAGTGCCAAAACCTAGAAAAAATTATTTTCAAAACAAAAGAAAGTTTTACGGTCCGAGATCGAACCACTGGATAAAGAGCTTAGATGTTCAAGTTATTAGTAGCAGTGGAGAAAATTTGGGGGTTTTACCAATTAAAGAAGCAATTGAAACTGCAAAAAGAGAAGGACTTGATCTTGTAGAAATATCCTCCAAAGCTACTCCGCCCGTATGTAAAATTATGTCTATTGGCAAATATAAGTATGACATGCAAAAGAAAGCCAACAAAGCAAAAAAGAGTCAAAAAATTGCTACTCTTAAAGAATTAAAATTGAGGCCTGGTACAGAAATACATGATTATAATTTTAAAATAAAAAATGCTAAAAAATTTTTAACAAAAGGAGATAAAGTAAAATTTACCGTAAAATTCAAAGGAAGAGAAATGCAGCATGTTCAGCTAGGAAGAGATTTAATGAATCGAATTATTGAAGACACAAAAGATATAGGCAAAGTGGAAGTGATGCCTAAATTTGAAGGCAGACAAATGATTATGATAGTACTTCCCAATTAATTTCTTCATAAAATCATCTTGTAAACTAAAACCAATATCTATATAAGTCCGATACCATGCCAAAGTTAAAAACAAAAAGTTCAGCAAAAAAAAGATTTAGGTTAACTAAATCTGGAAAAGTTAAGATGCCACAATCTGGAAAGAGACACGGCATGATTAAGAGAACTAATTCACAAATTCGAAAACAAAGAGGTACTACGATTATGTCCAAACAAGATTCTAAAATAGTAAAATCGTATATGCCCTACAATTTAAGAGGATAAAATGGCAAGAACTAAAAGAGGAGTAACTAGTAAGGCAAGACACAAAAAAGTTCTAAAAGCCGTCAAAGGACAGTTTGGTAGAAGAAAAAATACGATCCGTATAGCTCGTCAAGCAATGGAAAAAGCAATGCAATACGCTTACAGGGATAGACGTGCAAAAAAAAGAGAATTTCGATCTTTATGGATACAAAGAATTAATGCCGGTGTAAGATTGGAGGGACTGACATACTCTAAGTTTATAAACGGTTTAAATAAGTCAAAAATTAAAATGGATCGCAAAGTGTTAGCAGATATCGCTTATAACGAGCCAGAAGTCTTTAAATCTATTGTTAAAAAAGTTCAATCTTCCATCAACTAATTAAAATTTTGTAAAATCTTTTAATAAGCATTTTAAAAAAGATACCGCCATAATATTAGATAGAATAATTTATTTATGTTTAATCATTTGGTGCAATTATTTTATCACTGATAAGCTTTATACTTTAGTGATTTAAAACAAAAATCCGTTTTTACCTTAACACATTCTTTGATTTTATTAATATTAATATTAATATAGCTTAATGAACAATAATAAAGAAAAGGAAAGAAATTAAATAATGGCCCAACACGATATAGAAATAAGACGCTATCTAACGTGGAGAAAAAAAGCTAAAGGAAAACCGATTTCAATCAGATTGTATGAGGTTATTTATATTCACCTAACTATGCTTTGGTCTAAAATGGGCAAACCTCCTATAAAAAATGCCCTGTACAAATTTGTTGAACGTAAAGAATACAAAGAACAAATAACGACCTGTGAACTATTTAAAAAACTCATTGATGAAATGAAATCTAATCCCAGTGACGATGGAAGTGGATACTATCTTCCTGATTCTGGAGAACAAATATCCTATGAAAATATGAAACAATTAGAAAAAGAAAAAGATTTTGCTTTAAAAGAATTGTCTACAAATAAAATAGCTAAACGATATGAAACTGTTTTTCAAATGTGTAAAAAGTATGAAACATGGGCATTAATGAAAAAATCACAACAAGCAGAAGATATTACAAAACAGGAATCCTTTGAGAGCAATCTAAGTTTACCACTAAAAATCAGTTGAAATAATTCTCAAAATAGAAACACATATACCGTACATTTAGTTCGGTTTTATTAGCTAATACAAACTTTTTGTGTATATTCTGTATTTTTGAGATAGTAGAAGATGATCAAAAATGGCAAAAACAAATATTTACAACTTAACTAACAAGGATCTTTGATTTATATCTTATCTTTTAGGGAAGAATTAAATTAAATGAGCAAATTAGATAATAGAAAAACTGAATATATTTCAAAAATTGAAAAAATTAAAAATCCATTAGATTTGGATAATATAAAAACTGAAATTTTTGGAAAGAACGGTTTTCTCACTTTGGAATTTAAAAAATTAGGAAATTTACCAGCAGAAGAGAAAAAGGCAATTGCATTACAGCTTAATAAAGCAAAAGAAGATTTAACAAACTTTATTAATAAAAAGACTTTAGATTTAAGTAATAAAGAAATTGACCAGAAACTTAAAAACGAAAAAATAGATATAACTTTGCCAGGACGAACTTACTTCACTGGGAAAATTCATCCAGTTTCACAAGTTATAGATGAGGTTACTTCTATTTTTGCTGAAATAGGTTTTTCTGTTGAAGAAGGACCTGATGTAGAGAGCGAATATTATAATTTTTCCGCACTTAATACACCTGAAAATCATCCCGCAAGAGATATGCAAGATACTTTTTATCTAAATCATTCTAAAGATTTACTTTTACGAACACATACATCGCCGGTACAAATTAGAACAATGCTAAAAAGCAAACCTCCATTTAAAATAATCGTGCCTGGTAGAACTTATAGATGTGATAGTGATCAAACACACTCACCCATGTTTCATCAATTGGAGGGTTTGCACATAGATGAAAATGTTAACATGGGACATCTTAAGGGTTGCTTATATTATTTTGTAAAGAAATTTTTTGAGATCGAAAAAGTAAAAATAAGATTTAGACCTAGCCACTTCCCTTTTACAGAACCATCAGCCGAAGTGGATATTGGATATAAAATTAAAAATGGCCAAATTAAAATTGGAGAAGGCGATAAGTGGTTAGAAATTCTTGGTTGTGGAATGGTGCATCCTAACGTTCTTAAAAATGTAAAAGTAAATACAAAGCAATACCAAGGTTACGCATTTGGTGTTGGATTAGACCGTTTGGCTATGTTGAAATATGGCATTAATGATCTTAGAGCATTTTTTGAAAGCGATATTCGATGGTTAGAATTTTATGGTTTCGATCCACTAGATGTTCCAACAAACTACAGAGGTTTGAGTAGATGATAACTTCACTATCGTGGTTGAAAAATCACTTATCAACTAAGTCAAATTTAAACCAAGTGGTTGAGCGTTTAACAGAAATCGGCTTGGAAGTAGAGAATGTAAAATCATTAAATGGAAGTTCAGACAGTTTTATTATTTGTAAAATTGTCAAATCTCAAAAACATCCAAATGCAGATAAACTAAAACTTTGCGATGTTGATATCGGCAAAGAGGACTTGGTAAAAGTTGTTTGTGGTGCTCAAAATTCACGAGATGGATTATTTACAGTTTATGCTCCTCCTGGGGCAGTAATTCCTAAAACCAAGATGAAATTGAAAGTAGTAAAAATTAGGGGGATCGAATCTCATGGAATGTTATGTTCCGGATATGAACTCAATCAGTCTTCGGATCAAGAAAAAATTATTGAGTTAAATAAAAAAGAAAAAAATATAGGTGAAAAATTTTTTAAAAATACAGAGGAAAAAGTTATAGATATTGCTATTACTCCGAATAGACCTGATTGTTTGGGCGTGCGAGGTATTGCCAGAGATTTGGCATCCTCAGGTTTAGGTCAATTAAAAAAACAACCTTCTATTAAAATAAACCAAAAATTCAAAAGTCCAATTAAAGTTTCAATAAAAAAAGAAAAAAGCCAGGGCTGTGGTATTTTCGGAAGCGTATATATTAAAAATGTTCAAAATAAAGAAAGTCCAGATTGGCTTAAGAAAAAAATTATATCTTTAGGCTTGAAACCTATTTCAGCAATCGTAGACACTACCAATTATGTAATGTTTGATTTAAACCGACCTTTGCATGCTTACGATGCTGATAAAATTGACCAAGAAATTATTGTTAGAAACTCAAAAAAAGGCGAGTCTTTTGAAGCTTTAGACAATAAAAAATATACACTCCAAAATAATATGTGTGCAATAAGCGACAAATCGGGCGTTTTAGGCCTCGGAGGAATTATTGGGGGAACTAGATCCGGTACAGAATTTTCTACTAAAAATATTTTATTGGAATCTGCATATTTTTTTCCATCAACAATTAGAAAAACTTCTAAAATATTAAATATTGATACCGATGCAAAATATAGGTTTGAAAGAGGGATAGATCCCGATTCTATAAAATTAGGTTTAGAACTTGGAATGTGCATGATACTGGACATATGTGGCGGTGAAGCAAGCAAGTTTTCAATTGTAGGAAAGATAAAAGATGAAAGAAAAATAATTGATTTAGAACTGGAAAAGTTTTCAAAAGTTATTGGATTTTCAATTACAAGCGCAGAAATCAAAAAAATTTTATCCTCGTTGGGATGTTCTTTAAGAATGAGTGGAAAAAAAATGAAGGTTTTACCACCTACTTGGAGACCAGATATTAAAGAAGACATAGATCTTATAGAGGAGTTAACAAGAATCAAAGGTTATGACAAGATACCTTTAATAAATCCTGAAAAAGAAAATATTAAAGACACATTAAATTATAAACAAAAACTTTTTCATTTTGCCCAGAGATCAGTTGCTTCAAAAGGTTATACCGAGGCAGTTACCTGGTCATTTACAGATTCAAAAATAGACACTTTGTTTTCAGAATTAAAAAGTGAGATTAAATTATCTAATCCAATTTCGTCTGATTTAGATGTTCTAAGATCATCTCTTTATTCAAATTTAATTATTGGTGCGAAAAAGAATATTCATAGAAATTTTGAAGATTTAATGTTGTTTGAAATAGGACCGGTTTTTAAAGGTAGCAAGCCTGGAGAACAATCAACAATGATTGGTGCAATTAAAACAGGAAAATATTCTAGAAAGAATTGGATAGAGAAAGAAAGAAATTTTGATGTTTTTGACATAAAAAACGATGCTCTAAGAACTTTAAATGAAGCCGGTATTAGTAGTTCCAAGATAATGGTGAGCAACAAAACAAAAAAATGGTACCATCCAGGAAGATCTGGTCTTCTATCATTAGGCTCATCTAACGGTCCGGAGCTAGCATATTTTGGAGAAATTCACCCATCTATTATTCAAAAATTGGATCTAAGAACTGATAATGTTTTAGGTTTTGAAATCTTTTTAGACAATATACCCGAGTCAAGAAAGAAAATTAGAGAAGCAAAACCTCAATTTATTGTTTCAGATTATCAAAAAGTAGTTAGAGATTTTGCTTTTGTTATTGATGAAAAATATAGTTCTGGAGAAATTATTAGTTTAGTTAAGAAAATTGATAAAGAATTAATTAAGGATGTAAGAATTTTTGATGTTTATCAGGGAGATAATATTACCTCAGGAAAGAAATCTATTGCTTTTAATGTAACTCTAGAACCTAGAGACAAAACTTTAAGTGAAAAAGATATTGATCAAGTAAGTAAAAA
>JAGFWA010000041.1 GCA_017640245.1 Pelagibacteraceae bacterium
CCAATCCAACAATCGATACCTTTGAAAAAAGATTAGCTTTAATTGATGGATCAGAAAGTTGCTTTGCTACTTCCAGTGGGATGGCTGCAGTTTTTGCTTCTATGATGTGCCAACTACAAGCTGGAGACCATCTGGTTTCGGCAACAGCTCTATTCGGATCCTGCAGGGAGATAATAAAAAATATAATTACAAGATATGGAATAGAAGTATCGTTTGTTGATGGAAAAAATATAGAAAGTTGGAAAAAGGAGATTAAACCAAATACAAAAATTTTCTTTTTTGAAACGCCATCGAATCCTTGTCTAGAATTGATTGATATAAAGGCAGTTTGTGAATTAGCTAAAGAAAATAATATAAAAGTAATAGTGGATAATGTTTTCGCATCACCTGTTTTACAAAAACCATCAAAGTTTGGTGCAGATATTATTGTATATTCGGGTACTAAACATATCGATGGTCAAGGAAGAACGATGGGAGGGGCAATTTTATGCTCTGAACAATTTAGAGAAGAAATTTTAAAACCTTTTTTGAAACATACGGGACCTTGTATTAGTCCGTTCAATGCTTGGGTTTTGTCAAAAGGACTAGAAACAATTGAATTAAGGGTGATAGAGCAATCAAAAACTACTGAAAAAGTGGTAGATTTTTTACTAAAACATAATAAAATTCAATCAGTTAACTATCCATTTATCAAAAGTCATCCGCAGTATGAGCTTGCAAAAAGACAGCAGACGATGGGAGGGAACGTTCTGAGTTGTTATATTAAAGGGGACAAACAAACAGCATTTAATTTTTTAAATAATCTAAAAATGATTAATATCTGCAATAATTTGGGTGATGCAAAATCTTTAGTTGTTCATCCCGCAACTACCACACATAGACTCTTAACAGATGAAGAAAGGATGAATCAAAACATCCATGATAATTTAATTAGACTTTCCATTGGTTTAGAGGATTTTGAAGATATTAAAAACGATTTAAATCAAGCATTAAGTATCATATAGAGATAAAGAAAAATTAATATGAATATTATAAACTTTACACCTTTATCTGCCTTTGTGGGAGGTATAACAATTGGTTTGGCCGTTGTGGTGTTTTTTATTGGTAACGGACGACTAGCGGGCATTAGTAGTATTACAGATAATTTTCTTACTTCAAAAGAAGGCAGAGGAGATAATTTTTTATTTCTTGTTGGTCTAGTTGTTGGATCAATTATATTTTCATTTTCTACCACAAATGAAATTCCATTTCTTATAACAAATTCACTTCCATTAATAATTGCTGGTGGGCTACTAGTTGGAATTGGAACAAAAGTAGCGAGCGGATGTACGAGCGGACATGGAATCTGTGGTATTGCTCGTTTATCATTAAGATCTGTAATCGCCACTGTTTTATTTATGGTTACAGCAATTCTTACAGTTGCAATAATGGGGATAAAATAAAATGTCCAAAATAATATCACTAATAAGCGGAATAATATTTGGTGTGGGGCTAGCCATATCAAATATGATTAATCCTGCCAAAGTACTAGGTTTTTTGAATTTTTTTGATCAATGGGATCCATCATTAATATTTGTTATGATAGGAGCAATTTTAATTAGTGCTCCATTTTTCTTTTTATTTAGAAACAAAAGCAAACCATTATTTGCTGAAACATTTTCAATTCCAAAAATAGAAAATATTGATAGTAAATTAATTGTTGGCTCTTCTTTATTTGGGGTTGGCTGGGGATTAGTTGGATTTTGTCCGGGTCCGGCAATAGCCTCGTTAGCATTAGCAAATGAATATGCAATATTTTTTCTGATATCTATGTTTGGAGGATTTTTTTTAACAAGGTTAATTAATTATAAATAATATTTATTGAATGATTACAGAATATATAGAATCGATTAAAAAGAGAGATCCAGCTGCTAAATCAAAAATTAGCATTCTTTTAACCTACCCAGGAGTGAAGGCGCTTTTTTTTCACAGAATAGCTAACTTTTTTAGTAAAGCAAAATTTGATTTGGTTGCGAGATTAATATCACAGCTTTCAAGATTTTTTACGGGTATAGAAATTCATCCTAAAGCAGAGATAGGTAAAAATTTTTTTATCGATCATGGAATGGGGGTAGTAATAGGAGAGACATCTGAAATTGGTGATAATGTAACCATTTATCATGCCACCACCTTAGGAGGAATTTCCCCAAGTATTAAATCTGACGAACAAAGATACGTTAAACGTCACCCCACATTAAAAAATAATGTTGTTGTTGGTTCCGGAGCTCAAGTGCTGGGTCCAATTGTAGTTGGTGAAAACGCAAAAATAGGAGCGAATGCTGTTGTGACCAAAGATGTTCCTGCGAACGCGGTTATGGTGGGGATTCCAGCAAAAAATGTTAACGAAGATGGATTAAAAAGCGATACTTCATTTAAACCTTATGGAGTAAAAGTAGACGATATACCCTCTTGTTAATTCAATAATTTAAAAAACGATTATTAATATGAAAAATATTTATGCTAATTTTGTTGATGGAATAGGCAATACACCTTTAATAAAACTCAAAGGTCCTTCGGAAAAAACAAATTGTAATATTTATGGTAAAGCTGAATTCCTTAATCCCGGCGGATCTGTAAAAGATAGAGCCGCTTGGGCTATCATCAAGGATGCTGAACAAAAAAAATTAATTTCAAAAGGTGGAATAATAGTTGAAGGTACAGCCGGTAATACAGGAATAGGATTAACTCTAATCGGGAACTCACGGGGATACAAAACTATTATTGTTATGCCCGAGACACAAACTCAAGAAAAAAAAGACACCCTAAAATCTATTGGAGCAGACTTACGTTTGGTTCCTGCAAAACCTTATAAGGATCCAAACAATTATGTTAAATATTCAAGCAGACTTGCTGAAGAATTAAAAAAGAAAAACTCGAAGGGGGTATTCTGGGCAAACCAATTTGACAATATAGCAAATTACAAAGGCCATTATGAAACAACGGGTCAAGAGATTTGGGGTCAAACAGAAGGAAAAATTGATGCATTTATTTGTTCTTCAGGAACGGGAGGCACAATTGCAGGGGTCGGTACAGCTTTAAAAGAGAAAAATAAAAATATTAAAATAGTTTTATCCGATCCGAAGGGATCATCCCTTTACAATCATATAAAGAATGGTGAATTAAAATCCGAAGGTAATTCAATTACTGAAGGCATAGGCTCAAGCAGGGTAACTAAAAATTTTGGTCAAGCACCTATAGATGATGCTTACAGTATTAATGATACAGACGCTTTATCTGTGTTATTTGAATTGTTGGAAAAAGAGGGATTAAATCTAGGTACAAGTTCGGGTATCAATATTGCCGGTGCAATGAAACTTGCAGAAAATTTAGGACCCAATAAAACTATTGTAACGGTATTATGTGATACATCTGATAAATATCGAAGCAAAATGTTCAATAAGAAATTTTTAACTGACAAAGGTTTGCCATTTCCAAAATGGTTATAAGGGTTAAATTTTAAAAAATTAATTATGCAACAGGTATTCCATGAAATAATATTAAAAACTAAAGGTCGAGGTTTTTATGATTTCACAGAGAAAACTCTAGACTGGTTAAGCAAACAAAAAATTAAAAATGGAATATTAAATATTAATATTTTACATACTAGCGCATCACTAGTCATCCAAGAAAATGCTGATCCTGATGTTTTGCACGACTTAAAGAATTTTTTTGATAAATTAGTTCCGATGGATGACAAGTTATACAAACATACAACGGAAGGAAAAGATGATATGCCCGCTCATATAAAATCAGCGCTTACCAACAACCAACTAACATTGAGTCTAAAAAATAAAAAACTTATGCTTGGTTCTTGGCAGGGACTTTATTTATTTGAACATCGGATAGCACAACATACAAGAATATTATCCCATCACTTGATTGGAGATTAATCTATTTGTGTCTTTCACTTTCCATTTTCCATAGAGAACCTTCATCGCTTAAAAAAAATAATTTACTGGTATTAGGTTGAATTTGAATATCTCTGATCCTTCCAATTTTGTCCTTAAAAATTATATCTTCTTTAACTTCGTTTACATCATTGAATATTAATTTTCTCAAAGACCGATCTTTCAAAGATGTAATTAAAGCATGACCATTCCACTCTTTAAATTCTTCACCTTTATAGATTGTAATAGCACTTGTTGCTATTGAAGGAACCCAATACTGAATTGCTTTAGTAAAACCAGGTTTCCATTTTGGACCTATTTCAGTGCCTGAATAATTTTTTCCACCCCAACCTAAAATAGGCCACCCATAATTTTCACCGAATTTTACCTCTCCAAACCAGTCTCCACCTTTGGCACCATGATTGCTCATATAAATTTTTTGATCAAATGGAGATAAAGTTAAACCTTGAGGATTTCTTATGCCAATTTGATAGATTTCAGATAGCCAATTATTTTTCCCTTTGAATTTTGGATTATCCTCTGGAATACTTCCGTTCAAATGAATTCTAATAATACTTCCAGGATGTTTTGTTGGATCTTGTGCAATCTTACCTTCTCTTCTTTCTCCAACAGATGCGAATAAATAATTATCTTTAATAGCTAGTCTTGATCCAAAATGATATCCGCCTGATATTGGTGGTTCAGCTCTAAATATATTTTTGAAATTTATTTTGCTCTTATTAAATCTTCCTTTGGCAATTGATGTACTGGATTCATAATTACCTCTATGTTCAGAATAAGAAACAAATACACTTTTTTTATTATGATACAAAATATCTAATAAACCACCTTGTCCGTATGATTTAATTTTTAAGTTATGCCTGATATTTTTTAATTCTTGTGTTTCAAGATTGAAATAAATTATGTTTCCTGATTTTTCTGTTATTAAGATTTCATTTTGATTAATAAAAGATAAACTCCATGGTGACTTGAGACCTCCGGTAATTTTGGTTAATTTAAAATTTTCTGTTTTGGCTCCTAGAGTATCCGAGGCTAAAATAAACAACAAATTCAGAACCAAGATTCTTAGAAATTTTTTCATACAATCATACTACTACAAATTTTCTGGACTCATTACGGACTCACTATTATAGTGTTAAAAATGTACAGTAAATTTGGTCAATTCATTGAGGGAAAGTGGCAATCTTCTGCAAACAAGGAAACTTACGATGTTATTAATCCTGCAACAGAAGAAATAATTGGAAAAGCATCTAAAGCAGCACCTTCCGATGTTGAAAAAGCATTAAAATCTGCTGAAAAAGGTTTTGAAATTTGGAAAAAAACTCCATCTTGGAAAAGAGCTTCTATCATTCGAAAAATTGCAGATTTAATAAGAAAAAAAAAAGAGGTTTTAGCAAAATGGCTTACTCTAGAAGTTGGTAAACCTTTAACCGAAGGTCTCGGTGAAGTAAGTGGAGCTGCAGATATTTTTGAGTGGAATGCAGAGGAAACTAAAAGAATTTATGGGCAAACTGTAGAAAGTAGATTGAAATACAAGGATGCACGTTTATTATCAGCCCGTTGGCGTAGTTGCTGCTTTAGTCCGTGGAATTTTCCAATAGTTTTAGCTTCTCGAACAATATCGACTGCTTTAGCAGCCGGATGTTCAGTTATTTGCAAACCAGATGTAATTCCTCCTGATGTGTAATGGCAATGATGAACCTATGAATGAAGCGGGGGTTCCAGCGGGTGTTGTAACTTGTTATCCGGAGACCCTGCGTCTATTCTTCACAATTAATTTCCTCAGATATTGTTAAAAAAATTTCAATTACAGGATCTACAAGAGTAGGTAAATTAATTTTAAAACAAGCGGCCGACAACGTTCAAGAGTGACTATGGCACTAAGTGGTCAGCCACCATTTATAGTTTTGACGATGCGATATCCAACAAGTCGCTGAACTGGCTATTGCTGCAACATTTAGAAATAATGGGCAAGTATGTATATCTCAAGTAGATTTATATTCATGCAACTCAAAAAGATGAATTTACCCAATCTTTTGTAAAAAAAACTAAAAATTAAAACTAGGGAATGGTTTAGACAAGATGTTCAACTAGGCCTATGACTACCAACAAAGATTCGATGAAGTTGAAGCACTTGTTGAAAAAACACAGCAAGAAGGTGCGCAATTCTATGTGGAGGCACAAGACCCGCTGGTTTCAATAACGGGTATTTTTATGCGCCAACAGTTTTGACAATGTAAAAGATAACTTTACCATTATGAGACAAGAACCTTTTGGTCCTTAGTTCCATAACGACATTAAAGATTACGATGAAGTAATTGACAGAGCTAATAATCACGAGTTGGGTTTGGCAAGTTATGTTTATACAAACTCAATGGAAAAATCTCACAAAACTTCGAGTTAATGGAACAGGAGTTGTTGCTGTTAACACGCCTATTGTAGCTGTTGCTGAAACCCATTTGGAGGATCAAGCAAACCGGTTATGGTATAGAAGGCGGCTCTATGGGCATTAAAGATTATCTAATGTCAATCTACCCATTTTGGACTTTCAAGTTAATTTCTTCATAGACAAAAAGAAGTTATTAATATGGAAATAAGATAAGGAAAAACCAGCTGCTTTAGATAAAATAGAAAAATCAGGGAGCTCTCCTCTTATGTGAGCGATTTTGCTACGAAAAATCTTAACTTTGAACTTTTAGCTCAATTACAAAAAATTAATCTTGCATCTTACCTGAGATTCAGGGAAGGAACTAGAATTGGTTCGTGTATTATAAACAGGAAATTTGTTGCAATCGGTCTAAATATTCTGACCATGCAGCAGAAACTGGTGCAACAATTCCATCAGAGCCTATTATATTTATGAAAGCTACAAGCTGCATTAATGGACCCAATGACGATATTGAATTAGCACTGAACTCAAAAAAGTTAGACTGGGAAGTAGAATTGGGAATTGTAATTGGAAAAGAAACAAAAAATATTTCAGAAAAGGATTCGGCAAACCATATTTTCGGATATTGTCTTGTTAATGATTTAAGTGAAAGAGAATGGCAAATTGAAAAAATGGGTCAATGGGTAAAAGGAAAATCACATGACACTTATGGACCGATAGGTCCATACCTGGTTACAACAGACGAAATAACAAATATAAACAATCTTAATTTGAGTTTAGATGTTAACGGTAAAAGAATGCAGACTGGCAATACAAATAAGATGATTTTTAATGTAAATTTTATTGTATCTTATTTAAGCAATTATATGTCTCTACAGTCAGGAGATATTATTACTACCGGAACACCTTCAGGAGTAGGAATGGGAATGAAACCTCAGGTTTTTTTAAAAGCCGGTGATGAATTAAAATTATCTATAGACAATCTAGGAGAACAAAACTCCAAGGTTATACTTGAATAAAATGATTAAATTTAATTCAAGTTCAAATCCAACAATTGGCGTTGAAATTGAGTTTCAGTTGATTGATGAAAATACTTTAGATTTAAAAAATATAGCTTCCAAAGTGCTTGGAGATATAGATAAAAAATTTTCAAACAACATTAAATGCGAACTCTTTGAATCTATGATAGAAATTAATACAGGAATCTGCTCAACGGTTGAAGAATCCGAAAGAGATGTTAAGCAATCTTTAAGTCATCTGGAAGCAATTTTAAAACACCATAAAGCTGATTTTAATTGTAGCAGCCTTCATCCTTTTGGGATTGGAAACAATCAAATTGTTTCAGATAATCCCAGGTATAAACGTATCATGCAAGATCTTCAGATCGTAGGAAGACGTTTTATTTCACAAGGACTTCATGTGCACATCGGTATAGATAATTCTGAGAAAGTTATACAGGTAAACAATGCATTGAGAATATATTTGCCATTACTTCTTGCTCTTTCTACATCTTCACCATTTTTTGAAGGAGAAGATACCGGGCTACATTCATACAGAACGAAAATTTTTGAATCATTACCTCTTGCAGGAATGCCTGATCATTTAAATGATTGGAAACATTTTGTAAGTCTAACAGAACAATTACAAAAGGCCGGTATTATAAAAGCAGTCAAAGATTTATGGTGGGATGTTAGACCCCATCCTGGGTTTGGCACAGTTGAAGTAAGAGTTTGTGATCTTCCCATAAACTATAAAGAAATTTTTGCCTTAGTTGCTTTGATACAAGCTTTAGTCGTAAAGATAAAAAAAGAAAATCCTTATCCCGATATCCATACACAAATTTTACAATCAAATAAATGGCAAGCTGCGCGTTACGGTCTTGAAGGCGTGTTTGTTGATCCCATAACTATTCAAAAATTAACTATGAGGAAGGCAATTGAAAATCTTTGTGATTTAGTTGAGCCAACTCTTATATCTCTAGGTTCAGAGAAATATATTAAAATAATAGAAAAAATATTAAAAAAAGGAACGGGATCTAATAAACAGAGAGAATTGTACTCTGCCTCAAATAATTTTAAACACATAATTCGATTACTAAAAGAACAATTTTATCAATAAAAATATTTTCACGAACTACACCTGGTGCCCTCACACGGACTCGAACCGCGAACCTACTGATTACAAATCAGTTGCTCTACCAATTGAGCTATGAGGGCGTTGCGGTTTTTTTATCGCGAAACATTAAATTCTTCAAGTAAAATATAATCTTTTACAATTTTTCTAT
>JAGFWA010000042.1 GCA_017640245.1 Pelagibacteraceae bacterium
TAGTTATCACAAGCAGGTCTGACGAATCTGAACCTAGGCTAGCATCTATAGCAGCTGCTGTTGTTGCTTTAGAAAAATAAAAATTAATTTTAAAGTTTATATTTTTTTATACGTATATCGGCAGTTCTTGCATGAGCTTCCATTCCTTCTGCTCGCGCCAATCTAGATGTTGTAGCACCAATGGTTTTAGTCGATTCTCTATTCATTTTCTGAAATGTTAAACATTTAATAAATTTTCCAACATATAGGCCTCCCGTATATCTTCCTGCACCTTTTGTTGGTAAAATGTGATTAGGTCCGGAACATTTATCTCCATAGGCGACTGTTGTTTCTTCACCTAAAAATAATGATCCATAGTTTTTTAATCGTTTTAACCACCAATCCAAATTTTCAGCGTGTACTTCTAAGTGTTCGGGAGCATATTTATCACTTATAGTTGCCATTTCTTCATTCGTATCACAAAGCACAACCTCACCAAAATCTCTCCATGCGGGTTCCGCACTATCTCTAGATCCATCTGGTAATTTTTTAATTAACTCTGGAATTCTTTTCATAGCATAATCTGCAACTGATTTATCTGTTGTGATAAGCCATCCTGGTGAATTATAACCGTGCTCAGCTTGACCTACGATGTCAGCTGCAACAATTTCTTTGTCGGCTTTTTTGTCAGCAATAATTGCAATTTCTGTTGGTCCAGCAAAAAGATCTATTCCAACTTTTCCAAATAATAATCGTTTAGCTTCAGCAACATATTGATTGCCTGCCCCTACTAAGAAATCAACTGGTGGATTTTTAAAACATCCAAAAGTTAAAGATGCAATAGCTGCAACTCCTCCCAAATTCAGGATCACATCAGCACCACAAAGGTTTGCTGCATAAATAATTCCAGGATTAGCTCCGTTTTTATCTTTAGGTGGGCTTGCAGCAATAATCGTTTTCACTCCCGCAACTTTCGCTGGAGTAATTCCCATAATAGCCGATGAAATATGAGCGTATCGACCACCTGGAATATAACAACCCACCGTGTCAATAGGAATTAATCGTTGTCCCGCAATCAAACCTTTCGATACTTCAATTTCAAAATCATTATTTAAATGTTTCAATTGATGTTCGGCAAACTTTTTTATTCGCTCGTAAGCAAACTGAATATCATCCTTTGTTTTTTGATCAATTTTTTTTCCTGCCTCCTCTACTTTTTCTTTAGAAACAATCACTTCGCCTTCGTATTTATCAAATTTTTTTGAAATTTCTAATATCCCTTGTTCTCTTCTTTTTTCTAAATCTTTTAAAATTTCCTGAACATTTTGTCGTGTTTTATCATCATCTGTTGATGGTGTTTTACTTGCCTTTTTGAGGTATGTTATGGTCATATTTTTTAATATTTTATCATAACTTATACATGTATTTAAAAAAAATAAATCTTAAAAATAAAGTCGCTTTAGTTACAGGCGCTGGAAAAGGTATTGGTAGAGCTTGTTCAATCGCATTAGCCGAGGCGGGTGCTGATTTAATTCTCATTAGTAGAACAGAGAAAGATCTAAATAACGTTTCTAAAATAATAAAAAAATTTAAATCAAAATGTAGTGCTTTTACTTGTGATGTTACTAATTACAATCAAGTTAAGAAAATTATAAATAAACAAAAAAAAATTGATATTTTAGTTAATAACGCAGGAACTAATATTCCAGAACATTTTACGAAGGTTCGGAAAAAAAATATGGAATATATGGTAAAACTCAATACGGTTGCAACTTTTAACTTAGCCCAGCTGTGCACTTTAAAAATGTTAGAAGCAAAAAACAGAAAAAAAATTGGCGGTTCAATTATCAATATATCATCCCAAATGGGTCATGTTGGTGGAAAAATTAGAAGTGTTTACAATATGACAAAATTTGGCTTAGAAGGCTTAACAAAAGGAATGGCTGTTGATTTGGCAAAAAATAATATTCGTGTAAACACGGTTTGTCCAACTTTTGTTAGTACGCAAATGACTAAAAGATCTTTTAGTAACAAAAAACTTAAAAGAGAAATTATCAATAATATTCCACTCGGTCGTGTCGCTGAAGTTAGTGATGTTGCTACCGCTGTTGCTTTTCTCGCTTCAAATGCCTCCTCTATGATTACTGGTACATCTATATTAGTCGATGGAGGTTGGACAGCTAAATAGATTGAGTGGAAAACTCTAAGATCGTTGAGGTTTCATGTCTTTTGGATCAATTCCTGCTACTTTTACAGGTTTCTTCATTGCATCGCGTCTAAATGGTTCACCGAGTTCTTGGTTTAAAATAACTTCAATAAAAGTTGAAATTTCTTTTTTTTGATCCTCGCACGATTTTTTTAAAGCATTTGTTAATTCACTCTGTGTTCTAACTTGAACGCCTTTTAAACCACAACCTTCAGCTACTTTTGCATAACTTAAATCTGGATCCAATTCGGTCCCCACAAAATTATCAGCAAACCAAAGAATAGAGTTTCTTTTCTCAGCGCCCCATTGATAATTTCTAAAAATTACCATCGTAATCGAAGGCCATTCCTTTCTGTTACAAGAACTCATCTCACTCATACTAATTCCAAAAGCTCCATCACCTGCAAAGCCAACTACTGGAATATCGGGACAACCAATTTTTGCTCCGAGAATTGCCGGAAAACCATATCCGCATGGACCAAAAAGTCCTGGTGCTAAATATTTTCTTCCTTTTTCAAAAGTTGGATAAGCATTTCCAATAGCGCAATTGTTTCCTATATCGCTAGAAATAATGGCGTCAGATGGAAGACCAGCCTGAATAGCTCTCCATGCCATACGTGGTGACATTCGATCTTTATCTCTTTTACGAGCATCTTTATTCCATGTTGTTCCTGGATCATCTTCTTCGTGATCCAAACTCGTAAGAGTTTGTAGCCATGCAGATTTTGTTTGATGAATAAGAGATTTACGTTTTTTTCTATCAAAGTCTCCAGCAGATTTAGAAAGTTTTTCTATAAGTTGTTGTGTTACTAATTTTGCATCCCCACAAATTCCAACTGTAACTTTTTTAGTTAGTCCAATTCGATCTGAATTCATGTCAACTTGAATTATGCTAGCTTTCTTTGGCCAATAATCAATTCCATAACCAGGTAAAGTTGAAAATGGATTAAGTCGCGTTCCTAACGCTAGAACAACATCTGCTTTCGAAATTAATTGCATAGCAGCTTTTGAACCATTGTAACCTAAAGGACCTACAGCAAGAGGGTGACTTCCTGGAAAACTATCGTTATGTTGATAACCGGAACAAACTGGCGCATCCAATCTTTCTGCTAACTTTTTACAATCTTCTATAGCGTTACCAATTACTACCCCTGCTCCGGATAATATTACTGGAAATTTTGCATTTGATAATAATTTAGCTGCTTCATTAACTGCGCTTGCTCCACCTGCTTGCCGCTCTAAACGAACAATCGGAGGAAGTTCTATATCAATAACTTGTGTCCAGTAGTCTCTTGGAACATTAATTTGCGCTGGCGCAGATCCTCTAATTGCTTTTTCAATAACACGATTTAAAACTTCTGCCATACGGGATGGATCACGAACTTCTTCTTGATAACAAACCATATCTTTAAATAAATTCATCTGTTCAACTTCTTGGAAACCACCTTGGCCAATTGTTTTATTTGCAGCCTGTGGTGTAACTAAAAGCATAGGTGTATGATTCCAATAAGCTGTCTTGATTGGAGTAACAAAACCGGTAATACCAGGTCCATTTTGCGCAATACACATTGCTATTTTTCCTGTAGATCTTGTATACCCATCAGCAATCAAACCACCATTTGACTCATGTGCAACATCCCAAAATGTAATCCCTGCTTTAGGAAAAAGATCCGAAACTGGCATGAAAGCAGAACCAATAATTCCAAAAGCATTATCAATGCCATGTATTTGTAAAACTTTTACAAAAGATTCTTCAGTTGTCATTTTCGTCATAGTTAATCCTTAAAAAAATTTATAACTTTTTCATCTTTTTTCATCAACAATATGATAAAGCGGTGCTTTTTCCATAGTAAATTTACCTGTCTTGGGATCACGACGAGATAAAGTTAAGCAATGCCAATTATCATCATCCAACTTCATATGATCACCCCGATAGTAGTAACCTGGCCAACGCGTCTCCTCACGGAATAGTGTATGTTGTGCCACGCACTCTGAGGTAAGTACACGATGTTTTAATTCCCATGCGCGCATAAGCTGATGATAATCTTCAGCTCCAATATGTTCGAGATCTTCCTGTAACATGCCCAATAATTCTATACCCTTTTTGAGCAAATTCTCATTCGTCATATAGTTTACACTAATACCGCCAACATATTCATCCATAATTTTTTGAAGGCGCTGAAGACCTTGAATAGGTAGAAGATAACTTGGTGAAACTGTTCCTGCAGTAATTTCGTTACGACCCACAGTATAATTCTCCAAAGGTTTATATATAATCTCCTTAAGATCTTCACACTGTTTGTCGTTTACCTCAATTTTTTCATCACCCAAATCTAGTATATATTTAACCGCAGCTTTTGCGGCGAGACGACCTTCTGTAAAGGAACCTGAAGAAAATTTATGAGCGCTGCCGCCAACTGTATCTCCTGCTCCAAAAAGTCCGTTAACTGTCATCATTCGGTTATATCCCCAATAATATTCAGGCGGTGAAAGATCTTCTGGGCCACTTACCCAGGCACCCGAACAAGTGGCGTGCGAACCCATAACATATGGCTCAGATGTAGTTAGCTCAGGATCCACATGTTTTGGATCAATATTTTGAGATGCCCAAGTAACCGCTTGTCCAACTGTCATACCAAGAAAGTTTTCCCATCCCACTTTCTCTAAATGAGGATCTTGGAAAGCTTTCGTTGTAACCATATGAATTGGACCTCCGCCAGCTTTAACCTCTTCAATGAAAGCATGGTTACGCAAACATGTTGGTACTGGGTGGTGATCGATATACTCTCCTACCAGCTTTTTGGTTTGCTCGTACCATTTTTTTTCGTAATTTTCCCCTTTGCCATTTTGAGTGTAAGTCTTAAGATGTAGGAAATAAGCACCAACCGGACCATAACCATCCTTGAATCGCGTTAGAACAATACGATTCTCCATTTGAGTCATTTTAGCACCAACAGCAATCGGTAATGCATAGGCTGAACCATTGCTCCAAGGTGCATACCAAGTTCGCCCCATACCTTCACCCACGGCTCGAGGCTTAAAAATATGCGAGGCACCACCTGCAGCTACGACAACAGCTTTAGCACGAAAGACATGGTAGTTACCAGTACGCATGTTAAAACCCACTGCACCACCGACTCGATTTTCTTTGCTCTCGTCCATCAATAGATGAGTCACCATAATTCGATTATATATTTTATCCGCAGACTTTTTAGCGGCTTCAGCAACAATTGGTTTGTAACTTTCTCCATGAATCATTATCTGCCATTTACCTTCACGCTGATAACGTCCCGTTTCTTTGTTACGCATCATTGGCAAACCCCACTCATCGAACAAATGTACTGAGGAATCAACATGACGGGCCATATCAAAACCAAGATCTTCACGTACCAAGCCCATTAAGTCGTTACGTGCATAACGTACATGATCTTCTGGCTGATTCTCGTTCCACTGCATACCCATATAACAATTAATTGCGTAAAGACCTTGAGCCACTGCACCACTACGATCAATATTAGCTTTTTCAACACAAACAATCTTTAAGTCTCGCCCCCAGTATCTAGCTTCGAATGTAGCGCCAGTGCCTGCCATGCCGCCACCGACAACAAGGATATCGCAATCTTCAAAAACTGTTTTAATTTTACCCATCAATAATAGACGCCTTGTTTAAATCGTTCTCTTTTCATTTCTGGCAGTCCAGTTTCAATTTTGAGAAAATCTGGTTCAAAGCAAAGCAATTGTGAGTTAAGTGCTTCTTTATTAGGTGTCTCTAACTCGGAAAGTTTTGGAATATGCTTCCCCCATGGCTTGGTCGTAATTGGAGAAACAAAATTTTTCTCTTTACCGTTTCGGAACTTAACTTTCCAAGAGATTGTTCCTTTCTCTTCCTCACGAAGCACACGAACTTTATGACCCATAGGAGCAAAATCAGCATATCCACGCACATCAATTGCATTTTGTGGACAGGCTTTCACACATGAGTAACACTCCCAGCAAAAATTAGGTTCAATATTAACGGCACGTCTAATATTTTTATCGATATGCATAATGTCAGATGGACAGATATCAACACAGTGTCCGCAGCCGTCACAACGAGTCATGTATACAAAAGTTGGCATATTATTTTCTCTCTTTCTTTTAGTTGTTAATCATTAAATTCATTAATAGTGTCGTGGCGCTTCACGTTTTATACCTAAACCATATTGCTCCTGTTTATCAGTTGGCGCTGGCAAATTATCTCTCGAACCATCCGCCTCACCTAAATGTTTCTGTATGGCTGCCCCTGGCTTGTAGAACATATGGGCAAATTTAGACCAATACACTCCTCCAAATAACACAATATTAGAAAGACTAAACAAAACTAAAAACAAGGTATCCCATCCAGATATATCTGCAGCTTGCAAATAAGACCAAACCAGACCGAAGGTAGCAGTCACAACAAGCGATAGGACAAATAAATCTGCCTTGATAACGCGATACCATGGATTGCCTTCTGCTGCCACGTCAGCTCTGAGAAAGAACCAAAACCAATAACCGCCAAGACAAGTCATGATCGCTCCTATATGCCATAGTAGTGGCAGGATAGAAGGAGCTACAGATTCAGGTGTTGAATAATTAAAAATCATAATAGCTGAAGTAACCCAAAATATTATAGTACCGTACATACCAAGAAGATGGGCAATTCTACGCTTACCAGCTAATTCCGAAGTGGTTAGAACATCTGATGCAACAGTTTTTAAGACAATCGATATTTTTTTTCCTGAGCTGACAGTACTTGTTGCTGATTTCTTTGACTTTTTCGCATTATCAAAGAAGTACTTAACGTTTTTTTTATGAATTATATCAAACAACGTTCCTACTACTACCAAGATGATCATTACAACGACAAAAGCCTGCATCGCAATGGATGGCATAAACTCCGAAAGCTCGGAAAATGGATTGGTAGTAATCAAAGTTTTCCCCCTCTTTAGATTAAATTAAATCACAGATTATTGTAATAATTTATATAATTTATTTTAACTCTCCCTTTTCTCTCATTTCTTTTCTAATTTTAGTTGCTGAAATTTTTTGTATTTCTTCTGACAAAACAACTTCCTCAATTTTATAACCTACTCCTCTGCCATAACAAATGCTCGTTATGTTTGGAACTAATAATACTTTATATCTATTTTTATATTTTGGTTCTAATTTTTCAACAATTTTAGATTTAATGTTTTCAAAATCAAAAGGATTGTCATCTACACCTTGTACGTCTCTAACTAGAATGCATACTTGACCGGTTTTTTTTATAATTTCTTCAAACAACGCATAATGCCCATCGTGAAAAGGTTGCCATCTTCCCAACATTTGTGCTGTTGGCTTTTTATTGTCCCATTTATAAGGTTTTAACATTACCAATCATACCTCCAAAAGTGAAAGGCATCCAATAACATTTTATTTACTTGGGGTCTGTATTATTTACCTGGTTCTTTATAACCACCTGCAACTTTTGCGGCAAGTTTTGCTGTACTATTAATATTTATTGGTTCCATTATGGTTATATTAGTTACTGCACCAGTAGCTTCGGTAGCGAGTTTTGCTGCTGCCATGCTTTCAAAATTGGGTGCTTCTAACTTTAGAATAAAATCATAAGAACCTCTCACAACATCATAGTCTATTACTTTTCCACCTACGGCGCTTGCAACAGCATTGATTGCTGCCCTTCTGTCAGTATCAGGATTAGCAATAAAGCCCTGAAAAGCTTTTGCCGTGTAATTTCCCATAAGATAAAATTTAGCCATTTAATACCTCCTCCTTTTAGTCTTATTATCGCAAATTTATTTTCTAATAACCAGACTTTTTTACAAATTCAATATCAGATTCAACCATATCTTTTACGAGGTTTTTAAATGAAATCTTTGGTTTCCATTTTAAAAGTTTCTTGGCCTTTGAATAACTTCCAAGAAGGCTGTGTACTTCGGCGGGTCTGAAAAGAATTTTGTCTGTTACAATATAATCTTTATAATTTAAACCAACTACAGAAAATGCAAGTTTTGCAAACTCTCTCACTGAGTGCTGTTTTCCAGTGGCAATAACAAAGTCATCTGGTTTTTTTCTTTGAAGCATGAGCCACATAGCTTCAACATAATCTTTTGCATGCCCCCAATCTCTTTTTGCATCTAAATTACCCAATTCTATTTTTCTCTGCAAACCAAGTTTAATTGTGGCTACTCCGTGTGAAATTTTTCTTGTAACAAATTCAAATCCTCTTCTAGGAGATTCATGATTAAACAATATTCCTGTACAACAAAAGAGATTGTAAGCCTCTCTATAATTTCTTGTTAGATCGTGGCCTGTTACTTTTGAAATACCATAAGCAGATCTAGGATGAAATGGTGTTTTCTCATTTTGA
>JAGFWA010000043.1 GCA_017640245.1 Pelagibacteraceae bacterium
CTAAACGGTTAGGTGCAGAAGAAACAATTATTGTTTACCGAAGTGGACCTGGACAAATGAAAGCACACGATTTTGAAGTCAAGGAAGCACTCGAAGAAGGTGTAAAACTAAACTGGCTTTCAACCATCAAAGAAATGGATGCTTCAGGCTCAATCAAAGTTGAAAAAATGAAACTCGATGCCGATGGCTATCCTAAGCCTACCGGTAAGTTTGAAACGATCGAAGCTGATTCAATGGTGCTTGCCCTCGGTCAAAACGTAGATACGTCTTTTATTAAAAAAATACCTGGAATAAAAATTGCTGACAATGTTGTAGAAGTTAATTCCAGTATGATGACAGGTTATCCCGGTCTCTTTGCTGGAGGTGATATGGTTCCGAGCGAACGAACTATTACAGTGGCGGTCGGTCATGGTAAAAAGGCAGCACGTGAGATCAATGCTTGGCTTTCTGGCAAAACTTATAAGCCATTACCTAAACACGAACTTGCTAGTTTTGATAAATTAAATAAATGGTACTACACAGACGCCCCTATTACTGTACAACCACAACTTAACACTATTCGTCGCCAAACTACGTTTGAAGAAGTTTTGGGTGGTCTTGATGGGAGCAATGCACTCTATGAGGCACGTCGATGTCTATCTTGCGGCAATTGTTTTGAGTGTGATAACTGTTACGGCGTGTGTCCTGATAATGCTGTTATCAAACTAGGTCCTGGCAAGCGTTTTAAATTTAATTACGATTATTGTAAAGGTTGCGGCGTGTGTGTTAAGGAATGTCCTTGCGGAGCCATCAAGATGGTACCTGAAGAAATCTAAATATCTACTAATAGATTTTAGCTAGTTTTTTTCTTAATTTCCTCTACTTGAGTTTTTAAGCTATTGATCTGAGAAATGAGATCATCAGTATTTTGATTATTATTTTTAGAATTTTCCTTTTTAGCTTTTTTAGTTTGTAGATTAAATGGATTGAAATTTACAAATGAAGACATGCCTTTAGTAAAAACGTTGTTAGCAGTAGCAAAATTATGAACGCCATTTAAAAATGCAAACATGTCTGGAGCTTTGTTATTTTCATAGAACAATATTATTTGTTTTAAAAATGCTTCGGGAACTAAATTGGTTCCTGCATTTTCTCTTTCTAACATTATTTGAATTAGAATTGCAGAAGTAATGTTTTTTTTACTTTCTACATCGATTATTTTAAAATTTGTATTTTCTTTTATGAGTTCAACAATATCGTCTTGGGTTACATAGGCACTTGTTTCTGTGTTATAGAGCCTTCGATTAGAATATTTTTTTATTTCAATCATATTTTTTTATTTTTGAATTACATATTGTCCCGGAGCTTTGTATAGGGGAGGATAGTTTTTTAAATTAAGATTTTTTACATCTTTTAATTCGCCAGAATGTTTACTCAGCCATTTAATCCAAGTTGGCCACCAAGAGCCTTCATTTTTTACAGCAGATTCTAACCATTTTTCTGGTGTCGTTTTTACGTCATCTTTATCTGTTGAATAAAAAAATGATTTACCAGGTTTGGTATTTTTGCCTCTCATAATGCCTGCGACATGACCAGAATTACTTAGAACGAACTTAATGTCACTGTTGTAAGATTTAAGTCCTTCAAACACAGCTTTCCAAGGGCAAATATGGTCTGCAGTTGCTGCGACATGGAACATCGGGGTAGATATTTTACTTAGATCAATTTTTTTTCCTTTTAATTCATAATTATTTTTTACTAAATTATTATTAAGACAGATTGATCTAAGATAATCGCTATATATTTTTTTTGGCAAGTTTATTGGGTCACTATTCCAATAGAGCATATCGTAAGCGGACGGTTCGTCTCCTAACATGTAATTATTTACAACATAATTCCAATATAAATCCCCTGGTCTCAGAAAATTAAACACAGCAGATAGATTTTTTCCATCAAAATATCCAACTTTCTCCATTTCCTTCTCTATAGTGCTAATTTGTTCTTCCGAGATAAACATTTGAAGATCTCCAAAATTTTTAAAATCAACAAGGCTTGCAAAGAAAGTTGCCGATTTAATATAATCTTTTATTTTAACATTTTTTAAATGTGTAGACGAAGTAAAGAGAGACGTTTCTTTTTTCTTAATATTATTTAGGTGCGCAAGAGTCATTGCCAAAAGAGTGCCTCCTATACAATAGGACGCTACATTTACTTTTGAAGCTCCAGATTTTTTGCAAGCTACTTTGAGGGCTTCCAAAACACCATCTTCAATATAATTTATAAATTCATGATCCCCTGAATCAGTGCCTGGATTTTTCCACGACATTAAAAAAGTATTGATTTTATTTTCAACTAAAAATTTAACGAGTGATTTTTTCTCGTTTAAATCCATGATGTAATATTTATTTATAAACGGAGGAATTATTAATAACGGGTTTTCAAATTGTTTTTCCGTATCACTATTGTAATGTATTAGTTCAAAAATATCGTTTTTATAGATTACTTCCCCTTTTGTTGTTGCTAGGTTCTTGCCAACTTCAAAATCATCAAGTTTTGTTTGTGAAATAAAAAAAGGATGTTTCGAATGATCTTTTTTGTAATTCTCGTATCCCCTTACAAGATTCTGACCACCTTCCGCAATTGTTCTTGCTAAAACATCTGGATTTGTAAGCACAAAGTTGGATGGAGACATGGCCATACTTATTTGTTTAATATAAAATTTAAAATAAGCTTTCTGTCTCGGATCATCAAATTCTCCTTTTTCGACAAGATTCTCAAGTAATGTGGTTGTAATTAAATAAAATTGTTTTACAAAATCAAAAAGCAAGTTTTCACTCCACTCTTTGCTTGAAAATCTTTGATCTGCTTTATTTGGTTCGATAATTGGATTTGCTTCTTGATTGGAAGCTTTTGATAAAAAATAATAATTTAGTTTTACAATATCGTTTAGCCAAATATGCATATTTTCAAAATGTAATGAAGGATCTTTATGAATTTTAGCAGAAAAACTATTTAAACTTTCAAGAATTCTATTCGTGGTTGGAGCAATCAAGCCATATAGATCTTGGGGGTTGAAATCTTGCTTCACAGAATTTTTTTCTGGCTTTTGATCTTCTTTTAGGTTTTTTGTAAAACTACCATTGTTTTTTATAAAACCATCATACAGTTTGAGATTATTCTCAAAAATTTCATTTAATCCTTTAAAATTTAATTCTTTAAAGTCGGTTGAGTCCACTTTAGCTTTGGTCTTGTCTTTAGATTTATCCTTCTTAATTTTTTTTATTTCCATGGATACAAGATTATTCAAATTATGATGCGGATGCAATAAAATTATATTGTATTGCAGCAATCACTTATTTAAATAACATCAAATTATGTGTGAAAAACAACGTTTTTTTGACTTAAAATGCATGATTTTGTCTATATTGTCGCACCGCAATATTTTTCTTGCTTATTATATTGCAATGCAATATAAGCGTGCCTATATGTATAATAATAATAAATATAAGGAGATATATATGACTAACGATTACACAAACCCTTTTGATTTCTTCGATTATCAAAAGTTTTTGTCTGCTGTTAAATTACCAGCAGCTGGAAGTAATGAACAAGCAACAGCTGGTTCAAAGAAAACCTTAGAAGCGTACGCAGGTGCTTCAAAGGCAATCTATGAAGGCTTCAATACTTTTGCTAAAAAGCAAGTAGAAATTTTAAATTCTGCTATTGCAAACGCAAAAGAAGCTGGTTCAGATCTTACTAGCGGAAAACCTCAGGACAATGCAGCTAAATCAATTGCACTTACTAAACAGTCAATTGAAGCAGCACAAGCAAATGTTTCTGATTTGGTAAAAATCTACGAAAAAACAGCTAATGAAACTTTTGCAATCTTGAACACAAGATTTTTAGAAGGTTTAAGTGAACTTCAAGATGTTGCAGCTAATGCAAGCAACAAAGCATCAGCGCCATTAAAGAAGTAATGATAAAATATTAACAAGGCCAATAAAATTTTAGCTTTTCCCCCTTGAAGAAATGATAAAAGTTGGCCTTGTTAAGCTTAAGTGAATAGATGAAAAATATTATAATGATGATAAAAAAAAGGATAAAAAATATGATAAAAAAAGTGTGGAATTTTTTCGAAAAGCTAGGATGTGTTAGAGCGGTAGATAGTTTAGCTCGACAAGGTTTTCATGAAGAAGCCGAAGTGCTTATATTAGCTATGTTAATTAAAGAAGCAAATATTAAGTTAGAGCGAATGAAAAAACTTGAACTTGAACAAGCAAAAGAAGCAAAATTTGGTTATAATCCTTTAAAACATTATTTCTTGCTTGCTTTTTCTTCTCCATTCGTGTCAATTGACTTTGGGAAATAGGAATGACAAAAATTGCATTAGTTACAGGCGGAACAAGAGGAATTGGGGAGGCCATTGCCATAAAATTGAAAGAAGATGGCTACACAGTTGTAAGCAGTTACGTTGGAAATGATGCAAGAGCTGAAGAATTTTCAAAAAGAACTGGAATAAAGACTTATAAATTCGATGCAGCTTATTTTGAAAGCTGTAAAAAAACAATTGAAGCAATAGAGAACGATCTCGGCTCTAATATTGATATTCTTGTTAATAATGCCGGAATTACCAAAGATCGATTTCTCCAAAAAATGTCTCCAGAAGAATGGGCCGCAGTAATCAATACTAATTTGAATTCAATGTTTAATGTTACACGATGCACAATTGAAAAGATGCGTTTGAAAAAATTTGGAAGAATTATTTCTATTGGCTCAATAAATGGATTAAAGGGTCAAATCGGACAATCAAACTATAGTGCTGCAAAAGCAGGCGTTATAGGATTTTCAAAAGCAATTGCTTTAGAAAATGCAAATAAGGGAATAACTGTAAATGTAGTTGCTCCAGGATACATCGGAACAGAAATGGTTAAAAAAATAGATCCAGCGATTTTAAAAGGAATTGTTTCTCAAATCCCTGTAGGACGATTAGGGGAACCCCGTGAAGTAGCCTCGCTGGTGAGCTATCTTGCTGGTGATCAAGCTTCATTTATAACTGGTGCTACATTCTCAATAAATGGCGGCCAGTACTTACAATAAAGGATAATATGCACATAATTTTTGCTTTACTATTAATGACAAACGTAGAAAGCTCTTTTGATCTAAAGTCCAATGAACAGTACAACGCTATTAAAAAAACAACTCAGGTTATTAGATTAATCAGCGGAATAAAATAAAGATAAAAACAGGGGAGAAATCTTATGGAAAAAGATGATATCGTAATAACAAGTGCTTTTAGAACTGCAATTGGTTCATTCAATGGATCGCTTTCTTCAAAAACGGGACCAGAACTTGGTTCTGCTGTAATAAAAAAATGTATTGAAAATTCTGAACTCAAAAAAGAAGAAATTGATATGGTATATATGGGACAAGTTTTGACTACGGGAGCAGGACAAAATCCAGCTAGACAAGCATCTATTCTTGCCGGACTTTCAAATGAAACAACTAATACTACAGTAAATTTAGTTTGCGGTTCAGGAATTGCTACAGTTGCTATGGCTTATAATTCCATAAAAGCTGGAGATGGCAAAGTAATGATTGCTGGCGGACAAGAAAGTATGAGTAATTCTCCTCACTATATGAATATTCGTAAGGGCATAAAAATGGGTGAAGGCAAAATGAAAGATTCAATGATCATTGATGGATTGTGGGACGCTTATAATCAATATCATATGGGAATAACGGCAGAAAATGTTGCTGAGAAATTTCAAATTAAGAGAGAAGAACAAGATAATTTTGCGGCTGCTTCTCAAAGAAAAGCTGCCGAAGCAATCAAGGGAAAGAAGTTTGTAAACGAAATTGTTCCTGTAAAAGTAAAAGTTAAAAGGGAAGAAATTGAATTTGGTAAAGATGAGTATCCGAAAGTGGAATCAACAGTTGAAAAATTAGCAAAATTAAGACCCGCTTTTAAAAAGGACGGAACAGTTACCGCAGGAAATGCATCAGGAGTTAATGATGGAGCTGCCGCAGTATGTTTAATGACAGGCGAGATGGCTAATAAAAAAGATATCGAACCATTAGCTAAAATTGTTTCTTGGGCACAATGTGGAGTGGATCCTTCAATTATGGGAACAGGACCTATTCCAGCATCTAAGCTCGCTCTAAAAAAAGCCGGATGGGGTGAAGACGAATTAGATCTAATTGAAGCTAACGAAGCGTTTGCTGCACAAGCTATTGCAGTGAATAAAGAAATAGGCTGGACCGTTGATAAAGTTAATGTCAATGGCGGAGCAATCGCACTAGGACATCCAGTAGGGGCTTCAGGAACCAGAATATTGGTAACATTACTACATGAAATGCAAAAACGAAAAGCTCAAAAAGGGCTAGCTACCTTGTGTATTGGAGGCGGAATGGGCATTGCCATGTGTGTTGAACGTAATTTCCTACATCATAAGTAATTATCTAACCTACGGTTGATTTGATTAAATTATATTAATTGATCTAGGTCAAATTGTATAAAATTATCTAATAATAAAACATCATTTAGAGCATTGCATGTTTTGCAATGGAGCTTTGCACTGCGCAGTGCAATATGACTCTTAGCGCACAATATGTTTAACTATTCCACTTTTTATTAATTATTAATAATAAATAAATATAGGGAGTAATAAAAATGATAAAAAAACTACTAAGCATAGTAGCGGCTTCATTAGTGTCGTTTGTTCTAATGGTAAACGCTTCATTTGCTGAACCAGTTTTATTGAAGGTACCAGTTTGGTTTCCAACTACGTTGCCAGCACTGGGAACATCTCCAGCATGGGTTGCTAAGCACATCAATGCTATAGGAGGAGACCTTACAATGAAGACCTACGAACCAAAAAAATTGGTTCCACCTAAAGAAATGCTAGAAGCTGTTTCTAAAGGACAGGTCAATGCTGGATATACAACACCTGGTTACAACATGGGTAAATTGGGAGACAAAGGAGCGATCTTTTCAGCAGTTCCTTTTGGTCCTGATGCGCCTGAGTTCTTAGCTTGGGTTTACTATGGTAATGGAAGAAAACTATGGCAAAAAACGTACGATGATGCCGGTTTTAACGTTCAATCCATTCCATGTGGTATCATTGCGCCAGAAACTTCTGGTTGGTTTTCAAAAGAAATCAAAAAACCAAAAGATCTAAAAGGATTGCGTATGCGGTTCTTTGGTCTGGGTGCGCGTGTCATGGAAAAATTGGGAGTAGCAACTTCTCAACTTCCTGGCGGTGAAATCGTACCAGCCTTACAAAAAGGTGCAATTGATGCAACAGAATTTTCTATGCCAGATATCGATCAAAGATTGGGTATAAATAAAATTCTGAAATACAACTACTTTCCTGGATGGCATGCACCAGCTACTTTTTATGATTTGATTATTAACAAGGATACTTGGAATAACGAAATGAATGAAGGACAACGTACGATAATTGAACTTGCTTGTAAGGCTGTTATGACTGATTCACTTGCAATGGGTGAGTCTATGCAGTTTGATCCAATGAAAAAAAATGCTGCCGCAGGTACTGTAAACAAGTACTGGTCTCCTAAAATGTTAGCAACTTTTGAGGAAGCATGGGATGAAGTGGTTGCAGAAGCAAGTGCAGCAGATCCTAAATTCAAAGAGATTTGGAACGATCTTCAAGCATTTCGTGCAAACTATAAAATCTGGAACGAGTGGGCATATTTACCTCGTCCTGGAACAAAACGTATAAAAACGCAAACTCTAATCGCCAAAAAATTACCTAAGAAATACATAGTCAAAAAAGAAAAGAAAAAAGAAAACAAAGTAGTTAATGTTGTTGGACAAGAACAGCAAATGCTTTTGAATGTTCAGGTATGGTTTCCGACAACTTTGCCAGGGCTGGGAACATCGCCACCATGGATTGCTGAGCGTGTTAATGAAATTGCAGCTTCAGCAGGATCTGATCTACAGATTAAGATCTATGAACCAAGAAAAAATGAGAGACTGGTTCCACCTAAAGATATGCTTGATGCCGTTTCTAGAGGACAAGTTAATGCTGGATATACAACACCTGGATACAACACAGGAAAACTAGGCGACAAAGGAGCTATCTTTTCAGCAGTTCCTTTTGGTCCAGATGCGCCTGAATTTTTAGCTTGGGTATACTACGGAAATGGAAGAACACTATGGCAAAAAACATATGACGATGCCGGCTTTAATGTTCAATCTGTTCCATGTGGTATCATTGCTCCAGAAACATCAGGTTGGTTTTCGAAAAAAATTAAAAACTGACGATCTAAAAGGATTGCGTATGCGTTTCTTTGGACTTGGCGCACGTGTTATGGAAAAATTGGGAGTATCAACTTCTCAACTTCCTGGCGGTGAAATTGTACCAGCCTTACAAAAAGGTGCAATTGATGCAACAGAATT